>NZ_JAHPRO010000025.1 GCF_025562455.1 Acinetobacter sp. WU_MDCI_Axc73
GGGTATTTTTATCTAATTTACAACGATTTATCTTCATTTTCATAGAGTAGCACTTCTGCTAATCTACTACAGCCCCTTTGTTTAACTCAAATTGTAATTATGTTCGTTCTAAATCCACAAGTTTTTATTTTGATTATCAGAAGCTTAAGTAACAATATAGTATCAACTAATAGTATCTTATTACCCAAATTTTTATTTGTGATATTATTTAGAAAGTGAATGAATTATTCAATTTATTAATTTCATAATTCGGAATAAAAATCAATTATTTAAATACTAAAATAAACCATCGACGCATAATCATAGAACGTTTGATCAAAAAACACTCAAAAATGTTTCATTTATTAAATAAGCCGTTTTTTTGCACAGTTTTTGTATACCCTAAAGATGTGAATTATAAATAAATAGAGGTAAATGGATGCTGATTTTTCATGGTTCTGCTGTTCAAGCGGCACTTTTTGATATGGATGGAACAATGTTTGATACTGAACGCTTACGGTTTCAAACATTGAAACAGGCGTCTCAAGAGCTGATTGGTCAAGCATTTTCCGATGAATATTTAATGAAATGTTTGGGCTTAAGCGCTAAAACAGCAGAACAATTGGCTCAACAACAATATGGTTTAGATATTCCATATCAAAAGATTCGCCAACGTGCGGATCAACTTGAATTGGAAATGGTACGTAAAGAAGGCGTTCCTATTAAAAAAGGTTTAGTTCAGGTTTTAGAGCGTTTAAGAAAATCCGGATTACGTATGGCCGTTGCGACATCTAGCCGTCGTGCAATAGCAGAAGAATATTTGATTAATGCTAATGTATATAAATTCTTTGATGTGCTGGTTTGTGGTGATGAGGTTGAACAGGGGAAGCCTCATCCTGAAATTTTTGAAAAAGCCGCTGAACAATTGAATCTGGAAACTTCACAGTGCCTGATGTTCGAAGATTCTGAAAATGGAATTACATCTGCCCATGCAGCAGGCGGCATGACTATTTTGCTCAAAGATATCAAAGATCCAAATGATAATATGCTGTCTAAAGCCGATTTTTACTTTGAAACCATGTACGAGTGTTTAGAGGATTTAGATCAATATGTCCCTGCTATGGAGATGCCAATTTTACAGGAAGTATTTCCCCAAACCTTGAATCAGCTAACGGTTGGGATTCACGGTTTTGGTGCAATTGGTGGGGGTTACATTGCGCAGATTTTATCGCATTGGGATGGATATACTCGTCCACAACGTATTATTGCTTCAACACGTAACAGCTTATATCGTGAAGCAGTGAATGCTTTTGGCACCTATTGCATTCGTTATGGCCAAGTTTCGTATGATGAACGAATTGAATATATGTCAGTAATTGATGCAGACAACCAGCAGCATATGTTGGATATGTATTTGGAATCATCTTTGATCGCGCTGTGTCTACCTGAACATGCGATTGCCAGTGAGGCAAAAATTATTGCGAAAGGGCTCTATGCACGTTTTGCTTCACAAGCTATGCAAAATAATCATCCATTAACATTTCTGATTATTTTAAATAAAGTAGGAGCAAAAACATTAGTATTAGCTCATATTCGAGAGCAATTGATCGCATTATCTAATGCGGAAATTGCTGATCAAATTATAGAACAACATTATTTCTGTGACACGGTTGTCAACCGTATGGTGTCTAAGCTTTCTGAACAAAATTTATATCGGCAGTTGAAAATTAAATATAATTTTTTTAAGCAATATCAGTCTGATGTTGAAGATGAAAATGTCGAAATTGAAGATACCAGTAAGCTTTCATCTGAGCAGGAACATCAAGCTTCTTTATATATTGATGATATGCGACGTAATTTTCAGCCAAGCCATATTTTACAGACGATGGACTTGATTTTATTTAATAGTGAAACGGATATGCCGATCTATGTCGAAAATAACAGCCCGTTGTTGGCTAAAATGCGACAAATGATTGTGGTGGATAATATTGCCGATATTCAACTCATTAAAAATCGTCTTTGGAATGGAACTCACGCCATGATGGCATGGTATGCTTCGTTATTGGGTCATGAAACCATTGGTATTGCGATGGGAGATGCGCGTGTACAGTCATTGGTTGAACATTTAGTTCATGAGATCAAGCAAGGACTGGCCGTTTGTTTGCCAAAACGAGCTAAAGATCTGGATCGATTAGCCAAGAGCTTTGTATTGTCGTGTCAATATGCCTATAAAGATCCTTGTCAGCGTGTGGCGCGTGATCCTTTGCGCAAGCTAAATCACAATGAACGGGTTATCGGTTCAATTGCCAACAATCTTAAATTTAATCAACCCATCGATAGTTTGTTATGGGGTGCAAGTTTGGGCTATTTTTATGCGATCAAGATGTTTGACATGACTCTTGAAAATATCACCGAACATTTACAGTCAAATATTGCCCAACTTGATTTAGATAATACTCTAAAGAAAAAGATTGAGCAGAGCATACAGCAGCATCTTGACCAACTTATGGAATATCCCTCATGTTTAAAAGAATTCAAAAGTTTTGCTTTGCCTAAAGATATAAAGTCTTCATACGCTTAGTCACGCGAAAAACTTAGCTCATCATTTTAGAGATCACACCAAAAATCATGCTTTAATAAAGCACTCTGATTTTTGGTGTTTTTTCCTTGTATTTGAAGCCAAATAGTTATGTCATCCCAACTTTACATCGTAATTATTCCGAATGGCATCATGGACGGAGCATCTATGCACTTTGGTACATTTTAGTTGAGCGTGATCAATATCCCGAATTGGTTGAAAAACTGGATCAATTACAGACCAATTTTTCAGATCTACTCTTATTTGATTCGCAACGCCAATATCATATAACGCTGTATATTTGCGGCTTTTTGACGGAGCAAGAGCCTGTCTATAATGATGATTTCTATATTGACTGGTTTGAGCAGCAACGCCGAACGCTTTTAAAACAAACCGCATTTCAACTGAATATCAGTAAATTAAATAGTTTTAGCAGTGCTTTATTTGCGGACATTCGAGATGAAAAAAATCATCTTATTAATCTGCGACAAAAACTTCAACTTGATGATCATCAGGAAATTGCAGCTTTACAATATCATCCGCATATTACGCTTGGATTGTATCGTGATGCTTATCCCAGTCATTTGATTCTTGACCGTATGCAGCAATGTCCAGAGATTAATTTAAAAATAACCATCGATCAGCTTCATTTTGGCTATTATGATGCTCAACAATTACAAGGCCCTTTACATTCTCTTTATTGCTTACAATTGGATTAATCTATGATACATCTCATTTTAGGTGGCGCGCGTTCAGGTAAAAGTCGACATGCAGAGACTATTGCTAAAGCGCAGTCTCATCCAGTGACTTATATTGCAACTGCGCGGGCACTGGATGATGAAATGCAACAGCGCATAGATCATCATCGTGAGCAACGACCAAGTGAATGGCAATTGATTGAAGAACCTGTTGCACTCGCTCAACGACTTAAGATGATTGATCAACCACAACATATCATTTTGATTGATTGTTTGACTTTGTGGCTAAGCAATCTTTTATTGTTAGATGATTCCAATCGACAGTATAGCCAGCAAATTCTAGCATGCGATGAGTTACTTGAACTGTTACCGCGACTTCAATCAGATATTATTTTAGTGAGCAATGAGACAGGTTTGGGTGTTGTGCCGATGGGGGAAATGACACGTCGTTTTGTTGATGAATCTGGACGGTTACATCAACGTCTAGGAAAAATCTCAGATAAGGTCGAATTTTGTGTTGCAGGATTTCCAATGTTACTAAAAGGAACAAAGTCATGAGTTGGTTCATAGAGCCAGTTAAAGTAATCGATGAGCAAGCCAAACAATCGGCTATACAACGCCAGCAACAACTGACTAAGCCAACAGGGTCATTGGGTGATTTAGAGTTGATCGCCATACAACTGGCGGCTTTACAAGGAACACCACATCCGCATCTGAATCAACCATGGATCACTATTTTTGCAGGTGATCATGGGGTGATGCAGGAAAATATTTCAGCCTATCCGCAGGCGGTAACCCGACAAATGCTACAAAATTTTACGACAGGTGGTGCATGTATCAGCGTAATCGCGCGCCATTATGCTGCCAATTTACAAGTGATTGATTGTGGTACTGTGGGTGAATCTTATTGTTATGAGGGCGTTGAAACCCATTATATAGGTGCTGGAACTGCAAACTTTGCAATTGAAGCTGCAATGACGGAAGCTCAATGCCACCAGGCGATGAAATTAGGGCGAGACAGTGCCCAGAAAGCTATTAGTGCAAAGGCAGATATTTTCGTTGCGGGGGAAATGGGGATTGGCAATACCTGTTCAGCCTCAGCTTTGGCATGTTTATTACTCAATGAAGATGCAGATCAATTGACTGGTGCAGGTACAGGAATAGATGCACAAAAGTTAAAACATAAAAAACAAGTGATTGATCAAGCGATTGCATTGCATCACCCCCATGTAAAAGATGATCCTTTTAAAATAATGACCGCAGTAGGTGGTTTAGAAATTGCTGCTATGACAGGGGCATATATTCACTGCGCACAGCTTGGTATGCCGATGGTGATTGATGGTTTTATCAGTTCGGTTGCGGCACTATGCGTGGTGCGTTTAAATCCACTGGTACGACACTGGATGTTATTTGGACATCAATCTGCTGAATATGGACATCGTCGTGTTTTAGCTGAACTAAATGCAAAGCCGATATTAAACCTAAATTTACGTTTAGGTGAGGGTAGTGGTGCAGGAGCAGCGTTGGGTGTCATTCAATTGGCCTGTGCCTTACACAACCAAATGGCAACTTTTTCCGAAGCTTCAGTTTCTGGCGATCAGGTATAAAACAACATGCAAAAAGTGTGGAGCATTGATGTGTTACGTCATGGTGAAACGATATTGAGCCATACTTTACGTGGTCATCTGGACGATGCATTGACACCAAAGGGCTGGCAGCAAATGCAGACCACGATTGAGCAAGTGCAGCCGTACCCATGGCAAGTGGTTTTTACTTCGCCCTTAGAACGCTGTGCTGCATTTGCAAAAAAGTTTGCAGCACAAACGAATCTGAATTGTTATATGGATACAAATTTTAAGGAAATGTATTTTGGAGATTGGGAAGGAATCAGTATAGAGCAGATCTATCAACAGTCACCTGAACTGCTAACCAATTTTTGGCAGCAACCTTCCCAATATACGGCTCCGAATGGTGAGTATTTATCAGATTTTCAATCACGAATCCAACAAGGGTTATTCTTAGTGATTAGAAAAATGCAAATGCAGCAACATGATCAAGCCTTATTGGTCACGCATGGTGGCGTAATCAAGTTATTAAGTTGTTTGGCAAAACAACGCCCATTGGACGATCTGCTGAAAATGCAAGCAACTTTAGGGCAACTGTATCGCTTTAAAATCACTCTGGATGATCAACAACAGTTACAGATAATAGAGGCATAATATATGTTGCCATTTTGGATTGCACTACAGTTTTTGACCGTAATTCCTGTTCAATTATCACGGATACCGAGTCAGACTGAAAATGCACGATCTATTTTATATTATCCGTTGATTGGTTTACTGATCGGTCTGATTTTATATAGTTTAAGTGGATTGCTGAGTCTAGTCCCGCATCTCTTGAGCGCAAGTCTTATTCTAATCATGTGGGTTTGGTTAACCGGTGGTTTACATTTGGATGGCTTGGCAGATATGGCTGATGCATGGGTGGGTGGTTTTGGTGATAAACAACGTACCCTTGAGATTATGAAAGATCCAAGCTGTGGGCCGATTGGTGTGTTAAGTCTGATCGTTGTGTGTTTACTTAAATTGGTCTGTATATCTGTATTGCTTGATCAACATTTAACGTTTTTTTTGATTTTTGTACCGATGCTCGGGCGAGTTGTGCCATTAATTTTATTACTCACCACAAACTATGTCCGTGAAAATGGTTTAGGACGGCACTTAGCTGAGGATTTACCCAAAAAGAGTGCTTGGCTAATGAGCTTGATAGTTTTGCTCAGTTTTTTCTACTTGAAATTACAAGGGATTCTAAGTTTACTTGTTTTTGTGACAGGACTAATTTATTTACGCCATCTTTTTATCAAACGTATTGATGGCATCACAGGTGATACCATCGGAGCAAGTATTGAACTACTCGAAACATTTTTATTAGTCAGCTTTATCTTAAGCTTTTTTTACTTATAAATGTTTTCAGGCCAGTAACTTAACAATAGCATGAACTAGAAAAGGGCCTGTAATGACCATAAAAATGCCTGCTAATACCATGGTTAAACTCGCAATAACACCTTCCTGCTTATTGCGCATATATGCTTTACTTGTGCCAAAGCCATGTGCAGCATTGCCCAGAGAAGCACCGTTGGCCAAATAAGACTTGAGCTTTAATCCAGCTAAAACGAGATCGCCAAGGATAATACCTACAATTCCCGTAATAATCGTAAATAAAATCACTAATTCTACAGAACCGCCAATGTGTTGAGTTAACTCCATTGCAAAAGGCGTAGAAATAGAGCGAGACATGAGACTATAAGTGGTTTGCTGATCAAAATGAAATAAACGCGCCAAATAGAAAGCACTCAACATACCAGCCCCCATTCCAACGATAATCCCCATACAAATAGACAACGCGTGTTGTTTAATCACATCGCGATATTCATAAATTGGAATCGCAAATGCTACTGTGGTTGGTCCTAACATCCACACGATCCAGTGATTATCCTGCATATAAGTTGTATAAGGTACATGGAAAATCATGAGTAGCACAATAATGATGCAAGGAACTAAAATTGCAGGTGCAAAAGGCAAATAAGGCAAACGACGATAAATTGGTTTGACTAAGATATATCCGAAAAGTGTTCCGAGAAAACATATTAAGGCAATATTCATGGCTTTAACTCATGTTGGTGTAGCATTTTATCTTGGTTACGTTGCTTGAGTCGTGATTCCAATTTAAAACAAAAATGTACGGTATAGGCGGTGAATACCATGACACACATTGTGCCAATCACAATTGCACTGATTAATTGCCAGCCTTCAGCTATAAATAAGCTTTTATAGTTGATCAACCCTACAACACAAGGAATGAAAAACAGTACAAGTTCAGCCAACATAAAATCCGAACCAGTTTTAATCCACTTCAATTTAAACACGCCACTTAAAAGCCCGATTAAAACTAGAAAAAGCCCAATCACGCCTGCTGAAATAGGTAAATTTAATGCTTGCTGCAAGAGTGATCCAATCCACCAGAAAATAAGTAATAAACCGATCTGGATGATCACTTTGGCAATATATGCAAGGCTGGAATAAGACAAGGGATCACCTATAAACGCTATGATGTGTTTGGAATAAAACAATTGTAAATGGAGTTGTTATGTCATATTATGAATAATAAAAAAACAATTATGCTTTTTTGGAATGATTGTTGGTGGATATTAAAACGCTTAAGATTTTTGTACAAATCGTTCAGAGCCAAAGCTTTACGACAGCAGCAGAGCAACTATGTATGACGCAGCCTACCGTCAGTAAAGCCATTGCAGCATTTGAACAGGAGTTAAGCACGTCCTTATTTAAAAAAGGCGAAGCAGGGCGTAAACGTGAAGTTGAACTAACATATACGGGTCAGCAAATTTATCAACATGCGCTTACTATATTGGATGAACAAAAAAAAATTTATGAAACATTAGAAGATATAAAACATTTAAAAAAAGGCAAATTGACTTTGGGTGTACCGCCTTTGGGCTCAGTGTTGCTGACCTCGCTGATTGCATCGTTTCATAAACAATATCCTGATATTGAATTACAATTTATGGAAGTTGGATCAAATGCCATTTCCGAAGCGATTCTCAACCGAACTCTTGATGTTGGCGTACTTTTAAGTAATCACAATCCTATACTTGCAGAAATTCCGATCGTAGATTCATCTTTATGCTTATTGTCCGCGAAGCATTCGAGATGGAAAAATATAAAAGAGGTGGACTTAGCTGATTTAAAAGAAGAATCTTTTCTTTTATATGACGATAGTTTTACACTAAATAACCTGATTATTCAGGCGGCACAAGTGGAAGGATTTCAGCCTAAAATTGTATGTAAAAGCAGCCAATGGGATTTTATTGCCAAAATGGTTGAATTTTCGATGGGCATTGCCTTATTGCCACAAATCTATTGTGAGCAACTTGATCAAAGCAAGTTCAATATTACACCTTTAGCCAATACTTCTTTGCGTTGGACGTTAAGTATGGCCTGGAATACTTCTGTGCCGATGACCGCAGCCACTAAAGCATGGCTCAGTATTATTCAGGCGAATCGAGATCAAATTCGTTTTTAGTTTAACCAGTTTTGGATCACATCAATGATTTGTTCTGGCTGTTTAATCCAAACGCTATGCTGATTGCCTGAAATGTATCCTCTCAAATCGACCTGTTTAATTTGAGGATGACTATAATATTGAGTTAAGCCCATTAATGAGGACATTGGTGCCCATTGATCTCCTTGCATTTGAAGAAAAAGTGCAGAGTTATCTGAAACATGAGTTGGCTTTAAAATGTGATCATATGTTCCTGTCAATCCAGTTTTACACCAATCCTGAATAAGAGATTTTGCTTCTTTATTGCCAAAACCAACTTTGTTTCCTGGCAAATAACCATATATTTGAATGAGAAGATTAAAGACTGAAATGGCTTTTAAGATTTGAATTTTACCCTTTACATCCCAATAATTTAATCCGATATTACCTGTCGCAATCCCAATCACTGCAACCTCATGTTGTTGGCTATACAATGTAGCTAAATGCCCTCCTAAACTATGTCCAAGTAACACCAAGTTTGGTTGTGAATGAGGCTGTGGGGCTAATTTGATCAGTTGGGGAATAAAATCTTGCAGTAAATCTCTATAGCCATAATCAAAGTGTCTAGAAACTTTTGGGGTATTTCTTCCACATCCGGGATAATCAGCCGCTATTGTATTAAATCCATTCGTATTTAGACCTCGAATCAGTTTTTGATATTTACCTATTTCAACACCAATAGCAGGAAGAATAATAATGGTTTTTGAATGTTGATTAGTAATATTTACTTCAACAGTAATTTCATCCGATTGTGGAAATTGAATCATTTTCTGGATGTATTGCATATGCTTTACTCGTTAAATGGATTAAGTTGAATCAAGGTGCTGAGACCTAGTTGATTTAAAAATGCCGTTCTAGAATGTGGATGACGTTTTATTTCTTCTTGAATAGATGCTTTAAAAACAGAATTAAAATTTTCACGAGGGTAGTTTTGCAGACATTGTTCCTGAAACTGTTTATCAATGAGATAAAGTTCAGATCCAATCACGTCGCAACTGGTTCCTTTTTGTAGCATGATCACTTCTTTAGGCTGGCTCATATCTGTAAAACCATTCATATGCATGCAAATTACATCGGTGACTAAGTCCGTCTTTTCTTGTGAATAATGGTGATTTTGACAAAGTTGCTCAGCCTGTATCGCACTATTGAGGGTAAAACACTGACAATTCGGAGCTCTATGTGGATCAATTAAACCAAGATCATGTAAAAGGGCGGCCACTAAAAAAACCTCATTGTCGTATTGCCACCCATGAATTTGGCTAAACGCGATTCCCCAAAAATAGCTACGCCATGAGTGATAAATCAAAGAGGTTTTTTGGGTTTCTTCAAGTTGTTCAATCGCAGCTTTGACTAAAGTGCTGTCTGGTAAAACAATCTTGTTAAAATCGATAAAAATTGTTTCTCGTTGTTTGGGTAAGAGATATTGAAGTAAATGCTGCATGGTAGGGGCTAATGTCTTCTGTAGAAGATACAGTTTTTCTTTTAAATTCATTTGACCACGGTTTTGTTGTGCCCAATCATACGATCCTAGCATTACAATCATCTCTATAAAATTAGAGTAATTACTCTAATTTTTGTAGCAATGAAAATCAAGCCTATTTAGTCATAAAAAAACCCTGATAAATCAGGGCGAAGTAAAATTCATTATTTTTCGATTTAAGCTTTTTATTTTTCCATTGTCTTGCACAGTGAGCAGATGACGCCGTTGTGTCGATGTGAATACATAACATCTGGACGTTCATAATCTTGATCACAAGCTACACATGCATATACCGTCGCAACTGGTGTACCTTCAGCGTCAAAACGAGGTTCATTGATCCCATCATCATGCTTTTTAATATAATATTTGCCTTTAGTCAGTAAACCCATGATTGGGGTAAGTACAAAGCCAACAATCAAAGCAATCAGTGGAGAATAAGAAGAAAGAAAATCACCTAATAAACCGAAGAAGGCTGCAATCGATAGGCCAGCTGCTGCACCAAAAGCCACCAAACCAACAGGATTAAAGTCATACAGCATTTCACGGCGATATTCAGGCTGTTTAGGTGAAAGCTTTAGTAAGTATTTATTGATGGCAATATCCGTTGCAACTACAACAACCCATGCAATCGCAAAGTTTGAGTAAAAGCCCAGAATTTTACCTAGTACTGCAAACATGTTGCCTTCCATGAGCGCAAGTGCAACTGCCAGATTGACTAATACAAATACAATACGACCCGGATATTTTTTGCTGATGCGGGTGTAAGCACTTGTCCAAGCCAAAGAACCAGAATAAGCATTGGTAACATTAATTTTAATTTGAGAGATCACCACCAAGATAACTGCCAATGCTAAAGCTAGCCAGCCCGGCAACATATCATGAAATGCCGCATTGAACTGTTGTACAGGCTCAGTAGCATTAACCCCCGGTAACTTGGTCAATAAGTAAAAACCTAAAAATGCACCAATAATTTGTTTAATTGCACCCAAGATGACCCAACCTGGTCCAGCCGAAATCACAGCCGCCCACCATGATTTGCTATTTTCTTTAGTTTTAGCTGGCATGAAGCGTAAGTAGTCGATTTGTTCACCAATCTGCATAATTAGCGATAAGCATACACCAGCACCGAGCATGATTGCTGCCATATCCATAGGTGCATAACCACTATTTCCCATGTATGTTGCAAATGATCCTACCAGATTAGGTTCTTTGTGAATCAAATAAGCCACGGGGCCAATCATCAAAATCAGCCAGATTGGAGTTGTCCAAACTTGTAACTTACTTAGGGCTTTCATGCCATAAATGACTAAAGGAATGACCATAATCGTAGAAATAAGGTAACCTGCCCATAAAGGAATACCTAATCCAAGTAACAAACCTTGCGCCATAATGGAGCCTTCAAGCGCAAAAAAGATAAATGTAAAACTCGCAAAGATAATACTGGTAATGACTGAACCAAAATATCCAAAACCTGCACCACGAGTGATCAGGTCTAGGTCAATATTGTAGCGGGCAGCATAGTAGGCAAGAGGAATACCTGTGATAAATATAATAATGGCAGCGAATAAAATCGAATAAATCGCGTTTGTCGTGCCATATGTCATACCAATACTTGCCCCAATTGAGAAATCTGCAAGGTATGCAATTCCACCAAGCGCCGTAATCGCAACGACCTTTGGGCTCCACCGACGAAAACTATGCGGTGCATAGCGCAGTGTATAGTCTTCTAATGTTTCATTTGCTGCATTATTGGGCTTGGTTGTATCAAAAGAATCCGTTACTGATGTCTCTTGCATTCTTTATGACCTTATTTAAGTAATAATATGGTGCATCAAGCAAACCTCATGCCAACAAAATAGTGACCTGATGAAGTGCATAGAATATTACGGTTATTATCAATATTGATTCTGCGATAATTTGTAGAGCCGATATTTATTCTGGGACGGATTGTATCTCTTTTGCAAAATTAGATTTTATTTAAATGAGAGAATCTGGGGATGTTAAACTTGCTATGCTGAAACTGATTTTGCCTGCTATTCAAATCAATGTAGATGCTGAAAAGTGTCCATTGGCTGAATCAAATGGTTAATCTTATTTAAAATTACCGCTGAATTATTTTAAAGTCTGAGTTATGTCAAATTTAGAAGATCCCCGCGTATTTCTCGCTCTTGAACGAACCTTACTGGCATGGAACAGAAGTAGCCTAGCTTTAATTGCATTTGGATTTTTAATCGAAAAATCGAGTTTGCTCATCCATTTGATTGATCCTGTACGCTATCACGATAAAATTTTATTTAATCGTTGGCTAGGTGTTCTCGTTATCGTTTTGGGATTAATCATTAGTATATTATCGATTCTTCAGTATCGGGTTGCATTGAAATCACTTTCGCCGTTAGAAATGATTGAAGGTTACCGAACTAATTTACCTGTTGTATTAAGTTACTTCACAATACTGGGTGCGATTATGCTAATTATTTCTTTTTGGATATAATTTTAAGCATAGCCCCCTTGAGGACTATGCTTACCTAAAAAATGATACAAAGCACTAATATGATTAGTGTGTATATATAAATCTGAAATTATTCAAACTTATATATTGAGTTTGGTCATATTTATTTATGACCATATTTTAAACGTCAGTATATTTACCGACCACTGATTTGAGTGAATTTCATACCAATATAATCATGGATATAATGTACCTTGCATAGGGTATGAAAAGTGACTCAAGCTTCACTAAGATGATCCGAATGTCACATATTTGGATAGTTTGGGCCACCGCCACCTTCAGGTGTTATCCATGTTATGTTTTGTGCTTTCGTATCAGATAAAAGAAAATATGTTTCATCTATTGAAACGAGGATATTTAACGGCGCTTCTTGCTCATCCCTGTTTGGAAAAAGCTCATTGATCGCACGTGGTTCGAGTACTGCACCTGAATGAATATGTGCACCCACTTCATAGCCTTTTTTTACCACGCAGACAGCAAGATCAGGTTGGTTATTTTCAATGACTAATTGACGGATTTTAATTGCAGAAGATAAACCAGCAGGGCCTGCACCAACGATGACAACATCAAATTCCATTGATTTTCGTTCAAAATCATCCATAATAAAAAGAAATATAGTTTCGCTTGTCGATATTTTAATTTGTTATTTTTAATAAAACAAGGGTTTTTAGCGATAAAAAAGCCAGTAGAGCTAATACTGGCTATAAACTGAAATTGATTTAAATTATTATTAATAACTGGATTAATTAAGTTTTTTGCGGATCAAATAGTTTCTCTTTAATAAATAGAGCTGGAATTACCCCACAAATGAAATAAGCGGCACCCATGACCACAAAGCCCAGTCCAATAGAACCACCAGAAGCCAAGAAACCAATTGTTGCTGGAGCAATGGCTGCACCTAAACGACCTACATTATAAGCACCACCAATGGCTGTACCACGAATTGCTGTTGGAAAACTCTCAGTCATATAGGTTGCATTTACACCGTATGGGATACCGTATAAAAAGCCAAAGATCACCAATAAATATAAAATGTTGTCTGGTGAGTGATAGAACACAATTAGAGGGAGGAAAATTGCCGTTCCAATTGCACCAAATGCGTATGTAAAACGACGGCCTAATTTATCGGCCATGTACCCAGCCAAAATTTTACCTAAAATCATGGCAGTATAGGTACCAACCATATAGGCAGTCATTTCTTTAAACTTCATCCCAAGTTCGCTTTCGAGATATGATGGCATCCAGTTATTTACACCATAATAACCAAACTGTAAGAAGCCTGCGGTGAGTGCCCACAAGATAAACATATTACGATTACGTTTATCCTGAAAAATCAGTTTAAATGCTGATTCTTTCGGCTGTTCAGTATTTTGTATGGGTTGTAGGCGTGCTTGCTGCCATGCTGCTGGTTCAGGTACAAGAATTTGCATCAGCACAGCCATGATTACAGGAATAATTGCAATAAAAAACAGCATGCGCCAGCCATGCTCAGGAATAATCCAGCCTGCAAGCAAGGTTGCTACAATATAGCCGACTGTCCAGCCTGCTTGTAATGTTCCCAAAACTGTAGTGCGGTAGCGTGTAGGTACATATTCAGCCATCAGTGTATTACAGGCAATATATAAAGAACCTAAGCCGAGTGAAGCAAAGAAACGTAAAATTCCAAAATGTAAAAAGCTGTGAGTTAAACCTAATCCACAGGTTAAGATTGAAAACGTTAGGATAGAAACAACGACGATACGAACACGACCAAAACGGTCAGAGGCCCAACCGCCAAAAATCCCACCAATAGCCATACCTGCCAAGGTAAAACTGCCTAACATTCCCGCTTCGACTGAAGTTAATCCGAAATCTGCTTTAATGCTATTTAAGCTATATGAAAGCAGCATCAGATCAGCACCATCAACTAACAGCGCTAGAAATGCAAATAGAAATGCAATTTTCCATGTATTCGATCCAAATTTATTTGTGTTCACAGCAGTTCCTTTACCACAGAGGAGATTCCTAAAGCACAACACCGATTTTGCTGGTTAAAAAAATCGGAAATTATGTGCGAGATTTCTAAAATTTTTCGGATAGTAAAACAAAGAATTGAATAAAACAATAAATATAAAAATAAATATCGCATAGCGATATTTTATTATTTATAATAAATTTATGTTTTTTAATGAAAAATTTTATGAAAATAAAAAACTAAGACTTAAGTCGTGAACTGCTGAGTATTTGCTATTAGAAATAATGGGTGTATATTAGTTATTTAATATCGCTATGCGAAATTTAATATTAATTTTTAATATTAATGCTTTTATCGATTCTGATTGTTATAGGAAAAAATATGGGTGCTCTAGAAGGATTTCGTGTTCTAGATTTAAGTCGGGTACTAGCAGGTCCATGGTGTGGTCAAATTTTGGCAGATTTGGGTGCTGAAGTAATTAAAGTTGAACGTCCTAAACGTGGTGATGATACACGTGCGTGGGGACCGCCATGGATGAAGGACGATGAAGGACATAATACTCATGAGGCGGCATATTATCAGTCGACTAATCGTAATAAGCTTTCTGTAGCCATTGATATCGCCACTTCTGAAGGACAGGAAGTAGTTCGGGCGTTGGCGCTTGATTCAGATGTTGTGATTGAAAACTACAAGACAGGTTCTTTAAAAAAATATGGTCTGGATTATGAAACTTTATCTAAAATCAATCCAAAATTGATATATTGTTCAATCACGGGTTTTGGGCAGACTGGTCCTCGTGCAGAAGAGCCTGGTTATGACTTTATCATTCAAGGCATGGGTGGACTCATGTCGGTTACTGGTGAAAAAGATGACCTGCCAGGTGGTGGGCCACAAAAATTAGGAATCGCTTTTTCAGACATCACCACTGGTTTATATTCTACGATTGCAATTCAGGCGGCTTTACTCAATCGAAATATTACAGGCTTAGGGCAATACATTGATATGGCATTGCTTGATGTGCAAATTGCAACACTGGCTAATCAAGGGATGAATTATCTCGCTTCGGGTAAAGTGCCAGGTCGCTACGGTAATGCCCATGCCAATATCGTGCCTTATCAAGTTTTTAAAGCTTGCGACCGCGATTTTATTATTGCCTGCGGCAACGACACACAATTTATTCAGCTCTGTCAGGCAATTGGTTTGCCAGAACTTCCAAATGATCCAAAATTTACTCGAAATGCTGATCGTATCAAACATCGAGAAGAAATTACCTTTTTACTTTCAGCACATTTTGCAAGCAAAACAGCCGATGAGTGGGTTGCTGCAATTCATGCAGCAAAAGTTCCTGTTGGAGTGATTAATAACCTAGAGCAAGCATTTGAAGAACCACAAGTCGTGGAACGTAAAATGTTAGTCGATATGCCACATCCACAGCGTAAACATTTAAAGGTGATCGGTTCTCCAATCAAAATGTCACGTACACCTATTGAATACAAACGTGCACCACCAATGTTGGGACAACATACGGATGAAATACTTTCAAGAATCTTGTCTAAATCAACACTGGATGAGTTAAAATCGAAAGGAATTGTAGAATAAAATTACAGAAAAGCTGGAATAGCAAAAGAAGTAAACGTTTTTATACATGCTTCTTTTGCTATTGATAGAATAAATAGATTATAATTTTCGCAATGCGAAATATTAATAGATTTGAGTGCGCTCTAATACCATGACTGATTTAAACGAAACCGAACAAACCGAAAAACTACTGGTTCCGCTACGCCATGAATTACTTCATCCTATTGAAGATATGCAGGAAGAGGATGATCGTCAGTTTATTACTGCACTTGCACGTGGTTTAGAGCTTTTACGTTGCTTTTCAGCCAAACAGCCCCATTTGGGTAATCAAGAATTATCACAAATGACGGGACTACCCAAGCCAACAATTACCCGTTTGACTCATACATTGTCTCGTTTGGGTTATATTCGTCAAGTGCCAAATTCAACCAAATTTCAATTATCTGTAGGTGTTTTGGCTTTTGGTTATTCGATGCTTGCCAATGTTTCTGTAAGATCTATTGCTAAGCCTTACATGAAAGAGTTGGCTGATTATGCGGGCGCGGCGGTGGCTATGTCGACGCGTGATCGTCTAAATATGATTTATTTGGATGTAGTTCAAGGCAAGGGTAATGTCACCATGCGCCGTCAGGTCGGAACCTACTTACCCATTCACCTAAGTTCGATGGGGCGTGCTTGCTTAGCTGCAATGCCTGAAGATGAACGTGACTTTTTACTGAATGCAATTCGCCTTAAACATAAGGAAGATTGGATCAAGATCAATCGTGATCTGGATAAAGCATTTAAAGACTATCAGGATTTTGGTTATTGCTTTTCTATGGGAGATTGGCATAAAGATGTGAATTCTGTCGCGGTGCCTTTATTGCATGAGCAACATGGTCTTTTAGTCTTTAACTGCGGTGGTCCAAGTTTTATTATGAAACGTGAAAAGCTAGAAGAAGATATCGCCCCACGTTTATTGCACATGGTCAATAATATAAAAACTGAAATCGGTTAATCTTATTTTCCATAGATTTTTTTGATAACCCCTTTTTATTTCTTTTTTGCGAGAAAATAAAAAAGGGTTCAATGATGATGAAAGACATCAAATATTTAGCCAGTAATACTCAAAATATTACTGGCTTTTATTTATCAATAATTGGGGAAAGTTTTGCATCTCTAAGGCAACAAAAAAGTGCCAAAATAGAAAAAATAATGCCTAATATACATACTCCATTCCAGCCAAAATGCCGCCATGCGTAGCTTCCAGCAGTTGTGCCAACTGCACCACCTGTAAAATAGCCAGTCATATAAATTGCATTGAATCTGGATCTAAGTTGTTGATTAAGCTTAAATACAATACTTTGATTGGAAACATGAACTGCCGAAAGACACGAGTAAATTAAGATCGTCGCAATCACATAATAAGCAAAAGAAACTGGTAATAAAGTAAATAACAACCAACTTAAAATCAGACCAATACCGCAGCTAATTGAAATCTTATGAATATAACCCTGATCGATATATTTACCAGAAAAATTGGCAATAAATGTCCCAATAATGCCCACAAAACCAAATAAACCAATCGAAAAGTCACTAAAATAATAAGGTGCAGGAGCAAGTAAAAGCGACATTGTGGTAAAGGTCATGCTGATTGCTGCAAAAGTTAAAAAACCAATGTAGGTTCGAATGCGTAAGCGTTGATTTTGTTTAAAAATAACAGGAATGGAGCCAATGGTTTTAAAATAACTTTCTGACTGCGTGGCGGGAAAAGAACCAATTTTATTATATAAAACAACTGCTATGATCATTAATAAAAAGCCACTGATCAGGTAGATAATATTCCATGCAAACAATGTTGACATCAGTCCTGATAATGAACGTGCCAATAAAATGCCAATCATTAAGCCGCTAATGAGAAAGCCAACAACACGACCACTGTGTTGAATGGGAACTAGACTTGCAGCCAGTGGTAATAAAAGTTGTGCAGAAACCGAAAATAATCCTGTAATTAATGTACCAAACATTATCCAGCCAATATGGCTAGAAAATCCACTAATCAATAAACCCAAAGAGGCGAGCAGCATCAAAATAAATAATAATCGCCTTTTCTCTAGGATATCTCCTAAAGGCATTAACAAAAGCAGTCCACTGGCGTAAGCGATTTGTGCAAATGTAGGCACCCAAGCAACGGTTGTTTCTGAAAGATCTAGTGCCACTGACATTGAGTGAATTAGGGGCTGGCTAAAGTAGTTACTTCCTGAGCAAATACCAGCCGCAACTGCCATCAAAATAACGGTGGGTGTATAGATACTCGACGATTTCATGAAAGTTCACTTGATTTTTTTAGTGCAATTTTTGATTACACATAGAGGGATCTAGCAAGCTTAATCAAAAAACAATTTATTTACAATAATAATAGAATTATATTTTGCAATGCGATATTTTAATTTATTATCAAAATTAAGTATGACATATTGAGTTTACTTGACTGCAAAAATAGTTAAATTTAATCAACAATAATGAGGAAGAATATGAGTGCCTTAACAGGATTTAAGGTTTTGGATTTAAGTCGGATTCTAGCTGGACCTTGGTGCAGCCAGATTTTGGCAGACTTAGGTGCAGAGGTCATCAAAATTGAAAAACCATTTCAGGGGGATGATACACGTATTTGGGGACCTCCATTTCTTAAAAACAATAATGGTCAGGACACGGGTGAATCGGCCTATTATTTATCTGCAAATCGTGGTAAGCATTCAGTTGCCATTGATATGGCCACGACTGAAGGACAAGATCTTATTAAAAAAATGGTACTTGAAAGTGATGTTTTAATTGAAAATTATAAAGCAGGTTCTCTTAAAAAATACGGGCTGGACTATGACAGCTTAAGTTTGATTAATCCAAAACTGGTGTATTGCTCGATTACTGGATTTGGACAAAAAGGTCCACGTGCTGCTGAACCTGGCTACGATTTTATTATTCAAGGTATGGGTGGCATGATGAGTGTCACAGGCGAACGTGATGATTTGCCTGGTGGCGGTCCGCAAAAAGCAGGGTTGGCATTTGCTGACCTCACTACAGGTTTATACGCTGCGATTGCGATTCAAGCGGCGCTTCTATCGCGTGTGACCACAGGTGAAGGTCAACACATCGATATGGCATTACTGGATACTCAAGTCGCTTCACTTTCAGTATTGGCGATGAATTATTTAACTTCTGCAAAAGTGCCAGGGCGTTTTGGTAATGCGCATGCCAATATTGTGCCTTATCAAGTCTTCAAGGCAAAAGAGGGGGAATTCATTATTGCATGTGGTAACGATCAACAGTTCAAAGCTTTATGTGAAAGTATTGGTTTGCCTGAACTGTGCAAAGACCCGAAATTTGAAAAGAATAAAGATCGTGTTATTCATCGCGAAGAAATCAGCGCTATTTTACAACAGCATTTTATGACACAACCTGCTCAAGAGTGGGTTGAGTGTATTCATACGGTAAAAGTACCAGTAGGGATGATCAACAATTTGCAACAGACGCTAGAAGAAAAACAAGTCATTTTTCGAGAAATGGTCGTAAATATGCAGCACCCACTACGTTCTGATTATGTCTCGATTGGCTCACCCATCAAGCTCTCTAAAACACCAGTACAATATGTAAAAACTCCGCCATATCTAGGAGAAGATACAGACTATATTTTACAACGGTTTTTAACGCCAATGGAGCTACAAGCTTTAAAAGCTAAGAAAGTAGTACAACAGGGCTAAGCCTGTATAGTCAAAGCGAGTAGGAGCATTGATACCATCAATTGCTCCTTTTTTTTGATGATTTGACTTATAAGCTTTCTGTTAAGGCATCTTGAATACTATTTACCATATATTTTAACCGTGGACCTATGTCTTCAATGGTTTTTTCGGCACTAAGTAAATAAGAGGGTGAACCACAGTTAAACACATATAAACCGTGTTTCGAACTCATTAATGGTACAGCGACAGAATTAATACCTTGCTGCCATTCGCCTAAAGAAAGACAATAACCATATTTGTTATATTGTTCAAAAGCCCGGTCAAGCTGTTCCTGAATGTTTGACCATTGTTCTGGCTCTCTCTTTTGAATGGCCTCTAAAATTAAATTTCGTTCGTATTCGGGAGTAGCAACTAAACAGGCACGACCCATCGAGCTACTATACAGCGGTAATGTTGAACCAATTGGGCGACGTAAGGTGCTATTGGTTTGAACAACATCCAGATAAAGCATATTCAGACGGTCACGAGCTGCTAATGCTACGGGTGCCTGTGCATAAAGGCTCATTTCTTCCATAAAAGGATGCGCAGTGGTACGAATGGTCAGATTTGCCAGCGCAGCATAACCTAATGAAAGAACACCAATATCGAGCATATATTTGGGGGAATCTGGCATTTGCTTCAAATAGCCTAAGCTAACTAAGGTATTACAAATGCGGGCAATGGTCGGCTTAGGTAAGCCCGTCATTTTGGCTAATTCTAAATTACCTAATACTTGATGCTGTAATGAGAAACAACGTAGTAGTTCTAAGCCACGTGCTAAAGAAGCAATAAATTGGGGATTATTTTCACGATGAATATGGGAAATAGGATCTAAACGAATTTCATCAAAATTAGGCGTTTTATCATTTTTTTTGCTTTCAGCGGGTTGCGACATTAAATTCTCAGGTTAAAGCAGTATTTATATCCTGATCATAGAGCATTTTATTTCGCATTGTAAAATAAATCCATTCATCACTACGCTGTTGTGATGAATGGATATCTTCAGAGAAGTGGGAGGTTAAGCGACGTTCTCAATCACCATTGCTAAACCTTGACCTACACCAATACACAGGCTCACTACTGCATATTTTTTATTGCGACGTTGTAACTCACGTGCAACAGTCAACGCCAGACGCGCACCAGAGGCACCTAAAGGATGACCAATCGCAATCGCACCACCATTTGGGTTTACGCGTGGATCATTAAAGTCAACCCCTAGACCTTTTAAGCAAGATAAAACCTGTGAAGCAAAAGCTTCATTGATTTCAATAATATCTAGGTCATCTAGTGTTAAGCCTGCACGAGTTACCGCTTTTTTAATTGCTTCAATTGGACCTGCACCCATAATACGTGGTTCAACACCAGCAACAGCAGCGGACAGGATTTTTGCCATTGGTTTTAGACCATATTTTTGACCAGCAGCTTCTGAACCTACTAACACCGCAGCAGCACCATCATTAATACCTGAAGCATTGCCTGCTGTGACCACACCACCTTCAAATAATGGTTTAAGCTTGCTTAAAGCGTCAACGGTTAAGCTTGGGCGAGGGTGTTCATCTTCAGTGACTTGTTTGGGCGGTAATTTCTTACCTTGCGGTACTTCAACTGCTGTGATTTCACCTTCAAAAAAGCCTTCTTCTTTTGCTTTTTGGTATTTCGCTTGAGATTGAGCAGCAAATAAATCAGCTTGTTCACGAGTAATACCATATTCAACAGCAACATTATCACCTGTTTCAGGCATAGAATGACCACCATATTGTGCCACGATCTTTTTATTCGGAAAACGTGAACCAATGGTAGTGTCATAGATTTTAGCATCACGGCTATAAGCGCTTTCTGCTTTACCCATAACAAAAGGAGCGCGAGACATACTTTCTACGCCTCCAGCAACATATAAATCGCCTTCGCCACAAGTGATCGCGCGCGCAGAATCAATAATTGCACCTAAACCACTGGCACATAAACGATTGACCGTTTGACCAGGAACAGTCACAGGAAGCCCAGCCAATAATGCAGCATGACGTGCCACATTACGACTGTCTTCACCTGCCTGATTGGTATCACCAAAAATGACATCTTCAATATCGGCACCTGATACACCTGTTTTTTTAATCAAACGCTGAATCACTAAACCCGCTAAATCATCAGGTCGAATCGAAGCAAGTTCACCTGCATGGCGACCAAATGGAGTACGTAAACCGCCGTAAATATATGCGTTTAACATGGAGTAAATTCCCTTTTTAAATTAAGCCGTAAAATTTAGTGGAAGATTCAATGCGACACGGCGTTGTAACCACGGGCTAGGGCGGTAACGCGGATCGTAAGTTAATTCGGAAATGCGATTTAGAATCAGTAAAATTTTATCTGAACCGAGTACGTCACCCCATTCGATGGGGCCATATGGATAACCCAAACCTAGACGAACAGCAGCATTGATATCATCGACCGTTGCAATATTTTGTTGCGCAATGTCACAACCTAAATTAATCACCATAGCCAATATACGTTGCGCGACAAAACCTGTGCTTTCACCAATCATGCTGACTAATGCACCATCAAGGTTGAATATTGAATGCGCGACCTGAACATAATCAGCTTGGGTGGCAAGTGAAGGCATTAAGGTGCGGTGTTTTTCAATGCCATACAGCATATCAATCGCGACACTATGTGCAGGATTTGCATTGAAACGTTTCGCCGCGTGTGTGGTGTCTTCACCGTAACAAGCTAATAAACATAAACTATCTGCTTGTGGCGTTGTTGCAGTATCCAGTTGAATATTTTGTGCAGTGAGATAAGCTTCTAGCAGTTTTTTGTCATCTGCAAAATCAGCTGCAATCCATACAGCAGGATAGCGATCTAAACGCTCAACCACTTTGGTAGCTGTTTCACCTGTCTTGCTACCTGTACGGTAGTCATAAAAACCCTGACCAACTTTGCGACCCAATTGTTTGGCTTCGAGCATTTGTTTGGTGAGTGGACTTGGTCGATAACGTGCTTCTTCGTAGTATTGATGATAGATTGATTCCATCACTGGATGAGAAACATCAAGCCCTGTTAAATCCATCAGTTCAAATGGTCCCATTTTGAAACCAACACCATCCCGCAAAATACGATCAATTTCACTGATATCTGTGACATTTTCATTCAGAATTTTTAAAGCTTCTGTACCATAAGCTCGACCCGCATGATTAATAATAAATCCTGGAGTATCTTTTGCCACCACAGGGCGATGACCAAATACACGAGAAAGTTGGTTTAGCGTTTCCACATGTTTTGGATCTGTTTTTAAACCTTGAATCACTTCAACCACTTTCATGAGTGGAACAGGATTGAAGAAGTGATAGCCAATCACACGTTCAGGATGTTTACAATTTGCTGCAATCGCAGTAATCGAAAGAGATGAAGTGTTTGAAGCTAAAATTGTGGTTTCTGGAACAATCGCTTCAAGCTGATCCATTAAAGATTGTTTAATGTCTAAACGCTCAATAATTGCTTCAACGATCAAATCACAGCTTTTTAAATCACTAAGTTCATGGGCAATCAAAAGATTTGCATTGGCTGCATCAGCTTGTTCAGTTGTGATTTTATTTTTATCAAGCAGCTTTTGAAAGGTCGCTGCTAATTTTTCTTTGGCTTGTTGTGCCGCACCAGCTTTGGCATCGTACAAATAAGTGGTATGACCCGATTGTGCTGCAATTTGGGCAATACCACTACCCATAACACCGACACCAATAATGGCAATAGTTTTGATCTGTTGTGTCATGATAACTG
This sequence comes from Acinetobacter sp. WU_MDCI_Axc73, assembly GCF_025562455.1. Classification (GTDB taxonomy): domain Bacteria; phylum Pseudomonadota; class Gammaproteobacteria; order Pseudomonadales; family Moraxellaceae; genus Acinetobacter. The sequence goes on from NZ_JAHPRO010000025.1 coordinate 23,421, forward strand.
TCCTAAGATACTGTAATCATTTAAAAATAAAGGTATAAAAAATTAGGTTAATCGCTGCTTATCGCCATCTATCGGTAATATTTGCCCAGAGATGGAACTCGCACTATTCGATGCGAGAAAAACGCATAAATCTGCGATGTGTTTGGGATTTACAAATTGTTTAAGCGACTGATTGGCAAGTGCGTTTTGAGTCACTTCTTCAAGAGAAATATTCATGGCATCTGCACGAGCTTGTAATACACGTTGCACACGTTCACCATCGACTGCGCCAGGAAGAACTGCATTGACACGAATATCAAATGCACCCAGTTCCATCGAAAGCGTTTTGGTAAAACCAATAATTCCCCATTTTGAGGTTGAATAGGCCAGTCTAAATGGATAACCCATGCGTCCTGCAATCGAGGAAAGATTGATAATGACACCAGAATTGGATTGCTTGAGATAAGGGATCGCCAATTTCGTTATCATAAAGGTACTATTCAGGTTTAAATTTAAAACCTGTGTCCAGTCTTCAAAACTCAATTCATCTGCTGCCACGGTGGGGCCAGAAATTCCTGTGTTATTCACCAAGATATCTAATCCACCTAACGCTTGCATGGCAGTCTCAAATATAGGTTGAATCGCATTCATTTGACCGAGATCACAATATGCAATTTGTAGTTGAGGATAATCCTGTTTGAATTGTTGCAAGCTTTCTTGATTGATATCACATACAAAAACGTCATCGCCTTGTTTTAAAAAGGTTTCTGCGATACATCTGCCAATCCCAGAACCACCAGCACTAATAAATACTTTACGCGCTATCAATTTCACTTCCTCAATCTTCGACTGTAAAGACCTATTTGCCTTGATAAGAAGGTTTGCGTTTTTCTATAAAAGCATTGATCCCTTCGTTTTTGTCTTCAGTTGAAAATAATAATTGGAAAGATTTACGTTCTAACGTTAAGCCAGCATTTAATGGTACATCTTCACTCATCAGCGCAACTTCTTTAATTTGCTGCAATGCAATCGGTGGCATTTTGGCAAGACTTTGTGCCATTTTGATAGCAGTAGAAATGGTTTGGTCATCTTCGGTCACTTGAGAGACTAGACCCATGATATAAGCTTCTTCTGCTGGAATCATGGCACCTGTCATGATCATACGCATTGCATGGAATTTTCCGACCGCACGGAACAAACGCTGTGTACCACCAGCGCCCGGCATTAAACCAACTTTAATTTCAGGTTGACCGAAAATGGCACCTTTGCCTGCAATAATAATGTCACTGTGCATGGCAAGTTCACAACCACCACCAAGAGCGTAGCCATTAACTGCCGCAATAACAGGTTTTGGACATTGAGAAATCGCGTTCCAATAACGTTCTGTACGGCGTAGCATCATGTCAGTTGAACCCGCTGTTGCCATTTCTTTTAAATCTGCGCCAGCTGCAAACACTTCATCACCACCTGTAAGGACAATGGCGTGAATATCGTCATTGAAGCTAAGTTCAGTAAATGCCTGTGCAAGCTGTTTGCGCACTTCTGTATTTAATGCATTTTTTGATTCAGGGCGGTTGATTTTGACGATTGCTATTTTTTCAATTGAATAATCGATTTTGACGAAATTATCCTTGTTCATACCTGTCATTTTCACATCCTTTATTTCGCATATCAAAACTATATTCCTCATATAATGCTTAATCGACAAAATTTTTCAAGTGTTTTTTATGACATTAATTGATTGAACTTTTTGATAAATCAGTAAATGCCTGAAAAATAAAGCCTGGATGATACATAATTTCGTTTAACGGAATTTATTTTTAAAAAAGTATTGAAAAAATGGTTTTAATTCTCGTAGTATGAAATTAATTTAATGCAGAACTAGATTTTGTGAAACTTTGTGTGCTGACTAATTTGCAAAATAGTTGGTATCAATAGCGAAATATATGAAATGGGAGATCACTCATGATCCGCGATGAAGGAATGTTGCAACAATTACTCTCGACTATTCGGGATTTTGTCAAAAATGAATTGATTCCAAGAGAACATGAAGTTGCTGAAAATGATCGTATTCCTGAAGAGATTGTTCAGCAAATGCGTGAACTGGGCTTATTCGGTTTGACCATTCCAGAAGAATACGGTGGTTTGGGGATCACGATGGAAGAGGAAGTCAATGTTGCCTTTGAATTAGGTCATACTTCTCCTGCATTTCGTTCGTTAATTGGTACAAATAACGGCATTGGTTCAAGTGGTTTGATCATTGATGGTACTGAAGAGCAGAAACAAAAATATTTACCGCGTTATGCAAGCGGCGAGATTATTGGTTCTTTCTGTCTGACCGAACCAGAAGCGGGTTCTGATGCGGCATCTTTAAAAACAACTGCGGTAAAAGATGGCGATTTCTACATTTTAAATGGTACTAAACGTTTTATTACCAATGCACCACATGCTTCGACTTTTACAGTGATGGCACGTACTAATCCTGAAATTAAAGGTGCAAGTGGTATTTCTGCTTTTTTAGTTGAAGCTAATACGCCAGGAATTACGCTCGGTAAAATTGATAAAAAAATGGGACAAAAAGGATCACATACGTGTGATGTGATTTTTGAAAATTGTCGTGTACCTGCTTCTGCATTAATCGGTGGCGTTGAAGGCGTAGGTTTCAAAACGGCAATGAAAGTTTTGGATAAAGGTCGTCTACACATTGGTGCATATAGCGTTGGTGTGGCAGAGCGTATGCTAGATGATGCCCTCCGTTATGCAGTAGAGCGTAAACAATTTGGTCAACCGATTGTAAATTTCCAATTGATTCAAGCCATGCTTGCAGATTCTAAAGCCGAAATCTATGCAGCCAAATGTATGGTTTTAGATGCTGCGCGTCGTCGTGATGAAGGTCAAAACATTAGCACTGAGGCATCTTGTGCAAAAATGTTTGCCACTGAAATGTGCGGTCGCGTAGCAGATCGCTGCGTACAGATTCATGGTGGAGCTGGTTATATTAGCGAATATTCAATTGAACGTTTTTATCGTGACGTTCGCTTGTTCCGTCTTTATGAAGGAACAACTCAAGTTCAACAAATCATTATCGCTAAAAATATGATTAAGGAAGTCACTGCTTAACTTCTGAACTTATGTGACATGAGGCAACGGGATGCCTCATGTGTTTTTTGTCTGAGGAAATAGACATGACAACAGATACAATTACATCAAACAATACAGTACAAGTCATTCAAACGCCTAAAAAAATTTGGATTACTGCATTTATATTTGCTTTTCTTGCTTTGCTCTGTGACGGTGCCGACTTAGGATTTTTAGCATTAAGTTTGACCAGTCTTAAAATGGAGTTTCATCTTACAGGGGTTCAAGCTGGAACATTAGGTAGTTTAACTTTATTAGGTTCTGCCATTGGGGGATTGATCGGGGGATGGGCATGTGACCGTTTTGGGCGTGTACGAATCATCGTTTTTTTTATTGCTTATTCTTCAATTTTGACATGTGCTTTAGGCTTTACTCACTCCTTTGAACAATTTGCCCTCGTGCGTGTTTTTGGTTCAATGGGCTTAGGCGCACTTTATATTGCCTGTAACGTTTTGATGTCTGAAATGGTACCCACCAAGCATCGTACAACTGTTCTTGCTGCATTAATGACAGGTTATACCTTAGGTTCATTACTTGCGACTTTATTGGCTGGACATATTATTCCAGATCATGGCTGGCGTTATCTTTATTGGTTAGCAATTACACCTATCGTTTTATCTTTTTTTATGTATTTCATGGTGCCTGAACCAGAATCATGGAAAAAATCGCGTCAACTTCGTGCTGCTCAAATCGAAGGTGGTATGAAGGCAGTTAAGCGTGAAAATCCATATCGTGAAATCTTTAAGGAAAAGAAACACGGCATTATGTTTTTGCTTTGGGTTGTAAGTACAGGTGCGTTGCAGTTTGGCTATTACGGTGTAAGTAACTGGTTGCCAGCATATCTTGAATCTGAACTCGGCATCAAATTCAAAGAAATGGCAATGTATATGGTGGGTACATTCATCATTATGATTTTTGCCAAAATTATTGCAGGGATGATTGCAGATCGTTTGGGGCGTCGTGCTGTATTTGCTTTCGGAACCATAGGTACTGCGATGTTTATTCCAGTCATTGTGTATCTCAATACGCCTACAAATATTCTTTGGTTAATGCTGTTCTTTGGTTTCCTTTACGGAATTCCTTATGCCATCAATGCAACCTATATGACGGAAAGCTTTCCAACTTCGATTCGTGGTACAGCAGTAGGTGGGGCATACAATGTCGGGAAAGTGCTTTCCATCTTCTCTCCATTAACCATCGGTTATTTATCTCAAAGCGGTTCAATTGGTTTGGGATTATTAGTGATGGCAGCTGCATATTTTATCTGTGGCGTGATTCCACTGTTATTTATTAAAGACAGACTATTTAATCCACAAAAAGCGGATTAATGGTGCTATTCAGACTGGCGATGGATCACCAGTCTGCATCTAAAAATATTCAATATTTAAAAGTACAACAAACTCATCTAAATGAAATAGGTGGCAACATGAAAATGGAAGTTTTAGGTTTTGAGAAAGATACGCTGATTCAGACCCCCAAAAAAGTCTGGATGACTGCATTTATATTTTGTTTTTTGGTGTTGCTGTGTGACGGAGCAGATATTGGAATCTTAGCTTTTACACTGACAAGTTTGAAAGCTGAGTTTGGCTTAACCAGTATACAGGCAGGTGCACTCGGAAGCTGGTCTATTTTTGGAATGGCGATTGGCGGTTTGATTGGTGGATGGGCAAGTGATCGCTTTGGACGTGTACGTGTCATTGTCATCGCAACAGCGATGTTTGCCATTCTTTCTGCATGTACGGGTTTGGCGCAATCATATGAACAGATTGTTATTTTGCGAACAATTACCTGTCTGGGTTTAGGGTCACTATATATTGCATGTAATACGCTTATGTCAGAACTTGTCCCGACTAAATATAGAACCACTGTTCTGGCAACGCTTATGACTGGTTATACCTTAGGTTCATTGGTCATCACGGCTTTATCTGGATGGATTATTCCTGAGTTTGGCTGGCGAATGCTGTATTTCATTACCATTATTCCAATTATCTTTTCCATTTTGATGTTCTTTCTTGTTCCAGAGCCTGCCTCATGGAAAAAAGCACGTGCACTCAAATTGGCAAATCCGCAAACAGGTAAAGTACAGAAACTCGAAAATCCTTATGTCGCATTATTTAAGGATAAACAACACGGCAAAATGTTGATGTTATGGACCTTTAGTTCTGGGTTTTTATTGTTTGGTTATTTTGGCGTAAGTAACTGGTTGCCTTCATATTTAGAAGCAGAATTAGGAATCAAGTTTAAAGAAATGGCAATTTATATGATCGGGACTTTCCTGACCATGATGTTTGCCAAAGTGATAGCAGGTTTTGTCGCTGACAGAATTGGTCGCCGAATTGTATTTGCTTTTGGAACAATGGGGACTGCGTTATTTATTCCAGTCGTTGTTTATTTCCATACGGCCGAAAATATTGGCTGGTTAATGCTAATTTTTGGATTTTTATACGGCATTCCTTATGCCATCAATGCCACCTATTTAACTGAAAGTTTTCCGACTTCAATTCGGGGAACTGCGGTAGGTGGTGCATTTAATATTGGAAGAATTGGTGCAATTTTTGCCCCGATCGCCATTGGCTATTTGGCAACCCATAACTCGATTGGTGCAGGTTTGTTGTTAATGGGAGTCGCCTACTTTTTATGTGGCTTGATTCCAACCTTATTTATCAAAGATAGATTATACGATCCGCAAAAGGCTGAGTAATGAATAGTTTACAAAGAATTTTGTAAATGAAGACAGAAGGAATGAATTGATATGATTAATAAGATCACCAGTGATATTGAATCGGTTTTAAGAACGATTCCTGATGGTGCAACCATCATGACCAGTGGATTTGGTACTACAGGTCAACCAGAGGCTTTACTGGAAGCACTTATTGATATTGCACCGAAAGAGCTGACCATTATCAATAATAATGCGTCTTCTGGTCCAAATGGTCTAACCAAATTATTTACGGCTGGATTAGTTAAAAAACTGGTTTGTTCGTTTCCAAAGTCTGTAAGTTCAACAGTCTTTCCTGACTTATACCGTGCTGGAAAAATTGAACTAGAACTGGTGCCACAGGGTAATTTGGCTTGCCGTATTCAGGCAGCAGGTGCAGGTCTGGGTGCAGTATTCACTCCAACAGCTTACGGCACAAAGATTGCTGAAGGCAAAGAAACAAGAACCATCAATGGCAAAAACTATGTATTGGAATATCCATTACATGCTGATTTTGCTTTTATTTATGCGGATAAAGCTGATCGTTGGGGGAACCTGATTTATCGTAAAGCCGCGCGTAATTTTGGTCCAATTATGGCAAAAGCCGCCACTACCACGATTGTACAGGTTAATGATGTCGTGGAGCTGGGTAGTCTTGATCCTGAATGCATCATTACTCCTGGAATATTTGTACAGCATGTTGTCAGAGTAGGAGATATCAAATGACTATTCAAAAGAGAAGTCGAGAAGAAATTGCTGCAATTATCGCAAAAGATATTCCAGATGGTTCTTATGTAAATTTGGGGATTGGCTTGCCAACCAATGTTGCCAAATATCTACCCAAAGACAAGGAAATCTTTCTACATTCTGAAAACGGAGTATTGGCATTTGGTCCATCACCAGCACCAGGTACAGAAGATCCAGATCTAGTCAATGCGGGTAAAGAACTGGTGACTTTGTTGGCAGGTGGTTGTTTTATGCATCATGGTGATTCATTCGACATCATGCGTGGCGGGCATTTGGATATTTGTGTATTGGGTGCATTTCAGGTTGCATTGAATGGAGATCTGGCGAATTGGCATACAGGTCGAGAAGAAGATATCCCTGCGGTGGGTGGTGCAATGGATTTGGCAGTCGGTGCAAAACGTATTTTTGTTTATATGGAGCACACCACGAAAAAGGGCGAATCCAAAATTGTGAATCAATTGACATATCCAATCACAGGTGAGCAATGTGTCGATCGAATTTACACTGATCTATGCATTATTGACTTAAAAGACGGACAAGCACATGTAATTGAAATGGTTGAAGGTTTAACCTTTGATGAGTTGCAGGCCGTAACAGAATGTCCACTTATGGATGCTCGAATTTAAATTTTACCTTTGTACTTCAAAATAGCTTGTATATGAAAATTCGGATGTTCAGGGGCATATGCAAGTTTATTGATTAATCTCGATCTTTAAGGAATAAAGATGAAAAAACTTATTTTAGCTGCGGCTTGTGCCGCGGCCTCAGGGGCACTTTTTGCAAATTCTGTAGAGAGTACGACCGAGCAACGAATAAATGCGCTTGAAGCGGAATTACAACGTTTAAAAACTGAGCTTGAGCTACAAAAAAACAATCAGCAAAAAATATTAGCGACCAATGCCCAATTAGCTGAGAAACAAACCATGCAATCTTCGGGCTCTCAGGCAAAAACGGATAAAGCAATACCGCCTTCATGGGTCACGTGGACTGACAATGTTAAGGTCTACGGAATTGCACGTTTAGATGCAGCCGTTGATTTTCAATCCTCACCAGATACGGGTGGGCGTACCACAAATAGTATTTATAAAGCACCTTTTGAAAATGATAAACGTGCAAATCATGCGCGTTCAGATGCCATGCTTAATGCCAGCCGTTTAGGCGTTTATTTTACCAGTCCTGATAAAAAAGTGACGGGTAATATTGAAGCTGATTTCTTTGATAGTTCGACAATGGGAACTGGCGATGGCAAGTTCCGTATTCGACATGCTTTCTTTACGTATAAAGACTGGACATTTGGTCAAACTTGGTCACTCATGTCAAATATGGAAACTCGTACAGAATCAGTAGATTACACCCAATTTATGGGAACCTCATATACACGTTTGCCACAAGTGCGATATGACTGGAAAATCGATAAAAATCATGATTTAAAAGTTGCACTTGAATATACAGGTTCACGAGTTTCAGCCTTTCCATCGTTAACAGGTCGATATAGCTATAAAGAAGGCCCGTTGCTTGTGCTTGCTCAAGGTTTTGTAAACGAAAAATCTGCCGATGTTGGCAGAGATGATGTTAAAAAAGTCAGTTGGGGAGCAGGCGGTGGTTTGAAATATCAAATTACGCCAAAACAGTCTTTACAGGCAAACTATCAGCATATTGTTGGGGATCAGAAATTTATGCCATATACCACTCAAACTGGTTTGGCCAATGCTTCAAGCTTAAATGCAGCAGGTGATTTTTCATTAAATAAAGATAAAACTGCTTTGGTGATGAATACATTGGATTCATTTAATATCGGTTATACCTATAAGTTTAATGAACAATGGCGCACGAACTGGTCTGCTTCAATCTTTAAATATGATGACAGTAGTGACTATGCTGAATTAAATCAGGATGCCAATGATCGTTTGACCGATTATGCAGCGAACTTGTTCTATAGTCCAACAGCACAAATGGATTTTGGTGTGGAATATCATCTAGGTGAGCGCAAAGTATTTGATGGTAGAACGGCTGACATCTCTCGTGTCAACTTTGTATCGATGTATAAATTTTAAAATCAGCATTTGAGAAAAAAATGTCTAAGATGATTCAATCCAGTACAGAACATATAGATATGTCTCAGAGTCTGGTATTTATACTTGCAATGACTTGTGGTATTTGTGCTGGATCGAATTATTACAATCAACCGCTGATTTATTCAATCGCACATGCTCTGGGAGTCAATCCAGATCAAGCGGCATTAGTGATCGTGATTGGTCAACTGTCTTATGCGCTAGGTTTGTTTGTATTGGTTCCTATGGGAGATTTTTTTGAAAAAAGATCATATATAGTTTTACTGATGATCTGTACAGGTCTGGCTCAACTGGGGCTTTCTTTTAGCTCAAATCTGACGACTTTGTATAGTTTAACCTTTCTTTCCACATTCTTTTCAGTTTCTACTCAGGTTCTCGTTCCATTTGCCGCAGGTTTGGCAACACCACAAAAAAGCCCACAAGTCGTGGGAACTTTGATGAGTGGCTTATTCATGGGAATTTTGTTAGCCCGGTCGATTGCAGGGCTGATTTCGACAATCTGGACGTGGCATGCGGTTTATTTATTAAGTGGTTTTATTATTCTTCTGTTTGCCTCGATTGTCTGGTTTAAACTTCCAGTTGCTAAAAAGACAGTCAAATTAAAGGTCTGGCAAATCTACGCATCATTATTTACTTTAGCAGTTCATGAACCACATCTTATACGTCGAGGATTAGTAGGTGGTATTGGTTTTGGTATTTTGGCGCTGATTTTTACCACTATGACATTCTTACTGGCCAATGCACCTTATCATTTTAATGACTTTCAAATAGGGCTATTTGGAATAGTTGGTCTGGCAGGAGTATTCGCAACACCTTGGGCTGGTAAAAAAATTGCACATCAGCAGGAAAATATCACGGCTCTGATTAGTCTGAGTTTGCTTATTCTCGCTTGGATTCCTTTATTTTTTGCGCAGGAATTTTTGATCTTATATGCAGTTGGTGTGATTTTAGCCTACTTTGGTTTATCTGCTTTACATGTACTTAATCAAAATCTGGTCTATCGTATTTCTGCACAAGCACGATCTCGAATTAATTCAATTTATATGACGCTGTATTTTGGTGGAGCCGCATTAGGTTCTTTTATTGCAGTTTATACATGGAAACATTCTGGATGGATTGCCTGTGCCAGTATTGGTTTGAGCATGGCAATAATGAGCTTTGTAATTGATCGTTATGATTTTTATAAAATGAGGCAGGCAGTTTCATGACAGAAGATTAAGTCACTAAGACTTAATCTTCTGAGGGCTTATCTGCGAATGATCATAAATGTCGCTGAAGCAAACGCATAAATTTTTCCAAGTTCATCCACAATTTTACCTTCTGTGGTAATAATATTACGACCTGCATTAATCAATTCACCATGCGCATAGTAAGCCGTATCTGTTTGCATTGGCCGTATCATTTTTACATTCAAATCAATCGTTCCGTAGCCGACATTGGCTTCAAGAACAGAATGCGCTGCACCACCCGTTGCCGTATCCAGCGCAGTGGCGCAAAAACCACCATGTACACCCCCTTGTACATTTAAATGAGTTTTATTGGGTGTCACTTTATAGGTGACTTTACCTTTTGAGGCTTCAATCAACTGCATGGGAAGCGTTTGTGCCATTGGGGAAGATGATACTTCGCCATTCTTGAGTGCGTTCAAAAACTCTAAGCCTGTTTGCAATGTTTGCATGATTCATCCTTGCTAAAAAACTTGAAAAATACCTTACTATAAAAATGGAATTTTCGGAATAATATTTTGCATGACAAAAATTAAATTTCTATTGGATAAATATGTTTAATTTAAAAAAATCATAACATTTTGTATTTTATTATTTATTTGTATTTAAATTTATTTTTGACATGGAGACATAAAAAATTAAAGCTAATAAAATTAAAATTTGCAGAAATAAATTTTGCAATATGGAATTATTTTAGATATTTTTAAGCCATGAGGAGAATAAATTTTGAGAAACTTAAAACATGCTTTTAAGTTGAATAGAAAATCAAGGAAATAGGATATGCCTGTATATAAAGCCCCACAGCGTGATATGCAATTCGTTTTACACGAGATGTTAGAAGTTGAAGAAAACTATCAACAGTTTCCAAAATATGCAGATCAATTTAACCGTGATTTGATCAATCAATATTTAGAAGCCGCAGCCGTTTTTTGTGAAAATGAAATTGCTCCGATCAATCAAAGTGGTGACCATGAAGGCTGCCATTTTGCACACGGAAAAGTCACCACGCCAAAAGGCTTTAAAGAGGCCTATCAGAAATATGTCGAATTAGGGTTTACCTCACTGACTGCCGATCCAGTATATGGCGGTCAGGGTATGCCTACTTTGTTACGGATCGCTATTTCTGAAATGTTGTGTGCATCGAACTGGTCATGGGCAATGTATCAGGGACTTTCACATGGTGCGATGCGGACATTGGAGCATCATGGAACTGAACAACAAAAGCAAACTTTCTTGACTAAACTGATCGCCGGAATCTGGACAGGCACAATGTGTTTAACCGAATCTCATGCGGGTTCAGATTTGGGTTTAATTCGCACAAAGGCAGAACCTCGGGCAGATGGCAGCTACGCAATTACAGGTGAGAAAATCTTTATATCAGCAGGTGAGCATGATCTTGCTGAAAATATTGTACACATAGTGCTGGCTCGATTACCTGATGCACCATCAGGCACCAAAGGCATTTCATTATTTATTGTACCGAAGTTTAATGTCGATGAGTCTGGCAACATACAAGATCGTAATCAGGTGGTGTGTAGCGCCATTGAACACAAAATGGGGATTCATGGCAATGCGACCTGTGTGATGAATTTCGATGCGGCCAAAGGTTATTTGATTGGCCCTGAAAATCGTGGTTTAAATTGTATGTTTACCTTTATGAATACTGCGCGTATTGGTACAGCAGTTCAAGGCTTGGCGGCATCCGAAATTGCTTTTCAGGGGGCACTCGGCTATGCCAAAGAACGTTTAGCCATGCGCGCACTCACAGGGGCTAAACAGCCTTCACAAAATGCAGATCCCATTATTGTACATCCCGCTGTGCGTAGTATGTTGATGACACAAAAAGCATTTGCTGAAGGTGGACGTGCTTTGGCGTATTTTCTGGCACAACATGCAGATGTTGTTGAAAGCTCAAATGATGAAAGGCAAAAAAAATTATCAGATGAATTACTGGCATTTTTGACACCTATTGCCAAAGCATTTTTAACTGAATCAGGCAACGAATCTGCCAAACATGGCGTACAGATTTTTGGTGGACATGGTTTTATCGTTGAACATGGCATGGAACAAATTGTTCGCGATGCACGTATTTCTACACTTTATGAAGGCACCACAGAAATTCAGTCACTTGACTTACTGGCGCGTAAAGTACTCAAATCAGAAAGCAAATTACTTAAAAACATGACTGATTTAATTGACCAGTTTGTTGAAGAAAATCAGTCTAATTCAAGTTTAAAAATATATCTTGATCAATTATCTAAACTTAAAAATGAATGGCTGGAAATCACCACGCATATTGCGGTTAAAGCACAGCATAATCCAGAGGAAATTGGAGCAGCGTCAGTCGATTATTTATATTACTCAAGTTATATCGTTTTTGCCTATCTCTGGGCTCGTATGGCAAAAGTTGCGCAACAAAAACTGGATCAAGGTACTACAGAGCAGAGGTTCTATGCGGCTAAGCTTAAAACAGCACAATTTTTCTATGACAAATTAATGAATCGTACTCAGCAGCATGCAGCTTCAATTAAAACAGGTGCTGAATCTGTGATGGAGTTAGATGCAGAAGATTTTGCATTTTAATCAATGATAAACGTGGAGATAGTCAATATAAAACTATCCTCTCAAACAAGAGTATTGAATATGGATTTTCAACATATTTTGACACATGTCGAGCAACATGTTGCTTATTTAACACTGAATCGACCTGAAGTGCTTAATAGTTTTAATGAGCAGATGCATCAGGAAGTGGCTCAGGTTTTAACTGAATGGGAAAAAATTGAACAGATCAAAGTGATTGTGATTTCAGGTATGGGCAAAGGCTTTTGCGCAGGACAAGATTTATCTGCACGAAAACCTGAAGCTATCGAAGATCCAAACTATGATGCTGGCGCATCTTTAGCTCGTTATTACAATCCTTTGATTTTAAAAATTGCCACTATGCCTAAAGTGGTTGTTGCAGCAGTTAATGGCGTTGCGGCAGGTGCTGGTGCCAATATAGCATTGGCATGCGATATTGTGGTTGCTAAGCAGTCTGCTTTGTTTATACAGTCATTTTCTAAAGTAGGTTTAATTCCTGATGCAGGGGGGACATGGATTTTGCCGCGTTTGGTAGGTTATGCGAGAGCAAAAGCGCTGATGTTGCTTGGAAATAAGTTATCGGCTGATAAGGCCTTAGAATGGGGCATGATTTGGGATGTTTATGCTGATGCGACATTTCAGCAACAAGTCGATGAACTCGCTCAGACGTTGGTAATGCAGCCATCTTCATCGATGAAACTGATTAAAAATGCCTTGAGTCTTTCGCAGCAAAACTCGCTGCAACAACAGCTTGATCTTGAGCGAGATTTGCAATGTGAGGCTGGCAGATCACCAAATTACAAAGAAGGGGTGCAGGCATTTATGCAAAAACGTCAGCCCAACTTCGATTAAACTTAAAAGATTTGTGATAATAAATATAGATGCAAAGGATGCAATCATGTCAAGTTTACAACAGCAAGTTTCAGCCAATGAATGGGCTGCCAGATGTCAATTAGCCGCTTTATATCGTTTAATTGCGTATTATCGCATGACCGATTTAATCGACACTCATATTAGTTTACGTGTACCCGATGAAGAAGGTCATTTTTTAATTAACCAATATGGTATTCCTTTTGAAAAAATGACAGCATCTCATTTAGTCAAAATCGATTATGAAGGTCATATTGTAGATGAACATGATCAGGGAAAAATGGTCAATGTAGCAGGATTTGTCATTCATTCAGCGATTCATTCGGCACGGCAAGATTTACATTGTGTCATTCATACCCATACTGCTGATGGGATTGCGGTATCTGCACAAAAGCAGGGATTATTGCCGATTTCGCAACATGCCTTAAAGTTTTATAACAAAATAAGCTATCACGACTATGAGGGTGTTGCCTTATTAACCGACGAGCGCGAGCGTTTAGTTCAGGATTTTGGACAAAATCGCGTCATGATTTTGCGTAATCATGGTTTGTTAGCAGCAGGTGATAGTGTACAGCGGGCTTTCCATGAAATTTACTTTTTAGAACGAGCTTGTCAGGCACAAATTAAAGCACTTGCTGGCGGTTGTGAGTTAAATATTCCGAGTCGGCAAGTGTGTGAACATACTTCAGCACAATTTGAATCCAAGGGGGTTGAGCGAATTATTGCAAACGCATGGCATGCCGCTTTGTCACTGATTGAACAGCAAAAAGAGGAATATTGTTCATGATCGTGATTGCGACGACCGTTCCTAAAGTACAAAAATGGCTTGAGGATGCCTTAGCTGAATATGCACCTCAAGAAGCCTATTGTCTGGCACATAGTGAACAAGCTCAACAGGCAACCACCGCGATTTCATGGTTTCCCGATTTAGATTATCTTGAAACTTTGCCAAATCTAAAACTGATTCATTCTATGGCGGCTGGCGTTGAGCATTTAAATCTAAAACGCATAGGTGAACGCTATGCAGTATGCCGTGTCGTCGATCAATCTCATCAAAAAGGCATGTACGATTATTTGCAATGGTGTGTATTGTATTATCAGCGTTTTTTTGATGTTTTGATCGCCCAACAACAGCAGCAACGCTGGAAACAACCTCCACAAAAAACCAGTGCAGACGTCAAAATTGGCATTATGGGCTTGGGACAAATGGGCGGTTATATTGCTGAAAAATTTGCAAAGCTAGGTTATCAGGTTTCAGGTTGGTCGCGTAGTTTAAAGCAAATTGAAGGCGTAACTTGCTTTGCAGGTGATGCACAAAGACAGGATTTTCTGAGTCAAAGTGAAATTTTGATTAATTTGCTTCCTTTGACTGAAGATAATATTGGCCTATTAAATGCTGAATTGTTTCAACAGCTTCCTAAAGGAGCCAGTATAATTAATTGTGGTCGTGGACAACATCTAAACGAACAGGATTTAATTGATGCACTGGATTCAGAGAAATTACGTGGTGCAATTTTAGATGTATTTGCAAAAGAACCTTTGGCACAAAATCATGTTTTTTGGCAACATCCCCAAGTTTTAGTGACGCCACATGTCGCTTCACACGCACCTTGGTCGGCTGTGATTGGACAAATTCTAGAAAATGATCATCGTGTGCAGCAAGGCTTGGCTTTAGTCAATCAAGTAAATGTCATGAAAGGGTATTAAAATTTTGATGACATTAAATAAAATAAGATGAATGTTGTGTTAGGTATTCATCTTATTTAAAAGCTTTTTTTAAAACTTCACATCATTTCCACAGTTTTAGTCTCTGTTAAGATATCTTTAGTTTGTTCAATAAAATGTTTGAGATTGCCACTCCAGCTTTGCGGTTTATTGGCGATGAGATAAGTATTAATTTCACTAATTTGGTCATCGATATCAAAAAATTGTAGTGTATCTTTATAGGATGACTTTTCAATATATGAACGTGGCAATATCGCGTAGCCCATCCCCAGATGCACACAACTTAAGATGGCATCCAGATTGCCCATTTCTGTGAGTTGTGATGGGGGTAAATCATAACCTTGTAAGAAAGATTCAATGCATTTTCGATAAAAACAGCCCTGACGAATCGCAAGAAAAGGCGTATTTAATAAAACCTTCTTATCTGGAAATGCATTGATTTGTTGAGGACAAATCAACACTAAATGTTCTGTCCATGCCAGAAGGTTATAAAAATCAGGAAGCACTTGCGAACTGGCAATAAAAGCGCAGTCAAGTTCGCCCGTATAAACGCGGTCAATCAATTCACGTGTTGTACCCGTATTTAAATGAAGTCTCAACTCTGGGAGTTGCGCAAGTACATCTTTAAATAACCGCGGTAGACGCGTTGCGGCTGTCGTCTCCATACTTCCAATTTTTAATGGAATGTCATGGCATAATGTTTGATCAGAAAAATGAAACTTAGCTTGTTGATGTAGTTCAATCATTTGCTCTGCATAATGACGTAATTGTTGACCTGCACTGGTGAGGCGAATAGGAGATTGACGCGACAATAATTCGCAGTTTAATTCATCTTCAAGCTTTTTTATATGATTAGTAATATTCGATTGCACGGTATGCAAATGCGTGGCTGCATGGGAAAAACTGCCACATTCCACAACCTTTAAAAAAATTTCCAAAGACTTTAACTGCATTATTTTTCTCTCAGCGTTTTTATCTTAAAAACCAAAATATCACAAAAAAACTATCTCAAAAGAAGATACTAGCTATCACTATAAATCATTTTACCAGATATAAATAATTCGCTTTAATCTATTTAACTTAAACAGAGATTGCTTTATGCAAAATACATCCAGATTGTTTTGGGTGGCATTTCTATCAACTTGTCTCGGGATTGGGTTGTTTAGATTTTCATATACATCCTTGATGCCACTTTTAGTTGAACAAAAATGGTTTACTGCATCATTTGCGAGTTATTTAAGTAGTGCAAATTTATTGGGTTATCTCATCGGAGCATTATTGGCGCATCCTGCTACACGTTATATTCAAGATAAAAATTTAATTATTATCAGTGCATATTTAGGGTCTTTAAGTCTTTTACTTTGTGCCATACCAAGTTTGTCTGAATCGTTATATATGATTTTTCGGTTATTTTCAGGGATCGCAGGTGCAACTTTAATGGTGCTTGCGCCAAGTTATGCACTAAGACGGGTAGAGCCTGAAATACGACAGCGACTCAGTATGGTGGCATTTAGTGGAATAGGCGCAGGGATAGTGATTTCAACATTTATTGTGCCTTCAGCTGCTAAAATAAATGTTGGATTAGGCTGGTTATTTTTGGGTGTTCTAAGCTTCGTCTTTAGTTTTATCATTTTTATTAGTTTACGAGGGCAGCAAAAGACGGTACAGACTCATCATACATACCCGTCAAGCATTTCTTTAGCACCAAAACGCATTCAAATGGCCATGCTAATCATTGCTGCCTATGCTTTAAGTGCCATAGCCTACATTCCACATAGTTTATTTTGGATCGATTTTATTAAAAGTGAGTTACATCAAAGCGTTGGATTTGCCAATCAGCAGTGGGCATTTTATGGAATAGGCTCTATGTTAGGGGCAGTATTTGCTTTTTATTGCACCAAACAGTGGAAGATTTCGGGGGCTTTATGGCGTTGTTATTTACTTTATAGTCTTGCCATTTTTATTCCAGTTTATTTCCACCATTTTTATAGCTTAGCGCTTTCTTCTTTTTTAACAGGTTTATTAAATCCTGCTGTAGTTTCTCTTAGTTCAAGTGCTTTACTGAGCATATTAGGTACTCAAAATCATCAATCCGCATGGAGTCTTGCAACCGCAGCATTTGCAACAGCACAACTTTTAGGTGGTTTACTGATTAGCTTTTTACATACAAGTGGTGTCATTTATCCACATTTATTTTTTCTTGGCGCAATGATGATGAGCCTTGGTTTCGTGTGTAGCGTATGTTTCTACAAGATTCAGAAACTGAATTCAAGTCAACTCAAGGGGGGAGGTTAATGCGTTATTTTCTAGCAATTTTACGTATTATTGCCATATTGTTGATCGCGATGATTATCCTTACCACTTTAACAGCATGGGATGGTTTTTTTGCCCCTCAACGGCATTTGAGCAATGATCTCGAACATTTTATGCAATAAAATAAACATGTAGGATATGTAAATAATGAATCTTCGTTTAGCTCAGATTATCTGTATTAAATGAAGATTCACATAAACTATCTAAATGTATTTAATCGCTTGAATCTTATAAACTGATCTATACTAAGGCAGAAGTTCATCGATTCAGAACAATGGCGTATTTTTTCTAATCGAAACAATAGCTGCAATATTTTTTAGAAAAATACAATAGTTCGATGATCGAACGCTAAGTTCAAAATTTGAATTATAAAATATTGCGTAACTCTCTGGCTGTTTCCTGTAATAAAGGCAAAATATGCTGTATTAAGTATTCTTTCGTGGTTCGCATAGTCGGAGAAACAATATTAAGCGCAGCAACAACACGCGACTGTTGTCCATAAATAGGGACAGCTAATGCATGTACACCCAGCTCATGCTCTTCACAGGAGTAACACCAGCCCTGTTCTTTAATTTCATATAAAAGCTGTAAAAAATCCTGATTATTGGTATGTGTATATTTGGTTAAGCGTTGTAGTGGATGTTGTGATAACCATTCCTGTTGCTCATGATCATCTAAATAGGCCAAAAGAATTTTTCCTGCTGAGGTTGCATGTGCAGGCAAGCGATTACCTAAATGTAGGCCATAGGGGTTTACACGGTCTGTTTGTTGGTGTGCAGCACTTCTTGCAATGGTAATCGCTTCATACCCATCCAGCACCATGACCGAATAAATAAGAGAAGTTTGCGTAGTGAGCAAATTCAATAGGGGTTGAGAAATTTTGGGAAGATGAGCACCACCAAGATAAGATCCTGAAAATTTTAATATTTTAGGTGTTAAGTAAAAGTAATGACCATCTGATTCAAGATAACCAAGATATTCTAATGTGAGTAAATGACGTCGTGCAGCCGCTCGAGTCATCCCTGTTTTTTCAGCTGCCATAGTAATGTTTAATCGGTGGCGATCCGTACCAAAACTGTCTAAAATAGCCATGCCTTTGCCAATTCCAGCAACAAAATCTTCATGACGAATCGTTTTTTTGTTACTTGAATTGTGAAGAATTTTCTCTTCTTTCTCTATTTTTTTATCCATATCTACTGACATTCCTAGCATTTAATACATTCGTCATATTGATTTGCATACTATAACGCTAAAGCCGACCTAACAAATCAGGTTTTGTTCGATAGTCGAACAAATTATTTAATCACCGAACAAAACCTACTAAACTGCTCTGGAACTCAAACAAAAAATTATAAAAAATGATCAGACAAGGGAATCCTACCGAATGACTAAGGAATAGTATTTGAACTTGCATGAAATGTTCTTCCTTAGCCATGTCCTAGTTTTCCATCTTTCTAATTTTGCTTGATGCACAATGGAGTTATCTAAATGATAGATAAAAGTGCAGCGACCCTCTCGGAAGCGCTCTCCCAGATTAAAGACGGTGCCACTATTTTAATTGGTGGTTTTGGTACAGCAGGCCAACCTGCAGAACTCATAGACGGTTTAATCGAACTCGGACTTAAAGACCTCACGATTGTCAGCAACAATGCGGGCAATGGTGATTACGGACTTGCCAAACTCCTCAAAACAGGCGCAGTCAAAAAAATCATCTGTTCATTCCCACGTCAGGCCGACTCTTACGTGTTTGATGAACTGTATCGTGCAGGCAAAATCGAACTTGAAATCGTACCGCAAGGCAATCTGGCTTGTCGTATGCAAGCTGCAGGTATGGGACTGGGGCCGATCTACACACCAACAGGTTTTGGTACATTATTGGCTGAGGGTAAACCGACCCTTCAATATGATGGCAAAGACTA
>NZ_JAHPRO010000026.1 GCF_025562455.1 Acinetobacter sp. WU_MDCI_Axc73
TAACTATGGGAGTCCAAAACAACAGCTCGAAATACTGTTGGATTGGACGGGTATTTGACCTTATCTACTACAGCCCCTAAATTTATTTTATTGATAAAGTTGCTTAGGTTTCAGACGCAAGCGTGAAATAAAACAATTATAAAAATAAAATAAGAATACCATTCACGCTTTATTTCTTTACATTTGTTGTCTTTCAAATTCAATCAGACGTTCAACGCGCGTCCAATATTCATCAATATCAACTGAATCTTTATTAATTTGCGCTTGCATGGTCATCCCATCTAAAATACTAACTAAAAGATTTGCAAGAGAAGCAGTTTTTTTTATCTGAAGATGCTGTAACAAGTGAAGAATTGTATTGGTCAACCATTCTTTGTATTCAAGTGCGGGGCGGATGGTGGAAGGATAAATTTTAAACACTTCTTCGACTGCTTTTTGAAACATACAACCATTGAAGTCATCAGTATGAAACCATGCTGCGTACCAAAAATAAATCGCTTTAATTCGACCTAGGAAGTCATTTTCATTACATGCGTCTAATGACGCAGTGAGAGATTCTTGTAGATTCAAATTACGTTGATCTAAACATTCTTCTATCAGTCTGGCTTTTGAAGGAAAGTATTTATAAAAAGTCATTTTTGCAACACCTGACTCTTGAATAATACGATCCACACCAACTGAGTTATAGCTATTGGCGTTAAAAAGACGTAAGGCGGTATGAATAATATCATCTTTTTTCGACATATTTTTAGATTCCTGCTAAATACATCATCATTTGGCGTACAGCGGCGATAATTAGATAATTTAGTAAACAATTTCTACAGTATAACATTTAAGTTAAAGCTTAAATGAAAATATGACAAAAATTTAACCACTTAGCGCGTTGTTGTCACGCTTATAAGATAACACGAACGGTCATCTCAAATTGCAGATTTTATTCAGTTTGATTTATCATAACTTATTTATTTTTAAAATTTTTATCATTCATTGAGTTTGACTATAGATCAGCTATTTGTTTTTTTATATACTGAATACTCTGTATATGAAGTATAAGTCCATGATTCAGAATCTTTCATTTACGCAGTCTGAACACTCACGTACTGAAGCAATTGCTTTTATAAAAAATGCGATACCAGCTGATGTGTGGACATCCAATACAGAGTTAGTTGAACAGTTAAGAGCGGAGATTGATCAGCACGCATTATTTGAACATGTCATTTTAAAAAATCTGAAAGCTCAACAATTAGATCTACAGCAGTTAAAAATAATACATATTAATTATTTGAATTGCATCGTAAAAATTTTTACTGATGCCTTAAGTATGCTGATATTTCAAGCACAACAGTTAGAAAGCAACTCAAATATTTATACTCAAAATCGAATTTTATCAAAAATTTATGCGCGTTATTTGCTTTCCCTTAATTTATTGGATGAATTGGGATTTGATACGGCGCAACTTGAGCAAAGTTCTCCTGCTAAGTCTCATCTTGCTCATTATTTGAAAATTTTGGAAACCTTTGGCGCAGATCCTCTTTCTCAGGACAATATCGAATCTGAAGCTTTAGAGGTTCAAAGTTTTATTCGTGAACATTATGACAATTATTTGGCGTTATTAATTATTTTATCTATTACTGAAAAACAGGTCATTATTTTTAGTGAAGCCTTGCATCTTAATCTAAAAAAATTTGGTGAAATGTTTGATCAGGGGTATTACGCATGTCATGGTTTTGCCAATGATCACGATAATCTAGCTAATGATGATAACCATGCGAATGATCTTTGGTCGCTTTTGATTCAGGCGGTTTATCCTGAAAATGAATCAGAATTACGTGACATTGCTCATCGTTATTCGGCACTTTGGCAAGCTTTTTGGACAAAGATGTATCAAATCAGTCAAACTCCAGTAAAAATATAACTGCAACCCTTTTTCTTAAGGGATAATCTCTGCACAGATTGAACTATGCCAGCTTAAATCAGGTCCCCAAGTCCGATAGCCTTTGGTATCGATATGGATCTGACCTGTACTGTAAACGCCTAAACCCATATTGTATTTTTGTCCTTCAGTCTGCCAAAATTTGCATAGTTTTAACTTACTATTTGCGATGGCAATACTAGCACTCTCATTGGGAAATTCTGGGCCTATGCGAAAGTCAACTGCTGCATTTTGCATATGACTTGATGATTTTGCTCCATTTACACAGCTATTCAGAGTAGGAGAACGATAGCTTGAGGTTAGTTCGAAATCATCTAAGATACCATTTTGGACTAAACGCGATAACAAATTTAAGGTTGGAACAATATTTGGCCATACACTCGGTTCTGGCACATCATATTCATCATAGTGGCATTCTTGCCAACCCCGTGCGGAACGAAAAAACTCAAAATCTGGAACAACCAGTTGTACACCTTGTTGCTGTAAATAGTATTTATAGCTTTTAACTCGATCGGCATTGCGTGGATGTGCAATCCAGACAATATAAGAAACAGGCGTGCGTTTATATAATTTTTTAACTTCTGGAGTTGGGGCAATATTTTCAGGGATTGAGATTTTCTTAGGTGATTGACTACACGCGGTTAATCCGAAGATGAAAAGACTGGTACTCAATAAATATTTTACAGGAATCATACTGGCGTCTTAATCTTTAAGAATTGTTATAATATAACACTTATTTATTGAGAAAAATTTCCTTTGCACTCGATTCAGCATTTTATTTAAATAAAGGGGAGGTTACGTTCCTCCCAAAGTTATAAATTAGTCCATTTTCAAGACAATTTTACCAATATGTTCACTTTGCTCCATACTTGCATGTGCTTTTGCAACATCTTCAAATGCAAAGGTTTTATAGATTATTGGTAGACTTTTACCTTGTTCAAATAAAGGCCAAAGCTTATCTTTTAAAGATTGGGTAATTGCAGCTTTTTCCTGATCAGTACGCGCGCGCATGGTTGAACCTGTGACTGTTGCTCGCTTTAAAATGAGTTGTTGTAAGTCAAACTCTTTTGCCATACGCCCCCCCATAAAACCTAGAATAACTAAACGTCCATCTCGTTTGAGAAGATTCATGTTTTGGGTAAAGTATTTCGCACCTACAATATCCAAAATAACATCAATCCCTTTTTGATCTGTTTTTTCTAATATTACTTTTTCAAAATCATCTTTTTTATAGTTGATTGCTGTACTTATCTCACTAAGTTCATTCACTTTCGCATCAGTTCCGACTGTACAAAAAGTTTGAATACCCAACGCATGGCAAATTGAGAGTGCTGTCGTTCCGATCCCGCTTGCACCACCGTGAATTAAGGCAGTTTCCCCAATTTTGAGTTGACCGATATCAAACAAATTGGCCCAAACTGTATAATATGTTTCTGGAATAGCAGCAGCCTGAACAAAGTTAAGATTTTCTGGAATAGCTAAAGTTTGGCTAGCTGGGACAACACAGTATTCAGCATAACCGCCACCGTTGGTCAAAGCACAGACTCGATCACCAATTTTAAAATCTTCAACATGGTCACCTAGAGCAACAACGATACCCGCAACTTCAAGCCCTGGAATTGGCGTTACCCCTTTGGGCATTGGATATAAACCTTTACGTTGCAATACATCTGGGCGGTTAATACCTGCGGCTTTGACCTGAATCAAAATTTCATTGGGTTTTGGTTGAGGAATCTTAGCTTCAACAATCTTTAAAACTTCAGGTTCACCCGGTTGTGAGATTTCGATATGTCGCATAGTACTTGGCAGGGTAGTCATGGATAACTCCTTTACAATCTGAAAACTTATTAAATTTATTAAGAATATAAGCTATTGATTAAATATGAAATTTAAAGCTAAAAGAATAATTTAAATCCTGTATTACGATTAGTCAGGAAGATATATTGAGATCTTCATGCGAATTACAATAGATGATTTTGTTATTAAATTTGCTGTTGGATACATTTTAAGTCATCTGATTTGTGATAACGAGCAGCAAAGGATGACAAATCACTTTTAAATGATAATAATTATCATTATAATTAAATTTGAAATAATTTAAACTCATGCAAAATTAAAGATAGGTCAGAAAAAAATGAATAATATTAAGGTATTGTTTTTAAGTTATATGTTATTGCAAATGTCTTTTATGATGATTTTACCTGCCATTGGACCCGTGATTAGGACACAAGGTCTACAGGAATGGCATGCGGGTTTGATCGTCAGTCTTTCAGGTTTGTTCTGGATGCTCACTGCAAAATTTTGGGGACAGCGTAGTGATGAGGTCGGGCGTAAAAAAACTTTACTTCCGCTTACATTAGGCTTCTTTGTTTTTTATATGCTATGGGCCGTTTTTATTGGTTACACACTGCAACATCCACTGAGTATTTTAACCATGTTACTGGTGATGTTGATCTTACGCTGTATTATTGCTGCTTTTTTCTCTGGCATCAATCCAGTGATGGTCGGGTATATTGCAGATCATTATCCACCTGAAGAACGTGCTTCCAAAATTGCAATGTTAGGCGCAGCGGCAGGTATTGCCATTTTTTTAGGGCCTTTTATCGGTGGTTTATTATCTGGTTTAGATCTAAGTTTTGTTTTTTATTGTGCAGCAATTTTACCTTTATTTGCCTTGATTTTAACTTATTTTAAGGTGCAGGAAAGCAACAGGCTGGTATTGGAACCTTCTGAAAAAACACATCTAAAAATGACAGATTCACGCATCAGGTTTGAAGTATTAGTCATGTTCCTTACCATGAATTGTATTTTTACTTTTAATATGTGTATCGGTTTTTTCAGCAAAGACCATTTAAATTTGGTCACGCAGCAACAAAGTGCCACTGTTGCGGGAATGACACTGAGTGCTGTCGGTTTAACTTTAATTATCGTACAAGTTTTGATTTCCAAGTTAAAACCCAAACGCCATCTATTATTACTTGGTATCGGAATTTTATGCATGGCACTTGGCACAATTCTATTTACACTAACCCAAGGTTTATTTTTCTTTATTTTCAGTGCTGTCGTAATGGGTATTGGTGGTGGTTTAATTTTACCCATGATCAATACTATGACTTCACTTGCTGTTGATGCCCATGAACAAGGTGCGGCATCAGGGCTCATTTCTGCGGCACAAGGCATGTCGATGCTGGTTTCACCATTGATTGCAACGGTGCTTTATCATTATAAAAATGAATTGCCTTACTGGATTGCAGGGATTTTATTGCTGTGCTCTCTTATTTTTATTCCAAAACATGTCAATGTTCAGAATAAATGGCTGATATCGGATCAATAGAAGCTCATTGATCATTAGGCTTCTTTCTTTATTTAAAAACCCTTTTTATTTTCTGCCATTGCTAGAGATAACAGGGGGTTATGAAAGAAATTTATAATCAATAAAAACTAAAAATAAAATTTAATTGGATTTTCACAAAAAATTTAAGTTATTTTTAATAATAATGAGAATCGTTTATTAAAATCATATACAATTGCTTACACGAAAATTGATCCTTTTTTACGGGTTCAAACGTCTTAGTTAATACAAATACCAATTTCATCCATTTCAACAGGCTTTTAAGGGGAAGCAGGATGAAAATAATTTGATCAATATTGATACTGATTTAAGTGAATGTAATGATAGAACAACCGTTAAATGTTGAACAAAAATCTCGCACTTTCCCAAAAAATACAAAATGGTTTGTAGTGATTGTGATTGTCATATTGGTGATGATATTGGGAATTTATTGGTCGAAATCCCACCAAATTCCAACACAGGAATACAGCCAGTGGAGTAAACCTGTACCTGTACGTGTAATTTCTGTACAACAAAACGATATGCAATTTGAAATTAAGGCGATTGGCACTGTTGTTCCCACGCATCTCGTTAAAGTTCAAAGTCAGGTTTCTGGTGTACTGCAAAAAATTTATTTTAAAGAAGGGCAATATGTCAGCAAAGGACAACTTCTGGCTCAAATTGATCCAGCACCCTTTAACGTTGCTTTAGCCCAGGCACAGGGAACTCAACAGCAAAATCTGGCTCAACTGCGTAATGCTGAAAGTGAACTTGCTCGTTATCAGTTACTTTTTAAACAGGATTCGATTGCCAGACAACAAGTTGAACAGCAACAATCGTTAGTCAATCAGCTCAAAGGTCAAGTACAGTCCAATCAAGCACAGGTCGATGCAGCAAAGTTACAACTTTCCTATACCAAGATTTATGCGCCGATTGAAGGTCGAGTCGGTTTTAAACAAAAAGATTCAGGAAATTTAATACAATCCAATGAAGACGCAGGGTTGGTCAGCATTACACAGGTACATCCGATCTATGTCCAGTTTGCAATCGCTGAAAACTATCTGGACACTTTACGCGCCAGTCTGCAAAAGGGAGAACAAGTCGAAGTCAGTGCTTGGGATCGTTCAGAGAAAAAACAACTTGCAACGGGATATGTGGAAGCATTTGATAATCAGATCGATACCAATACAGGCACTTTAAAAATAAAAGCCACTTTTAAAAATCGTGATGATGCGTTATTTCCAAATCAGTTTGTCAATGTCCGTTTAAATGCTCAGACCATTCGAAATGCAATTAACATTCCCACAGATGCCATTCAAAACGGCGCGAAAGGTAACTACGTGTATATCATTAATAAAGACAATAAAGCTGAAATTAGAATGCTTAAACTGGGGATGAGTTCGAATGGCCAGACCGAGATTTTAGAGGGATTACAAGGTAATGAACGTGTCGTTTTAGAGGGAATAGATCGTCTTTCGGAAGGTAAAGAAGCACAAGTGGTTCAGGATGGCACAGTCTCATCGATATCCACACAAACTGCAAGTGTTTAAGTGCGATGAATATTTCCCGTTTTTTTATTTTACGACCTGTTGCCACTACTTTGTTAATGCTGGCATTGCTATTTAGTGGCTCACTGATTTGGCGGTTTTTACCTGTTTCGGCATTACCGCAAGTTGATTATCCAATTATTCAGGTCTATACCTTTCAACCAGGTGCTAATCCAGATATGGTTCAAAGAACTATTACAGCACCGCTTGAACGTGAAATGGGCAAAATTGCTGGACTGAAACAAATGTCCTCAAACAGTTCTGTCGGTGCATCTGTCATTACTTTACAATTTGAGCTGAGTGCCGAGTTAGGAGTAGTTGAGCAGGAAGTACAATCTGCTTTAAGTACGGCAAGTAGTAAATTGCCCAATGATCTACCGACACCACCTGTCTACCGAAAAGTAAACCCTGCCGATGTGCCTGTAATTACTTTGGCGGTCAGCTCAGATACTTTGCCTCTCACTACTGTTTATGACATGGTGGATACTCGTATCGCACAGAAGTTATCGCAGTTATCCGGTGTGGGAATGGTGAGTTTGGCGGGTGGGCAACGTCCTGCTATACGTGTGCAAATAAATCCAGCTGCTTTGGCGGCCTATAAAATGAGTGCTGAGGATGTTCGTTTAGCAATTAATTCTGCTAATGCCAATCAGCCGAAAGGCAGTTTCGATGGGCCATATCGAACCACCATGCTCGATGCCAATGACCAGATTCGTTCAATTGCAGATTATGAAAATTTGATTTTGCGCTGGAACAATGGCGCACCAATTCGTTTGAAAGATGTAGCACAGATTCAGGAAGGCAGTGAAGACCGCTATATGGCAGCTTGGGCAGATCAGCAGTCTGCAATCTTAGTCAATGTACAACGTCAGCCTAATGCCAATGTGATTCAGGTCGCAGATCAGATCAAAAATATTTTACCTGAGTTGCAAAAAAATCTACCTGAAAGTGTAAAAATTCGAGTCTTAACGGATCGTACTGAAAGCATTCGCAGTTCAATCCGTGATGTACAAAAAGAATTGGTCTTTGCCGTATGTCTGGTAGTGATGGTCACTTTCCTTTTCTTAAGAAATTTGTCCGCGACCATGATTCCCAGTATTGCCGTGCCTTTGTCGATCATTGGTACTTTTGTATTGATGTATTTTCTCGGGTTCTCGGTAAATAATCTGACGCTGATGGCACTGACCATCGCCACTGGTTTTGTGGTTGATGATGCAATTGTCATGCTGGAAAATATTACGCGGCATCGTGAAGCAGGAGAAAACCTATTACAGGCTGCACTCAAAGGTTCTAAGGAAATAGGATTTACCCTGATTTCCCTGACCATTTCATTAATTGCCGTTTTGATTCCATTGCTATTTATGGGAGATGTGGTCGGACGCTTATTTCATGAATTTGCGGTGACTTTAGCGGCAGCCATTGCACTCTCTTTGGTGGTGTCTTTAACGCTTACGCCGATGATGTGTGCTTACATACTCAAAGAAAATAAACATCATCAAAAAAAAAGCCGATGGAGTCTAGATCAAGTCATTGACCTTTATGCAAAAGCATTACAGTGGGTGTTTAAGCATCAGCCGTTGATGCTCGGGATCATGCTCAGCACGGTAGTTCTAGCAGGCGTTTTGTACTGGATTATTCCAAAAGGATTCTTTCCCGTACAGGATAGTGGTGTGATTCAGGTCGTCACTGAAGCACCAGATGATATTTCTTTTCAGGCGATGAGTGAACGGCAGCAAAATTTGGCCACACAAATTTTAAAAGATCCCGCTGTCGCGAGTTTGTCATCGTTTATTGGTATTGATGCCAATAATCCAAAACTCAGTAATGGTCGTATTTTAATTAATTTAAAACCACATGCAGAGCGAAGTTCGGCGCAGCAGGTGATTGATCGTTTACGAGATCAACTTAAAGATGTATCAGGTATTCATGCTTGGATGCAGCCCGTTCAGGAACTCAGTATTGAAGACAAAATTAGTCGCACTCAATATCAACTCAGTCTCAGCGCAGCAAAAACTCAGGATTTACAACAATGGACACCTGTTTTAGTAGATGCTTTGAAACAACAGCCTGAGTTTTCAGATGTTACCAGTGAAAATGGTGGACAAGCATTGCAGGCCTATATTGATGTCAATCGAGATGCCGCAGCGCGTTTAGGACTTTCCATTGAAGATATTAGTCTGGCATTGCAAAATTTATTTGCACAACGCCAGATCGCAACTTTATATACCCAGTCCAATCAGTATCGGATTATATTGGAACTTGATCCTGCATTGGCTCAAGGACTTGATGGTTTAAAGCAGACCTATATTCATAATGCAAATGGTGAAGCAATACAACTGAGTGCTGTCGCAAGTATTGAGCAAAAAAGAGTAGCAAGTGTTTTGCAACAACAAGCACAATTCCCAGCCAATACAATTTCATTTAATCTGGCGCAGGGTATTTCACTTGGCAAAGCGATTCAAGCGATCAAACGAGTTGAACAGGAACTAAAACTTCCTGCTGAAATCAATCTGAGTTTACAAGGTGCGGCAGCAGCTTTTGAAAATTCGCGGCAACATACTTTCTGGCTAGTCATTGCTGCAATTGTAACGATGTACATTGTACTGGGTATTTTGTACGAAAGTTTTATTCATCCAATTACGATTCTTTCTACTTTACCTTCCGCCGCGATTGGTGCGTTATTGGCGTTATTTATGGTCAACCAGCCACTCGATATGATCGCGCTGATCGGGATTATTTTGCTCATTGGGCTAGTGAAAAAAAACGGCATCATGATGGTCGATTTTGCACTGGCAGCTCAACGCAATGAAGGTTTATCACCTGAACAAGCGATTTATCAGGCTGCTTTAATGCGTTTTAGACCGATTTTAATGACGACATTAGCCGCACTTGTTGGTGCAATTCCTCTCATGCTAGCGTCTGGTTCTGGTGCTGAATTACGTCAGCCATTAGGTATTGTGATGGTTGGTGGTCTTATCCTAAGCCAAATTCTCACTTTATTTACCACGCCTGTGGTTTATCTATTTTTCGATCGTTTACAACCCATCAAACATCAGGAGAACAATATACATGCATCTGTTGATGAATCAGGAGCAATCACTTGAATATATTTGCTCTGTTTGTTCATCGACCTATTGCGAGTGTTTTACTGGGCATTGCCATGACTTTGCTGGGCGTATTGGCATATTTTCGTTTACCCGTCGCGGCTTTGCCTCAGGCTGATATTCCTACAATTGTGGTACGTGCAAATTTACCAGGAGCAAGTCCCGAAAGTATGTCGGCTACAGTGGCAACGCCACTGGAGCGCGCTATGATGGGGGTGTCTGGCGTTAAAGCGATTAATTCATCGAGCAGTCAAAACTCGACCCAAGTCACTTTGCATTTTGATCTGGATACAGATATTAATGAAGCAGCGCGTGAAGTACAGGCCGCTATCAATGCCGCAATATCTCAATTGCCTTCTGGTATGCCTAGCTCACCTGAATATTTTAAGGTCAACCCCAGTCAAAGCCCAATTTTTTATCTTGCACTGAGTTCCAAATTTTTATCTGCAGGTCAATTATATGAGTTGGCAACCAATCAGTTACAACCCAATCTTGCCCAGATCAGTGGTGTTGGTGAGGTTGAAATTGATGGTGCGTCAATGCCTGCGGTGCGTATTGTGTTAAATCCCAATGCTCTGATTTCACAAGGAGTTTCTTTAGAGCAAGTTCGACAAGCAGTTGAAAAAAGTAATGTAGTACAGTCCTTAGGTGTCATTGAAAATCAAAAACATCGTTGGCAAGTTGCACTTTCAACTGATTTGAAAGCTGCAGCAGATTTTGACAATTTAATTATCCATCAAACACCGCAGGGTATTGTCAGACTAAAAGATATTGCAAAAGTAGAAGATTCTGTTGAGAACCGTTATGTCAGTGGTTTTCATAATGGAGAACCTGCGGTCATTATTAAAATCAGCAGACAACCCAATGCCAACACCATCGCAACAATTGAAAAAATCAAGGCAAAACTCCCTGATTTAAATTTGATGATTCCTGCCGATGCCGAATTGACCACGGTCATGGACGGTTCAGAGGTGATTCATGCGGGTTTAAAGGAAGCGCGTGAGACCTTACTTTTTTCAATTTTTTTGGTGGTCGTTGTGGTTGTTCTGATGTTAGGGCGGCTACGAAGTGCGATTGTACCAAGCATCGCGATGTTGGTGACTTTGGTGGGTGCAATCAGTCTAATCTATCTGGCAGGATTTTCACTGAACAATTTATCCATTATGGCAGTCATTGTTGCGATTGGATTGGTGGTGGATGATGCTATTGTCGTACTTGAAAATATTGAACGGCATATCGAACAGGGTGAACATCCATTTCGTGCAGCAATACAAGGCGTTCGAGAAGTTGGTTTTACGCTGATTGCCATGAATCTGGCACTGATTGTGATTTTTATCTCCGTATTATTTATGGGTGGGGTCATTGAACGACTATTTAGGGAGTTTTCGCTCACACTGGTTTTCATTGTTATTCTTTCAGTTTTTGTTTCTTTAATTTTAACCCCAAGTCTCTCGGCCCATTGTTTAAAGGCTTTAAATTCGCAGAATCATCAAGTTTTATATGCGTATAGCCAACGCATGATGCACTATTTAACACAGCATTATCTGCATTCATTAAAGTGGATGATGCGTCATGCCTATCTCGTGATATTACTTTGGTTTGGTGCAATTGCGGGTTCAATCTATTTATATCAAAGTTTGCCTAAAAAGATTTTACCTGAACAGGATACAGGTCGAATCGAAACATTCATTCGCGGTGATGATGGTTTTTCTTTTCAGATTATGCAGCCTAAAATTTTGACATTTAGTCAAAGTTTACTCAAAGATCCCGCCATCAAAGATGTAATTGGAACTTCTGGCGGCGCTAGTGGAACCACCAATTCCTTTTTTATGGTCAGTTTAAAACCTAAAGCTGAACGCGATGGTCAGACAACGCATGAAATTGCTGAAAGGATTCGTCAAAATGCTCCGTGGTTAGCAGGGGCAATATTTTCGGCAAGAGTTCAACAGGATCTCGATCTGGAAGATATTTTTGCTGGGGGTGGAGGTCAGGATTATTTGCTTTTATTGCAATCGGATGATGTTGCCTTACTTAGAAAATGGATACCTAAAGTTGCGGAGGCGATGCAAAAACTGCCTGAGCTTGAAGAGGTGGAAACTTTTGGGGATGAGGGCGCACAGCATGTCACACTTGACATTAACCGAGAAGCAGCACGGCGTTTAGGTGTTAATATCGAAAGTATTTCCAGTGTACTGAATAATTCATTTTCACAACGACAAATCTCGACCATTTATGATCAGACCAATCAGTTTCATGTGGTCATGGAGATTGATAAACACTTTACAGAAAATCCAGAATCATTGGCAAATATCAAAGTTCCAAATCAAACTGGTGAATATGTACCATTGACTAACTTTGCAACATGGTCATATGGAATTACAAATGATCGCATACATCGTCGCAACCAATATGCCGCAATGGGCATTGGCTATGTACTCAAACAAGGTTATACCGCTGAACAAGCTGAGACCGCAATTCGTGGTGTATTGCCACAGGTCATGTTGCCTCATCAGATTTTTGTGACTACCGATAAAGACGTAGAAGCCGAAAGTTTACAAGCAGGATTAAGCACACCGATGTTACTTTTAGCGGTGATTGTGCTGATTTATATCGTGTTAGGCGTGACTTATGAAAGTGTGATCCATCCATTGACGATACTGTCAACGGTTCCTGCGGTCGCTTTGGGTGGCTTAATCACACTTTGGTTATTTAATTTTGAATTTACCTTGATTGCATTGCTTGGCATGTTTTTATTGATTGGAATTGTGGTGAAAAATGCCATTTTATTGATTGATTTTACCTTGCAACAACGTCGTCAGGGCAAAACAGCATTTGAATCGGTGATATCTGCGGCGACATTACGATTTCGTCCTATTTTAATGACCAATACCGCAGCATTACTAGGTGCTATACCTTTGGCACTCAGCACCACTGAAGGCTCCGAATTAAGACAGCCTTTGGGTATTGTGATCTTTGGCGGTTTGGCATTGGGTCAATTATTAACCCTTTATACCACACCTGTGATGTACCTCTTGTTTGAGAAACTGGCTCAAATGTGTAAACAATTCAATATTACCAATGCCTTCGGCTATAGAAGATAGAAATAGATAGGAAAATAGAAAAGTGATCAGTTCGATTTTATCTAAACATCTACCCAGTTTTAGCTGTGTCTTGCTACTTGTAGGGTGTAGTTCGAATATGGTAACGCATCCACCTGCTTATCAACAGCCCGTTATTCAAACAGATACGCAGTATAAATATGCTTCATTAAATTGGGTACAAACTCAAACTTTGACGCCCCAGACATCTCAGTGGTGGCAACTTTATCAAGATGCAAAGCTCAATACTTTGATTCAGCAACTTAATACAGAAAATTTAACTTTAAAACAGGCCGAAGCGCGTTATCGCAATGCGATCGCATTACTTGATGAGCAACGCTCCGCACGTTTACCAAACTTAGGCGTAGAAGGAACAGCAAATCGGAATGGTAGTAAAAATAATAACTCGACTAGTCAATTTAGTGCAGGAATACAAGCCAGTTGGGTGCCAGACTTATGGGGCAGAGTTGCCAAAGCTGTAGAGGGACAACAAGCCAATCTGGAGGCTTCACAGACAGACTTAGCAGCCGTCAAGCTTAATCAGCAACTTTTAGCAGCGCAAAGCTACTGGAATATTCGATTATTAGATTTACAGCTTGATGTACTTAGACAAACTCGACAAAGTTATGATCGTTCGGTACAAATTTTAAAAAACCAATATCAAGCGGGTATGATCGCTCGGGCAGATGTGATTCAGGCAGAAACACAGCTCAAACAAGTCGAAATTCAACAAATTGAACGAAAACGTGAAAGAAATTTACAAGAAAATATCCTCGCTGTATTACTCGGTCAAACGGTTGTTCAGTTTCAGCTTGGCAAGCAAACAGCTCAATTTTATCTGCCTGAAGTTCCTGTTCAGCTTCCAAGTCATTTATTAATTCAACGACCTGATGTAATTCGTGCTGAAAGAGAACTGGCTGCTACACATGCACAACTTGGTCTGGCACAAACGGCATGGCTACCTGATGTCAGTATTAGTGTAAATGGAAGTTTAAACAACAATATATTTTTAGAGCTTTTTCAGTCACCCAACTATTTATGGTCAATTGGTTTAAGCACCGTTGCGACAGTATTTGATGACGGAAAACGTAGAGCGAGGATCGATCAAGCACAAGCCAATTATGATGAAAAACTTGCTGCATATAAGCAAACAGTTTTGACGGGTTGGAAAGAAGTGGAAGATGGCTTAATGCAATCAGCAAGTCTTAAACAACAAGTTTCTGAACAAGCTCAATTGTTAAATCTAGCCCATGAAAATGAACGTGTTGTCACTCAGCGTTATAATTCTGGACTGGTCAGTTATTTAGAAGTAGTTACAGCACAAAACTTACGTTTGCAAGCAGAACAATATCGACTGGAATTACAGCAACGACAGATGATCAACTCAATGCAACTGATTGCAGCCTTAGGTACTGGATGGGACGGAGACTAATGTTGTAAAAATTAATTTTAAATAAAATTGATAGTAATTCTCATTACTGATACATTAGCTGCATTTCTGGCGGTGTGACGTTACTCTCATGACGGCAAATCAACAAATCATCAAGCATTACATAGCAGAGCTATATAAAGTTCACTATAGCTGGTTATATGGTTGGTTGTATAAAAAATTAGGCTCGGCTGAAAATGCTGAAGATGTCTTACAGGATACATTTACCAAACTGATTCGTAGTCAGGGATTGCTCGACATTCAGCAGCCTAAAGCTTATTTAACCACGACAGCGAAACGGATTTTAATTGATCGGGCACGACATCAAAAAATAGAGCAAGCTTATCTTGAATATTTGACTCAGCAAAACCTCAGTTATGATATTAGCCCAGAACAAACTGTACTTGCGATAGATATACTGAATCAACTTGCGCAGGTTCTGGATGGTTTACCTGAACGGCAGCAGCTTGCGTTTCTGATGCATTACATTGATGATTTAAGTCTCGTCGAGATTGCCAAACAATTAAACGTCACCAGTAAAACCATTCATCATGATTTGGTTAAAACCTTAAGTCATTGTTATTCTGTGTTAAAATCAGATCTATAAATATTCTTATAATAAAGATGAATGTTCATGTCAAAGCCTGACCAACAAATTATAAACGAAGCCGCAGAATGGTTAATTACATTAAGTTCAGGTGACTATTCTCAGGATGATTTAACCCAACTCGAACACTGGAAACAGCAAAGTCCTGAACACTTAAAAACCTTTGAAGAATTAAAACAATTTTTAAATCAAGTAGATGTACTCAAAGCTCAAAATCTACGATCACAACATCCAGTGGTACAGAATAATATTTTAAGAAAGGCGTCGACCAAGAAAAAAGCAGCACCGATATTATGGGGCAGCAGTTTAATCATTGCATTGATTACGGCTTGGATTGTTTCACAGTTGCCTTATCAATATTGGAACGCAGATCATTCAGCGGAGGCGCAACAATGGCAACAGAATATTTTATCTGATCAAAGCTCCATTCAGATGGCGGGTCAAACAGCGTACAATCTACAATACAATTTGGATCAGAGAAAAATACATCTATTTAAAGGAAATATTTTGGTTCATGTCGCCAAAGATCGAAGTAGACCTTTTGTAGTCGATTTAGGGGATATCCAAGTACAGGCATTAGGGACTCAATTTATTGTTAATTATGATCATGATCGAGTTCGTGTCAGCATGATTGAATCGAAAACCAAAATTTATTCTGTGCATCATCACTTTGAACCCATTGTGCTTGAAACAGGTCAAAGCTTTAATTTTTCTGGAAATCAGGTACAGATCGAAAGTGTTAATCCAGATATTTTACAAAAGTCATGGCTGAATAAAAAACTAGTTGTTGATGATATGGCACTGGATCAAGTCTTGGACATACTTGAAAGTTATCAGTCCAGTAAATTTATTTATAACCATAAAACATTGAGTCAATACCGTGTTAATGCCGTATTGCCATTGAATGATCCTGATTCAGCCATGCAATTATTAAAAGACCAACTCCATTTAAGTACTTATTCGGTCGGTGATTTATTGACTGTTATTCAAAAAGATTAAAAATCTATAAAAAATTTCCTGTTTTGATTTCTAAAACGTCTTAGTTAATAAGCAAATACAAATGATGTAAGGAAATTTAAATGGGATCTTTTCGTCGTCCATTTCTCAATCCAAAACCTTTGGTTTTAGCGATTCATATGGCAACTTTTTCTATGGCTGTATTGCCTCTGATTGCTCACGCAGCGCCGACTCAAGTCAATATTCCCGCAGGAAATCTGGCACACGTGCTGAATCGTTATGCCTTAGAGCAGGGTGTCAATATTGTTTTCGATAGTCGCTTATTTTCTGGAACACAAAGTCAGGGAATACAAGGTTCTTATGACATCAATGATGGCTTTGCAGAGTTATTAAAAAATACGAATTATCAGATTAAACAAACATCGAATGGTTACCGATTAGAACAAAAAAGTCAAAATACAAAAAAAGAAGAAGTAGTAAAACTTACCCCGCTTCAATCTAAAGCCAATCAAAGTGGCCGATCTTCTTTAGGTGTATCTTCAGGGTCGGTATTACCGACGATTACACTGGAAGCTGACAATCAAAATGCACCCTTAAAACGAGTGAACACTGTAGGTGTATTAGGCAATAAAAGTGTGATTGATACACCGTATTCAATTACTACAAAAACGAATGAAGAAATTGAAACTAGACAAACAAATTCATTGGGAAAAATTTTTGTCGGTGATCCAAGTATTGTGACTCAGGTAAATTCTTATAGTAGTGGATGGAGTACACCAGTTTCGATTCGAGGCTTAGATATAGATGTCAGCAATGGCTATAAAGTTAATGGTTACTCTGTCAGTGCATGGGGTGGTGAATTTCCTGTTGAAGTTGCTGAAAGTGTAAGCGCCTTGAAAGGGCTATCAGGTTTTATGTATGGTTTCTCCGCGCCAGGAGGAATTATTAATTACCAAACAAAACAACCTACTGAAGAAACGTTATTGAATACAAAAATAGGTTATCGAAGTGCAGGTATTTTATCTGCTCAACTGGATGCAGGCGGACGTGTTGGTGAAGATAAACAGTTGGGTTATCGTTTGAATGTGGTCAAAGAAAAAGGCGAAACTTACAATGGTTCGGATGCAGATAATACCGTCACCGCTTTGGCACTAGATTATCGTATTCTGCCAAATTTGGTCTGGAAAGGAGAAATCATTTATCAGGATCGTCATTTAGATAATGAAGCATCCATGTTTATGTTTAATTTACCTGATGGAGTACAGCTACCAAAGCCGATTGATGGTAGTGATAAACATATCGTAAAAGGGGCGTTCTATACCATTCATTCCGCACTTGCTCAAACGGGACTATACTGGCAAATCAACGATGATTGGAAAGCTGAAGTTACTCAGGCACGTACTCGTAACCGTAACATGGTCAATAAAACCTTTGCATATATTTTAAATGAACAGGGCGATTACTCAATTAACCAATATCAACTTGGCGGTGATGTTATAAAAGATACCAGTCAAGTGATGGTGACGGGGCAATTCGATACAGGTCCTATTCAGCATGAACTGGTTTTTGGTGGATCATTTCAGAAGAGAACAGAACGCGATGCAGATTCTAATTGGGAGGCAGATGTAGGTTCGGGGAATATCTACCAGCCACAAACCACGGATTATAATAAACCAATCAGCTTTACCCAGACACCAATCGGAGATACATACCAAAAAGAGATCTTTGCTAGCGATACAGTTCATCTTTCAGAGCAATGGCAAGCGATTATTGCAGGACGATATATTCATTATAATAATCAGGAAAATAACTATCAAAAAGAAGTCGTTACACCAACTTATGCTTTAATTTATAAACCAGTCGAAAACTGGTCTTTATATGCCAGTTATGTAGAAGCATTGGAGGAAGGTCAAAAAGTACCTGCGGTAAATAATAAGGGCACAGAATATGTAAATGCGAATAATTATTTAAATCCCACGATCAGTAAGCAATATGAAGTAGGAACCAAATATCAACAGGAACGTTGGTTCGCGTCAGCTGCATTATATCGCCTTGAAAAAATGACGATAATCGATGAAATAATTGATGGTGCTCTCTATAAAACTCAAAATGGCGAAACTGTCTATCAGGGTTTTGAATTGATGGGGGGATATAAAATTACACCAGATTTAACTATAAATGCAGGGATCAACTTAAATGATCCGAGTATTGAAAAAGTCAGTGAAGCAAATATCGCATATAAAGGTAATCGCCCATCAGGCGCATCAAAAATTCAAGCTGTAGTACAGGCTGATTGGAATATACCGTATCTAAATGGCTTAAGTGTGCATGGTGATGTACGTCACTTTGGTGATGTCTATACTGGCGATGAAAATGTCTTAAAACTTCCAGATTACACGCTAGTCAATATCGGCGGTGGCTATCAGACTCGTATTTCAAATAAGCCTGTGACTTTTAGAGCAGACATTAATAATTTACTTAATAAAAAATATTGGATGAATTCTGGCGCAGGTGAACCGATTACATTTGTTTTAAGTGCAAAAGTGGATTGGTAAAAGTAAGACTGATTATTTCTAAAAATAAAGGCGCTATAGAGCGCCTTTATTGGTTAAATGCTTAAGCTGCATCTTTAGGTTTAACCATGTTATCGATCGCTAAAATCTCAGCAATTACTTCATCCGATAAAAGCTGTTCTTCGCGAATTAAACTGAGAACGCTTAAACCTGATTCGTTTGCAGTTTTGGCAATACGAGTCGTTGTTTCATAACCTAAATATGGATTCAGTGCAGTCACGATTCCAATCGAATTTTCTACTTGAGCTTTACAATGCTCAGCATTGGCTGTCACGGTATCAATACATTTAGTTTTAAACATTACCAAAGCACGAGATAACAACTCAATGGATTCAAATAATTTAAATGCAATCAAGGGTTCCATTGCATTTAATTGAAGTTGACCTGCTTCGGCTGCCAAAGTCACCGCTAAGTCATTTGCAATAATCTGGAAACAAACCAGATTTAATGCTTCAGGAATCACTGGATTGACTTTACCTGGCATGATTGAACTACCTGGTTGGCGGGCTTCAAGATTAATTTCATTAATACCTGTTCGTGGACCACTAGACAATAGGCGTAAATCATTGGCAATCTTGGATAATTTGGTCGCTGTACGTTTTAGCAAACCTGATAAAAGAACAAAATCCCCCATATCTGAAGTTGCTTCGATCAAATCAGGTGCCGATTTAATGTCTTTCTGGCTCATTTCAGACAAAGCCTGAATCGCAAGTTGCGTGTACCGATACTCAGTATTGATACCTGTTCCAATTGCTGTACCACCCAAATTCATATAATTCAATGTATTTGGTGCAATGTTATTAATTTGGGCTAAATCTTTTTCAAGTGTTGCCGCAAAAGCATGAAATTCCTGACCTAGTGTCATGGGTACAGCATCTTGAAGTTGGGTACGTCCCATTTTTAAAATATGGGAAAATTCCTGACCTTTGGCACGTAAACTTGCAATGATATCTTCAAATGGTTTATTTAAATCATCTAAACTAAATAATAAGCCTAATCGAATTGCAGTAGGGTATACATCATTCGTTGACTGTGACATATTTACATCGTTATTAGGATGCAAATATTGATATTCACCTTTTTTATGATTTAGATATTCTAGTCCAATATTAGCAATGACTTCATTTGCGTTCATATTGGTAGAGGTTCCAGCTCCCCCTTGAATCATATCAATAGGAAACTGTTCATGGAATGAACCATTTATAAGTTGCTCACAAGCATATTTAATTGCTTTAAGTTTTGTATTATCAAGTTTACCTAATTGTTTATTTGCTTGAGCACATGCTAGTTTGACCATAGCTAAGGATTTAATTATATTTGGAAATTGTTCTATTTTATTTGAACTTAAGTTAAAGTTTTCTATTGCTCTTAAAGTTTGAATTCCAAAATAAAATTGATTGGGTACTTCACGAAAACCTAAAAGATCTTTTTCTGTACGTGTTAAAATTTCGGCGTTCATTTTTTTATCTGTCTGAGGAAGATAATTCATCATAAAATTGGTAAGAAATAATTTCTAATGCATAGATTAAATTTGCTATGCAAAATTTGCATACTGTGATTATAATTTGATGATCTTACGTTTAGACCATACACATGAGCCTTGAAATTCGCTGGATTGAAGATCTTTTGACCCTTGAACAAGAACGATCAATTTCTAAAGCCGCAGAACGAAGATTTGTTAGCCAATCTGCATTTACCAGACGAATTCAACATCTTGAGCAAGCATTAGGCTTTCCTATTTTAGATAGAGATAGTCGGCATCTTGAGTTTACCGATGCAGGCCAAATTTTACTTGCGACCGCTAAAAGTATAGAAAATCAATTACAGGCAACTTTGGCTTTATTAAATAATTTAAATAGATCAAAAGAAATTACGGTTCGTTTTGCTGTCGTCCATTCTCTAAGTTCAACATTTTTTTCAAAGTTTATTCAGCTATTTCCAGAGCATTTACAAGAGTTTAAAATTGAGTTAATTGCTGCGAATGTGGGAGAGGGTTTTAAACTTTTAAAAGAAGGAGCATGTGATTTTTTTATTGGTTACATGGATCATAATAAAATCAATCAAATCAGTACTGATATTATTGACTATTTAAAATTAGGGCAAACTGAAATTATTCCAGTTTGTATAACTAATAATAATGGTGAAGCGAAGTTTGATATAAACAAACATTTTCCATTGCTTTCATATAGTAAAAATGCGTATCTAAGAAATCTGGTGGATCAAGTGATATTAAATCAATTAAATTATCGGATTTTATATGAAACAGATCATGCAAATAATTTAAAAGATTTTGTTATGCAAGGAGCAGGGGTAGCATGGTTACCTAGAATTACGATTGAAGATGAGCTGACAATGAATAAAGTCAAAATTTTAGAAGATACAAAATTTAGCATTCAGCAAGAAATTTTTATTTTGAGGAATAAGTTAAATAAAGACTCTTCTTTACAGCAGATCTGGAGTTTTTTAAAAAAAGTTCAGGTTTAAGCGAGATATGTACTTCGCTGCTTTAATAAACTGCTATATTTCATCATTTTTTAAATGGACAACTTATGAAAACTATGCATATAAGATCATAGACTTAGTTTTAATGAATGGTTAATTTTATAAAATTAAGCCAAAAACATCGTCATTATGATGAAAATTATTACACTAGTATATTGATTTTAAAAAAATAAATACTCTAAAATGGTCATAGTTTTTAGCTGTTGTCTGAATTTTTCTTTTATCCCATAGCTCATGGATGAATCTTTTTTTTATGTCAAATAAATATTCCAAATTTTTTCCAAATCATGACGAATTTAATCTAGATAATTTTCCTTACTACTGGATTACGCAAGTCTATGGTCTATATGTTGCCAAAATGGACAATTCTTTAAAAAAATACGGTTTAGATAATTCGAGACGTCGTATTTTATTGGCTGCTTATCTTTATCCCAATGCAAGTGTTTCTGATTTATCGGAAATGACATTAATTAAAATATCAACGACCACCAAAATTTTAATTCGTTTGCGCGAAGAGAGTTTGATTGAAACCATGTTGTGTCCCGATGACAACCGAGTGACTCGAGTTAAATTGACACAGCAGGGTGAAGAGATGGTCAAAAAAATTAATGAAATGACGGTTGTATTGTTTGAAGATAGTTTTAAAGGACTAAAGCCTTCCGATATTGATCGCTTAAATGATTCATTGAAGATCATCAAACAAAATTTAGAATAGTAGCGCTTCTAAAGATACACCTTAGATCAACTGATGGCTTCTAAACTGACCTATAGAACGCCATTGAGTTATATAGAATTAAAATGACGATTTTACTTTAGCAAATCAATAATAACCTATACTCATTTTTTCTTTCAGTAGGTGCCCGATGAACACAAGGTAGAACTTGCTGTGTGGGATGATCTACTGCCAATCGCCAAAGATGTCCTGAACCTAAGTTCAAAGGATTTGCATCAGGCTTAGGCTGATAATGTAGATCGAAAAAATGGTCTTGCAGGAATATTTCGAAGTCATCTTCTGGGCCAAAATAGAGCTTTTTGAGTTTTTCTCTAATTTCTGGAATATTTATTTTTTGCTCAACTTGTTCATTGGGTAAAATTTCACTTGCTGGACCGAAATAAGTACATAAAAAAGTATCAGTTTCGATAGATGAGCGATCAATATGATATGAATAAACATCAGTAGAAATAAAATCGAGATCTTCATCTCTTTGATAATTTTTAATCAAATTCAGTACAGGTGATGCACCAAAATCAGTTAATAACTGCATATCTTTTAAAATAATTTCTCTTGCTAAATGTCCGTTTTCTGAAAGTTTAAGCCCTAAAATATCTTCTATTGAGATTTCTGTAATATTCTCTTTTAACTCAAGTTTATCAACAATTTCTTTGAAATCTCCAACTAGATTTCGATGCCAGCAAATCGCATTCATGTTTTTTTGAAAATTTGAATTTATCAGTTCAGAAAAAGTTGAAACTACGCTAATTTGATGACTATCGGAAAATGTACTGGTCATATAAGAATGAAATAAATAGTGTATTACGTTTCATTATATAACATTGAATGCTGGAAATTGCGTTTCTAATCTTGCAGCTTAAATCTTGTAAAGATGATTAAACCCTAATATAAAAATCTAAGTTATAGGCTGAGCCAAATAAAAGCCATTATCAGCTTGATTTATGAGCCGAATCCACTTTTATTTGGCTCAATATATGGGCTTATTTTAACAATAATTTGTTGATATAAAGTTATCAGTACAGCTTTTCATCATTCGTATTTCACGAGAATGAGCCGAATAATTTAATTAAATAGCTCACATTATGAGCCGAATAAGGATTATAATCAGCTCATGGAAACGGAGGATGCTAATGAAAAAATGGGTCTGGCAAAAAGCCAATTGGACGAAATTTAAATGGGATGACATACTCGTCACAGCCAAGTTGCGCTTAATCCATAAGAAAATAGGTCAATTAGTCGGTGAAAGCAAAGCATCACGAGATGCTGAGGCGTTACCCTTAGATATCCTGTTAACCAACCTCGTAGCATCTTCTTTAATTGAGGATGAAAAGTTAAATGTTCGCTCACTCAAATCATCTTTAGCTCGTCGTCTAGGTGTAACAGAAGAAAATCCTGCGCCACTTCAGGATAAAACTGAAGGTTTAGCCAATATCATGATGGATGCCGTAAATAATCATCATGCACCATTAACTATGGAGCGGCTGTTGCAATGGCATAAATGGCTTTTTCAAAATATTGAACGCTTTGATTATGCTGCCCAGAAAATCAAAGTAGGAGAAATTCGAGATAATGCGGCTCCCATGCAGGTTGTGGGTAGTTCTCTTTATGGTGAATCAACCAAGCTTTATTTTGAAGCACCAGAGGGTGGAGCACATTTACTAAAACTCATGCATGAATTCTTAGAATGGTTCAATCAGTCTAAAGAAAATGTGATGCTTGATCCATTGTTACGAGCTGCTCTTGCTCATTTTTGGTTTATAACGTTACATCCATTTGAAGATGGTAATGGTCGTATCACTCGTGTCATTACAGACTTGGCATTAGCGCAAATGGATCACCAGAGTATTCGTTTGTATGCGATGTCAGTAGCAATCCATGAAAATCGTAGTAGCTATTATGAAATTTTAGAGAAATGTCAGAATAATACCTATACGATTAATGAATGGTTAATCTGGTTTTTAGATACATTAGAAAAAAGTATCGACAGGTCTTTATTGAGACTAGATAGAACAATTGCCAAAGCTAAATT
The DNA here is from genome assembly GCF_025562455.1 of Acinetobacter sp. WU_MDCI_Axc73. Taxonomy (GTDB): domain Bacteria; phylum Pseudomonadota; class Gammaproteobacteria; order Pseudomonadales; family Moraxellaceae; genus Acinetobacter. Next base: position 23,844 of record NZ_JAHPRO010000026.1, read on the forward strand.
TTGGAATTCTTATTCGCATATTGAATTCAACGAAGCTCAAAATAAAGTTTTAAATCGTTTACTTCATGGTGAAGAGAATGATTTTCCTCAAGGGATAAATGCTTCTAAGTATCAAAAAGTGACTGGTGTAAGTAAAGCGACAGCGACACGTCATTTAGTCGAGCTTTTGGAACATGATGTATTGTATAAGCTTGAAGGCGGTGGGCGTAATACGCGCTATGTATTGAAAATAGATAAAGAAAAGTTTATTTAAAAGATTTAGAATTACTAGGCCGTGGCAACAAACAGTGTTTTGTAGGCTACAGTCTTGGATATCTTATTTAACTTATGTTTACCTAGAATCTAATGCACAATTAAATTTATGTTAAATAAACAATAAATTTAATTACTTAGAGAATTAAAATTAGGACTTATAAAATATTTTGTTCATGAACCTAGCGATGAATACATATTTTTCTACTAAAAAGGTCTTAAGAATAGACTAAATTTGTCTAGGAGAGTGGTGGCAATCCACCACTAATTAAAATGCTGAGGCTACGATTTCTGTTTGGCTTTTTGGCGTAAGACATACAAATATAAGTTTTCTACTTTTTCACGTGCCCATGGTGTGGTACGTAAGAATCGCAATGATGATTTAACACTTGGATCTATACAAAAACATCTAATTTCAATTTTACGACTTAAGCCTTCAAATCCACCGTAGTAATCCAATAACTCATCCAAAATGTCAGCAAGTTTTTTGCCGTGTAAAGGGTCATTGGAGGTGTTCATAATAGATCAACCATATTTTTGGAGGCTATTATTATAACCTGAGCGAGTTAAAATACGTCAGCATCACAAGGCTTATGTATCAAAGCCATGATTGCATAAGCCTATCGAGTAAGCGATCTGATTTCGGCATAACTTAGATTATGTTCATTAGGATACTCAGTAACGTGATGTATAATCGTATCTCATCACGTTACTGAGCTGTGGCAACAAACAGGTTGTGTAGGCCACAGTCTAAGATATTCTATTTAACATAATATTCATTATACGAAGTTATTTATTATAAGACATTGATTATAAAGGTTTTTATACTTAATAACTGTTAACAGATTAATTTATTTGCTCTATATCTATCAGATCTATTTCCGAAATTGAATATAAATTATCGTCAACAACAATACTGCATGACATTTCCATTTTAGTGTTAAATGATACATCTATGTGTTCAATGACACCTTTAACAATTGAGCTTTTTAGATGTTCTGAATAATCATTCGGTGTCTCTAAACTACTTAAAAGTCGTTCAAATGCTAGGTCTCTAAACCCAATTTCATGATTCAAGAGTTCAAATGGCACTGTATCAAAATCTTTCATCATTAACTCCATGTATAAAAATAATCAATGAGAAAGTATGTTGAGAATACTTTCCCATATCATATGGATTTAACTTGCTTGTTTAAAATCACCAAAAGCTTTTATTTCATACGGCAAACCAACATAATTTTCAGCCAGTGTTGTTTGACCTGCAGTTGAACCTAAAATATAACTGAGTTCTGCTTGTTTTATTTTGTGGTCAAATTCACTTTCATTTTCAAAGCGATGTAGCAAATGCGTCATCCACCATGAAAAGCGCTCTGCTTTCCATACACGTTTCAGACATTTTTCAGAATATTCAAGAATCCCTTGGTCAGAACCCTTTTGATAATATTCAATAAGTGCACTGGATAAATATGCGATATCTGAAGCAGCTAAATTTAAACCTTTTGCACCAGTTGGCGGCACAATATGAGCAGCATCTCCAGCCAAAAATAAATGACCAAAGCGCATTGGTTCAGTCACAAAGCTTCTTAATGGCGCAATACTTTTTTCAATTGATGGCCCAGTAATCAAATGTTTACGGCTTTCAGGATCAAGTCGATTTTTCAATTCGTCCCAAAATTTTTCATCTGACCAATTTTCTACTTTATCTGTCAATGGAACTTGTAAATAATAGCGACTTCGGGTCTCTGAGCGCATACTACACAAAGCAAATCCACGTTCAGATTGTACATAGATTAATTCATCTGCAACTGGCGGTACATCTGCCAAAACTCCCAACCAGCCAAATGGATAAACTTTTTCAAATGTCTTTATTTGGTCTTGTGGAATACTGGCTCGACATACACCGTGATAACCATCACAACCTGCAATAAAATCACAGTTAATTTGATAGTTTTTCCCTTGAGATTCAAAGGTAACTTTTGGTTCTTCATAAAAATCAAAAATCTGTACATTATTTGATTGATAAAATGAAGTTAAACCTGCTTGCTCGCGCGCTTGCATTAAATCTTTGGTTACTTCTGTTTGACCATAAACAGTGACTTGTTTACCATTTGTTAATGCTGATAAATCAACACGATGTTTTTTCCCATCGGTTAAAATTTCTATGCCAGAATGTGGTAAACCTTTTTGATTTAGGTTTTCATCAACCTCTGCCTGTTTCAGTAAATCGACTGAAACTTGTTCCAAAATACCAGCACGAATCCGAGATGCAACATATTCAGCACTACGTTGTTCAATGATGATGTGATCAATACCTGCTTTATAGAGTAATTGACCGAGTAATAATCCTGCTGGACCTGAACCAATAATAGCCACTTTGGTCTTCATGATTTCCATAGCTTCATCCTTGCAATTTTCCTTTCATTAAATTACGTGCTTACATGTCTAAGCTCTATATTTCAAATGAACTATAATCCGCATATCATTACAACTGTCCGCTATACGGACAAAACCAATCTTTAAACTGGAAATTTTGTTATGGAAAGACAATCTGAATTAGTTCATCACCCGCATTCAAATGAACAAATCAGAACTGAAGATTATATTGCTGGCTTAGCCAAAGGTTTGGCATTACTTGAAGCGTTTGGAATCGATCGTCAACGCTTAAATGTAACTCAAGTAGCAGAACGCACGGGTATCAGCCGAACTGCGGCTCGACGTTATCTTAAGACCTTAAAATTTTTGGGTTATCTGGAAACAGATGAACATTATTTTTGGCTTACTCATCGTGTACTCCGTTTTTCTAGTTCTTATTTAAGCTCTGCGCATCTTCCGAAAGTGGTTCAATCATTTTTAAACTTGTTGTGCGCACAAACTACCCTCACCTTTTCTATCGTAGTACTGGATGATCATGAAGTTGTTCCGATCGCGCGTAGTTATTTACCCCAGCAAGATAATTTACGTGTTAGTCCTTATGGGATGCATTTAGGCAATCGTTTACCTGCACATGCAACTTCTACAGGTAAAATTTTATTGTCCACTTTAACTCCCGATGAACAGATGCAATGGATTCGACGTTATGGTTTGAAACGTTTAACTCCTTATACAATGATTGATGAATCTATTTTTCTAAAAACACTCCAACAGATTTCACTTTCAGATTATTGTCTATCCAAGGAAGAACATGAGCTTGGTGTGATTGCTATAGCTGTCCCTGTTTTAAATGCTCAAGGGCGCGCTATTGCTGCGCTGAATTGTATGTCTCAAACCAATCGGGTACAGGAAAGTTATTTGATTGATCAGGTCTTACCTTTACTTAGAAATACCGCAAATGAGTTAAGGAATATTGTTTAATCAAAAAAGGGATTCTAACGAATCCCTTTTTCATAAATTTTTACTTATTTATCTAAAGCATAAGCTACTACATAGTCACCATGATCAGGAGACTGACGCGCACCACCAGCAGAAATCACAACGTATTGTTTTCCTGTTTTAGGTGAAACATAGCTCATAGGTGTGCCTTGGCTACCGACTGGTAAGCGGGCTTTCCAGAGCTCTTTACCATTTGATGAATCAAAGGCACGTAAATAATAATCTTGCGTTGCGGCAAAGAAAACTAGTCCACCCTGCGTCGCCATTGGACCACCAATGGTTGGCATACCAATAGGTGCTTTTAATCCCATCTTGATACCCATCGGACCAGTATCCTGTATTGTACCTAATGGAACTTGCCATGCGACTTGACGTGTTTTCATGTCAATTGCAGTCATAGTACCAAATGGCGGTTTTTGGCATGGAATACCCAAAGCCGACATAAAGCGGTTTTTGTTGACTTTATAAGGAGTACCAGCCATAGGTACAGCGCCCATACCGGTATTGACTTTTTCACCACCGCTAGCCTGAATTTTGATATCTTCAGGTGTCTGTTTGATCAGTTGAATCCACAGACCTAAACGCATGTCATTGACAAACATATAACGATGCGATGGATCAAATGCGATAGATCCCCAGTTCATACCACCAAGCGAACCTGGAAAACTCAATGAAATATCAGTACCTGGTGCAGTATATAGACCATCGTAACGCATTGATTTAAAGCTAATACGACACATCAACTGATCAAATGGTGTAGCACCCCACATGTCTGATTCAGTTAAAGTCTGATTACCAATTTGAGGCATTTCAACTGAACGTGGTTGTACTTTGCTGTACTGTTCACCTGGAATATCCGCCACTTTCACTTGCTGATTTTCAACTTTGGTCAGCGGTTGACCCGTAACACGATCAAGTACATAGAATTGACCAGACTTAGTCCCAATGACAACAGCGGGTTTAGTTGTTCCATCTTTCATTGGGAAATCAACCAGACTTGGTTGCATTGGCAAATCAAAGTCCCAAAGATCATTGTGAACAGTTTGATAGACCCACTTTTCTTTACCCGTTGATGCATCAAGCGCTAAAACAGAAGTATTATATTTATGATCTGCTGCGGTACGATTACCCCCCCAAACGTCTACAGATGAGCTTCCCATTGGTAAGAACACCGTATTCATTTGCGGATCATACGACATTGCAGCCCAAGAGTTCGCAGAGCTACGTTTATAAATTTCGCCTGGTTTTAATACATAGTTTGGATCTGGGTTACGTGCATCAAACGCCCAGCGTAATTGCCCTGTAATGACATCATACGCACGGATAACACCGCCTGGCATATCTGCGGCAACATTATCGGCAATGCGGCTACCAATAACCAAAACAGAACCTGCAACGGTCGGCGCAGATGTGACTTCAAAACGCGGCGCTTTCGTGCCATCTCCTAAACCTTGTAACAAATCGACTGTGCCATTAACCCCAAAATCTTTACAACGTTCACCTGTATCTGCATTGACGGCAATTAAGCGACCATCAGGAGTATTGGTATACACACGACGTGGGCATTCAGTGTTTGCTGTTACAGTTGCAACTGCTGTTGCTCCTGCTAAGGTAGGCTGAACTAATGGTTTTGTAGAGTCAAAGTAAGCGACTCCACGGCAACGTTCCCATGCATCGGCTTTAGAATTGACTTCTGCTTTCCAGAGTTGTTTACCAGTATCTGCATCAAGTGCAAAAATATTATTATGTGGTGTACATAGAAATACTTTATCACCAACCTGTAAAGGTGTCATTTGATCTTCAGCACCATTACCAGTGCCTGTAGTAAAGTCACCAGTACGAAAACGCCAGACTTCTTTCAGGTTGGATACATTATTTCGATTGATCTGATCTAATGCTACAAAACGGCTACCGCCTGCATCATTACCGTAATGATCCCAATTTACCTGCTTTTTAGCTGGATCGACAGGGACAAGCGGTAACTCTTCACCAGATGCTTTCACCGTTGGATGTGGAATAAACATACCGTATAAACCACCGATCATGCCTAAAACAGTCAATCCACCAATAATATAGGCAGGTGCAGAAAGCGAAGTTTGATACTGATATTTACGAATAGAAGGTAATGTCAATAACAAAGCAGCAAATAGCCCTGCTGGGAACATTAAGCGCGAATGTAATGGCCAGAATTCCCATCCCGCATCAATCAATGCCCAAATCACAGTTCCAACAAAGACCAGTGCAAATAACCAAACGCCCAGTGCTTTTTTCTTAAAGATAAAAAATGCTGATGCGGTTGTGAATAAACCTGCGATCAGGAAGTACCATGAACCACCGAGACTAATGAGTTTGCCACCGCCGATGATATAGAATAAACCCGTAATTAATAAAGCTAGCCCAAGTATAAAACACCATATTTTAAATATGATGTGAGATTTTTCTTGAGGGTCAGACATACATCTTTCTCCACTTATTATAACAATGAAAATCTGCAAAAAAATCTCAAATCATCACTGTTATCTATAAACACATTCAGCTAAAGTGGTTTTCACCACTTTAGCTGTTCGAATAATACTTAAATACAACAATATCATGCTTATATTTTAAGCAAAAATTTTTTATTAAAATCGCGATATTGTTAGAAATTTAAACGCATAGTTAAACCTGCAACCCACGCATCATCGACCTCTTTTACACCCGCAGGTTGATGGATATATTGGATATTTGGGCGTAGCATCACGGCTGGTGACCATTGATAAGTATAATTTAATTCAACATTGAGTTCGTCACGTTGAATTGGAATATAGTTGGTTGCAAATGCGTCATACTCATAATAACCACGACTTTCGTTAGTTGAGATTTGACGATCTCGGGCACGATCATTCACTAAATAGTTCGCTAAACCAAAACCAACCGAATCGTTTGGACGGCTATCGAAAACACCTTTGTACCAAAGTGCAATTTGCTGAGTACTTTGCACCGTTGTTGTCGCTTTATCGTTAAGTACACCATTAAAACTCACAAATAAGCCACGTTTTGGATCATTTTCACGTTGAGTTAACTGCTGTTGTGTATTAATCCAGAAGCTATGTTTGCTACTATGCTCTTTACCAACTGTTCCAACATCATTGGCATCTGCGGTTGAGTATAAAGCGCCTATTTTATATTCGCCTGGCAAACCATTAAATGCGGTAAGTTTCGGTTTCCATGCTAATTCCACAGGAATGGTTGCACCTTTGACATTATTCATATCAAGATTAAAACCATCGCTATTCGATTTAGTTTTGGTATTGTCAGGGTTGACTTCATAAACACCAAGTCCTAGTGTCCATTCAGGTGCAAATTGGTATTTTACATTTGCACCCCAAAGCCCTACTGGCCAGTTGTACCAGATCGAACCAATCGATTTTCCAAGCTGCCCACCACAAAGCAAAAGATTTTGAAATTCGCATTGGGAGCTGTTGAAATCATCAGACATACCCATACGACCAATTTTCACCTGAACGGTGTTGTCATCAAAACCTTTTTTAATCCATGCCTGAGTCAAGCGCCAGATTTTTCCGCGACCATAAATTTCCTGACTATTCCCTAAAGCGCTTGAGCGTGGATCTTTAATGCGCTCAAGTGTTAAGGCATTCCCGTCGCGTTTGGTAATCATAATAGCCGCAGTTGTATCTTCCCACCCTGCAATTTTATTTAAGTCAAAATTTGCACCTAAAGTCAGTTGCCCTGCATTTTCAAGGGTATTGCTATCATTATAGCCTCCATCGAGATTAGTTGCTGCCTGACTCATAATCGACGCTGTAAATTTATAACCTTTGCTTTCGAGTTGCTGGCGCTCACCGCCCCAATCCCCCAATAACCATTGGCGATCTTGTGACCAAAACTCATTTGCCAGTGCGATTTGACTGCTTAATATTGCTGTTGAAATCAAACCTAATTTAAAACAATGATGCATATTCTTTCCTTTTTATCGGGGCTGTCTTCGAAAGGAAGACTCCCCTTTATCCTTTTTATTATTTGATCTGAACCGCAGGACTTAATTCAGATGTCGCACCCAAATGATCCGTGACATTCACTGTAATAGAAGGCATCGGTACTTTTGGTGTCCAGTTTGATTTTGCAACACCTTGTGCATTTGTTACCATCACAATTGAACCCAAATATTGCTCAGCCTCAGATGAAGAAGCAGTGCGATTCCCAAAGAATTCAACGTTATAACGCTGGTTTGGTGTTCCTTTGATTTCAACGTTCAACTGTTTTTTATTGAGCGTAAGTTTAGGTGCCTGAATACCCTGATTTGGAATAGCATTACAATTTTGTTGGTTCGGCTGTGTACAGGTTTTTTGAAGTTTTGCCGGTTCAATGATTACACCGCCACCACGCGAACCAACGAAGCCTTCATGTTCAAGTGCAGGAACGCCAAATACGATTGCCCCAAGACGCTGGTTGGGAACACAGGAACCACCTGCTTCACAACGTTTAATGTCTTTGCCATTGTCCCAAATCTGATTTTTGGTTAGAGTGATCCGTGCATTGGCATCTTTTTCAGAACGGATCGCGATACCGATACGATTGCCATGCACTTTGTTGCTGTCAAAGATATTGCCATCACCTGTTAAATTGAATCCCAACGAGTTATTGGTCAACTCGTTATACGCAATATAGTTACGTTTGCCCCAGTTAATTTGCAAACCGTCTGAGTAGTTCTCAAACTTGTTGCCAACCACCGCATTGTCGTTGCCCCACAAGATCTCGATACCTTGAGATGGTTCAGGATTCGCTTTCGTGGAAGTGAACAGATTATTGGCAATCAGGTTAAATGCTGCGCCACGGGTTAATTCTAGACCATCACCATTATCAATAAATAGATTGTCTAGCACCTTATTATTGTTGGTCGTGGTCGAAGTTGGGTTGCCTTTGCCATCATCACCCGTGATCATGACACCCGCTCCACCATAATTATTGCTTATGCGGTTATGCTGAATCAGGTTGTTACTTGAACGATTCACCAAAACACCAATACAGAAGCGGTGAACATCTAGGCCTTTAAGAGTTACCCCATTGACGTCTTGTAGAACCAGACCGGGTAAAGTCATAGTACGAACATTGGTGCCATACTGTTCAGGATTTGCACCTGGACAAGCTTTCGCACCTTCACCTTTAATGTAGTTTGAGCCATCAATGGCGATAAACTCACCTGTTTTATCCCACTCTGTCCCGATAATCTTTACAGAAGACTTGATCGGTGGTAATGGTTGATTAACTTTAATGACATAAGGTGCTTTACCTACCGCTTGAATCAGGATCTGATTTTCCTGATCGTTATTAGCATTGGATTGTTCAATCGCCCAGCGCAAAGAACCTTTTTCGCTATCATCCTGATAACGATCAACGACATAAGTTTCTGCCGCAGTAAAACCTGAAGTTACTAAGCCCAGAGCCAATAAAGATACGCGTAAAGAGGTTAATTTCATGACATGTTCCCTGTCTTATTTAAGGTGTAGGTTGAACAGTTTTAAGGAATTGTTTAAGTGCAGTGACATCGATTTGACCTGGTGCTGAAGCCTCTCCAATCATGCCAAAGCTCAAACTTCCCCCCATATTGGCTGTCGCTATGCGGGAAATCGTGCCTAAACGCCCCATCGACATGGTCAAAAGCGGTTTTTTACTTTGCTCACTAACTTTTAAGGTGGCATTCATCAAAGTAAATACGTCTTGCTTGGATTTTGGCATCACTGCAATTTTTAAAATATCTGCACCCATTTGATCCTGTTTCAGCAATCGGCTGACAATTTCCTGCTCACTTGGTGTTTTATCAAAATCGTGGTTTGACATCACAACCAATACTTTTTTCTGGTGTGCGAGTTTGGTTAATTTGGCAACTGTGGTTGGATCACGGAACATCTCAATATCCAGCAATTGCATAAATGGTTTTTTTAGATATTCACTATAGATCTTTTCATATTCTTGATCTGTCACTTTTAACTTTCCACCTTCGTTGGAAGTACGAATTGTGGCAAGCAATGGTTTATCTTTTAAAATCTGATTCAGTTCTTGCCCTAAAGCAATCACTTGTTTGGTATCGCTGGCAAATTCAAGCAAGTCAATACGAAATTCTGCAATATCTGCATCTTTATTGGCTGCAATCACTTTTGCCTGTGCCAAAGCCTGTTCCTTGGTTTTGGCAGTAATCGGTACAATGGTTTTAACAGGTAATTCACCAATGTTAAGATTTTTTACCACATAAGATGACTGTGCTGGTGTAACAGTGGGTTCTGCGGCATACGTTGATGCAAAAGGTAATGACATGACTAATGCGCCACTGATGCAAAGTTGTTTGACAAGCTTATTGCTATTGAACATTTACGTTTCCTTGTAAACCAAGAGAACTGTACGCCAAAGACGTACAGTTGATTCCATCATTAAATATCAAAGAAAACCGTTTCATCTTCACCCTGAATACGGATGTCAAAACGGTATACGATTTCACCATCACGTTCTTCACGTTTGGCTACCAGTGTTTGACGACGGGTTGCCCATTCAATGCTATTCAATACTGGATCTTTGGCATTGGCTTCTGCTTCATCATCAAAATAAACGCGCGTGTTTAGTCCAATGTTGATGCCGCGTGCAAAAATAATCAGAGCAATATGCGGTGCCTGAGTTGAAACTTTACGACCTGGAACAGCGCCTGGCTTAATGGTATTGAAACTCCAAAAGCCTGTATTAAAATCGGCACCTGTACGACCCCAGCCTAGAAAGGCTGAATCAGCTTCTTTAGCTTGGCTATCTGCCTGACTTGGATACACGCCGTTGGCATCTGCCTGCCAAATTTCAACAAGAACATCGCGTAGTGGTAAACCTAGACCGTCAAATACCTGACCTTCTAAACGAATACGTTGACCTTGTGTATTTTCCTGCACAAGATTGTTATCCAGATTATGTTCAAACACTTCAATATTGGCTTGTTTAGGTAGTAAACCAATATGTACGTATGGACCACCTGTTTGAGATGGGGTTTCTTTGAGTTCCTGAAAATTCCAACCATTCATGTTATTTACTCCATCCATTAAGTTAAGTCATTTTCGAAGTAAGTCGCACGACGACCACGAAGCGTGATGTCAAAGCGGTAACAACGGCTATCAGCTTCGATAAAATTGCTCTTGTCTTCTAAAGCGATCAATGCACGACGTTGTTGTTCTGAAGGAATGGTTTTCAAGATTGGACAAGAATCAATTAAAGTATCGCCTTCAAAATAAAACTGCGAAATCAGGCGCTGTGCCCAACCATCTGCAATTAATGAGAAGTGAATATGCGCAGGGCGCCATTCATTGATACGGTTACGCCACGGATATGGACCCGGTTTAATCGTACGGAATACGTAATAACCATTACTGTCAGTCAACATACGACCACAACCACCAAAGTTAGGATCCATCGCACCAATGTATTGATCATTTGGGTGACGATAACGACCAGAAGCATTGGCTTGCCATACTTCTACAAGTGCATTTTTTACAGGACGACCAAACTGGTCACGTACATAACCATGAACAATGACGCGCTCACCAATTGGCAAACCATCTTTGGCATAGTTCAAAATTAAATCGTTGTCTTTAGGGCCAAATTTATCAGCACTAAAATGAGGTGCAGTGACTTCTGTCAATGTTTCCGCAATTGAAATGAGCGCATTCTTAGGCGAGCGTAATACACTGGTTTTATAGCCGGGTGTATATGCTGGCGGATGGTCATCTGTATTACGCTGAGCGTAAGCTCCCCAAATAATTTGAGACATGATATCTCTCCTTTAAAAAGTAAAATCCTTAAACCGTTACTGTTGACCGTCTTGGTCTGAGCCTATCCCTAGCTCCACAAAAACTTCTTCTGCCATATGCATGGCGGCATTTGCTGCGGGTAAGCCTGCGTAGAGTGATGAATGAAGAAATAATTCCTTGAGTTCATCTTTGGTTACGCCATTGTTAAAACAAGCACGAATATGCATACGGAGTTCAGCTTCACGTCCTAGCGCAAGTAAAATACCCATCGTAACTAAACTACGTGTGTGACGCGGCAAGCCTGGACGAGACCAGACTTCGCCCCATGCATAACGGCTAATAAAATTTTGAAAATCTGAGTTGAAGTCATTCAGGTTCTCAAGTGAACGGTTGACATGCTTTTCACCTAGAACTTCAGAGCGGACCTCAAGCCCTTGTTTATAACGTTGTTCATCATTCATTAGAGAAATCTCACTTTATGTTGCATCAGTGTGTGCAACAACGGATTTAACAAAGATTGCAACAGCAGCAGCGGCAGCAGGAATAAATAACATGCTTAGGATCATGGTAAATGACCAATTATTTCCAAGTAAAACCGCGCCAATCCATGCGCCAAACACCGCACCAAAACGTCCAATACCTGACATCCATGCAACACCAGTCGCACGACATTGGGTTGGGTAGAAACGAGCACTCAGTACAGGCATAGAAGATTGCGCGCCATTGACCGCAATACCAGCACAAAGAATAAATAGAGCAAGCAAGGTAGGATTAGATAAACTTTGACCTACAATTAAGGCAAAAATACCAGCAGCTAAATAAAAACCAGCGATGATACGATTTGGATTGAAACGATCCATTGCCCAGCCAATAAACAATGCGCTAAGAACACCACCAAACTGGAACAAACCGCCAATAAATGCAGCACGCTCAAGTGATGCACCTGTTTCACGCATTAACGTTGGCAACCAACTGGTCAACAAGTAAATAACAACCAGCCCCATGAAGTAAGTGACCCAAAGTAAAATCGTCCCTTTGACATACTTTGGCGAAAACAACATGCCAAACACGCCCTTTTTATCACCAGCATTGGCTTTTTCTTCAGGTACATGAAATTCAGTTATGCCTTGTACTTGTTGTGGTGCAATGCGCGTCAAAATCTGACGGACTTTTTCGTTATTACCGCCTTTTACAATTAAGAAGCGATAAGATTCAGGCAGAAAGAAAATCACCAGAAGCATTAGAATGAGAGGCGCCCAGCCACCTAATAAGAATAAGCTATGCCAACCATAGGCTGGAATCAACCAACTACTAATGAAGCCCCCCATTGCCATACCTAAGTTATAACCACAGAACATGCAGGTCACTAAAAGTGAACGCACGCGTGTTGGGCAATATTCAGAAAATAGTGTGGTTGCATTAGGCATTGCAGCGCCAAGACCAATACCTGTCAAAAAGCGAAAAATTACTAAGCTATCCAGATTGGTTGAATAGGCACAAGCCAGCGTAAAACCACCAAAAATCAGCATGGAAACTGACAAAACGATTTTTCGACCAAAACGGTCGGCAGTTGGCCCAGAAACCAACGCACCGATAATCATCCCGCCCAATGCTGCACTCATCACAGGACCCAGTTGAGAGCGATCAACGCCCCAATCCTGTGCCAGTGCAGGTGCAATAAAACCCATTGCAGCAGTATCTATACCATCTACAAAAACAATGAGAAAACAAACAATTGCAATTAACCATTGATACTTACTTAAAGGAGCATCATTGATCAGTGCCTGTGCATCTAAACTCGTTTTTGAAGTAGCGTAATCCTGAGACGCCATATTTGCCTCCTTAAGGCCTAAAGTCCTTTTAAATGTCTAATCTACTGAATAGACTTAATAAATTGACTGAAGACTTGAGTGAAGGCTTCAGGCTGTTCAATGTTTGAAAGATGAGAAGCTTCAATAATATAAAGCTGACTTTCTTGGATATGCTGTTGCATAAACTCACCGTCTGCAACTGTGGTTATAGGATCAGCAGCTCCAGCAATAATCAAAGTTGGAATCGCAATTGATGCAATGTTTTCTCGAACATCTGCTGTCGCTAAAGCTCGGCATGCATTGGCATAACCTTGAGCGGGTGTATCGGCTAGACTCTGAATGGTTTGTTGTGCCAAGGCATTATTTTGATAATCAAATTTGTCACTAAACCAACGTGTATGCGTGGATGCGACCAAATCAGCTAAGCCTTTTTCCTCAACTGTATCAGCTCGCGCATTCCAGCCATCCTCAGTCCAAATTTTGGCAGCAGAATTCGCCACAGTAATACTATTAAAACGTTGAGATTGATAAATACCCAGCCAAAGTGCAGTCATACCGCCCATTGAAATACCGCAAAAATGTGCTTTTTCAATATTTAGGACATCTAAAATATCGATGACATCTTCGCCTAAATTTTGTAATGACGTATTTTCTACCACATCACTTTGGCCATGACCACGTGTGTCATAAGTGACAACTTTATATTGGCTTTTTAAGGCTTCAATCTGTGGTTGCCACATGCCTTTATCTGTACCTAGTGAGTTTGAAAATACGATTGCAGGCGCATTTTCAGGCCCATTTACCTGTACAGATAACTGTTTGCCTTGACGATTGGTAATCATGATGCTGATTTCTTCGCTCACTTTGCCGCTCCTTTTGCTTCCTGCAAGACTGCATCGATCTGGTTTTGGATATTGCCCAAATACGACTCAGGTTTAAAAATCTCATCAAGTTGTGAAGCATTAAAATATTGCGTCACTTCTTCAATGTTTGAAATTACATCTTTTAAATGGATGTGTTCTGCTACTGCTTTTTTACAAGCTGCTTCAACCACATGATGTGCATTAAGACGGCCTATATGATGTGCCAAAGCCATCATGACGGCTTCTGCCATAATGAGCCCATGGGTACATTCAATATTGCGATGCATATTGTCTGCATTGACTTGCATGCCTTGGAGTACATCCAAAGTACGTTCTAATGCACCCGCAGTCAGCTGAAAAATTTCTGGAAGCGCTAACCACTCTGCATGCCATCCCCCCAGACCACGCTCATGCTCTTGCACCATACTTTGATAAATACTCGACATGAGTGCTGGAACGCGATTTGCAGCAGCCAAAACCGATGCTGCTGCGACTGGGTTACGCTTATGCGGCATAGTTGATGAACCACCGCGGCCTTTGGCTGTTGGTTCAAACAGTTCTGCAATTTCAGTCTGCATCATGAGTGACCAGTCACGTGCCATTTTGCCGACACTGCCTGCAATCATGCCAACCACACTGGCGATTTCGACAATACGATCACGCTCACCATGCCAAGTACATGCCGTAGCATTGAGTTTTAATTGCTTCGCATAAGCAGCGACAACGGCTGTTCCTTGATCTTGTAAAGAAGCCAATGAACCAACCGCTCCACCTAACTGGGCAACTAAAACACGTTGTTTCATCGCTTCAATACGATCTAAATCACGTTTAAAAGCTGAAGCCCAACGTGCCAATTTATGACCTAACGTTATTGGCAGTGCCTGTTGCAACCATGTGCGACCCATCATCACTTGATAACGATAAGTTTGTGCTTGAGACAAAGCGGTGTCATAACACTGCTGAACTTGATTTTGTACGATGACCAAAGCAGCACGACATTGCAAAATACATGCTGTGTCTAAAATATCCTGACTGGTTGCGCCCCAATGGACATAACGTGCAGCATCTTCATCTGCTTGTTTAACGATAGCAGTCAACTGTTTTACAAAAGGAATAGCAATATTCCCTGCCAGACCTGTTGCCGTTGCCAAAGCATCAAAATCAATGTGTTCCAATGCTGTTTTTGCAGCACGTTCAATCACATCAGCAGCAGATTGAGGAATTACCCCAACCTGCGCCTGTGCTTGCGCCAGTGCAACTTCAGCTTCAACCATATATGACACTAAAGCACGATCACTGAAAATTTCAGTCACATCTTTTTGGTAAAACAAGCTGGCATATAACTGGCTCATGATAACTTCCCTTAAACCCGTTCAATAATCAGCGCAATACCCTGACCCACACCAATACACATTGAACATAAGGCGTATTTGCCACCTGTCTGTTC
>NZ_JAHPRO010000027.1 GCF_025562455.1 Acinetobacter sp. WU_MDCI_Axc73
TGCTCACGCTATAGGTTAACTGATCCCCATCTACATCCTGACCGACCACATTGCCAGTCACTGGCTGGTCTTCATTGCTGCTGATCGGATCTGCTGTGGCAGTCGGTGCATCATTCACCGCAGTCACTGTCACGGGAATCGTGACTGTGGTCGTGCCACCTTTGCCATCACTGACCGTCACTTCAAAGCTGTCTGTGCCATTGTAGTTGCTATTTGGAGTATAGGTATAACCACCTGTCGCTGGGTCAACTGTCACGCTACCATTCGCTGGTGCAGTCGTTACCGTATAGGTCAATGCATCCCCATCTACATCCTGACCGACCACACTGCCAGTCACTGGCTGGTCTTCATTGGTGCTGATCGGATCTGCTGTGGCAGTCGGTGCATCGTTTACCGCAGCAATTGTCACAGGAATCGTCACTGTGGTCGTGCCACCTTTGCCATCACTGACTGTCACTTCAAAGCTGTCTGTACCGTTGTAGTTGCTATTTGGGGTGTAGGTATAAGTGCCAGTCGATGGATCAATACTGACTGTACCATGCGTTGGCTTCTCTGAAACGCTATAAGTAAGCTGATCATTATCTGGATCTGTGACATTAATGACCGCACCAGTTTTAGCCACACCTTCAATGACACTTATAGGTTGTTGTTTATTAATTTCGAAAACTTGTGGTGCTTTATTTACTGATTCGCTATTATCTTTTCCACTACTTCCACTGCTTCCCAAAGCAGTTCCACCTATCACGGCGAGTCCGCCAGCAATCCATGGAAGAAGCGTACCTGAGCTACTGCCACTCGCAATCGGTAAAAGAACTTCTAAACCAGAAATTTCTTTAAATAATGGAGCACCATTGTTCCAATCAAACCACAAAAAAGCACAATCATTATCTTCAAAAACTAAATCTGAAACGATTTTATCTTCATATTGTACAAAGAAATTTTGGATGGTAATAACATCGCCATTTTGCAGTTTTAAAATTAAATTATTACCATCTTGAATAAACTCAGCAACATCTTCTCGATGTAAATTAACCTGAACAATAGCCGCCGCTTTTAATATGACCTGCGAATTATCTATTGTATTTTTTGTTAAAGATTTTTTTTCAGTTACTACAAATTTTGTCATGTCTTATCCCCAATAATGAGTGAACTCATTACTAAACCCTTGATAAATAACTTATGATTTACTTTCTTTTAACGACTCAGAGCGCTGAGCATGATTTTGTTAAGAAAGCTCGAATCCATCCATTAACCATTTTTCAGCCGCCAAATTTCCCTTCAAAATGATTACATTGTTTTTTTGATACAATCATTCTTATGAATAATTGAATCTATTTTTTAAAAATTCATTTCTAAATAAAGTACTTACTAAAAAACCTTATATCTATAAATAAGATTTTTCGTATCAAAATTTGGATATATTTATAAAAATCAGCTAACTCCTTGAGTGCTAATTTGAGTAATAAATGGCTTATCATTTTCATCCATTGAAATTTTAAAATCTCGAACTTTAAGCTGCTTACTTAAATCCAATTTGAATACATAAGTTGCACATTCTGTTTTACAACTCTTAACTTTTAGGACATAAGCATCAGGTTTTAAATAATAATTTGCTTTATTATTGATATAGAAAGTTCCTGCCTTAAAATCATCGATATAAAAATCAATTGGGCAAACCTGTCTGTTTTTATCATCGTTTAAACAGAGTTTACTATCACGATAAACATGAATATCCTGATTACTATTCCCATCTTTTTTCTGAAATAATAAATTTGAAGGCTTGTTATATACATTTAAAGGCGAAGCACAAGCCGTGAATAAAAGACTAACAAGGACAAGACCACCGTGGCGAACCATAACAACCCCAATATAATGTTAAATTTTGTATAGATATTACAACATAAGAATTACAATAAAAAGTTAAATTCATCACATTTTTTAAAAAAAATATTAAACCATATGCACTTATAACCTGACTACAAAGTCACCACTTTTTTGTATAAGCTTTATTGATATATAGGGATTTATTTTTTGGATTTTTTTCTAAATTTTATTTTAAGTAAAAATAATATTAGTCTTTATTTTATAAACAAATATTATTTTTATTTATTTTAAATTTTATATGATTATTCAAATATAATATAAAAATTAAATTTTACATCTTTTAGCAAAAAAATTGTATAGAAAAATATATACCTAATTATTAATATAATTTTAAGGTTCATAATATTTATATTTTAAAAAAATAATCCCCTTTTTGTTTTTAACAAGAAAGGGGATTAACCGAATTGAACAAAGCTGATTATTTGAAAGTTAAACTGTAAAATCATCACCTAAATAGACTTTGCGAACTTGTTCATTTTCCAAAATATCCTGTGGAGAACCCTCTGCAATGACGGATCCCTCACTCACAATATAAGCATGCTCGCAAATTGCCAGTGTTTCACGGACATTGTGATCCGTAATCAGAACACCTATGCCGCGATCTTTTAGATTACGAATAATTTCTTTGATATCACCTACCGAAATTGGATCGACACCCGCAAAAGGCTCATCTAACAACATAAATTTTGGATCAGCCGCTAAAGCGCGTGCGATTTCAGCACGACGACGTTCGCCTCCAGAAACACTCATTCCAAGCGAATCTTTGATATGACCAATTTTAAAATCTGTCAGCAATTCGTTTAAACGCTGTTGACGTTGTTGTTTATTTAAATCTTTACGAGTTTCCAAAATTGCCATAATGTTTTCGGCAATGGTGAGCTTTCTAAAAATAGAGGCCTCTTGCGGTAAATAACCAATACCTTTTCTGGCACGTTCATGCATCGCAAGATGAGATAAATCTTCATTGTCTAAATGAATTTCGCCTTTATCCATACGAACCAAGCCGACCACCATATAGAAACTCGTCGTTTTCCCTGCACCATTTGGACCAAGCAATCCCACAATTTGTCCACTTTGCATTTGAAAGGAAACATCCTTAACTACCCAGCGTTTATTGTAATTTTTTGCCAAGTGTTTGATACAAAGCGTTTGTGGTTTTTGACGTGTTTGCTCCATTAATCACGTGCTCCTGGAAAACTTTTAGAACTTGATGGTGGAATAATCAGTTGAACACGATTTGAACTTGAACCTTGTGCTTCAATATCACCTTTATTCATACTATATTTTAAACTATTGCCTCGAATACTGGCTCCATCCTGAAATAAATAAGCATTGCCTGTTAAGGTAATAATCCCAGTATCTGCATTGTAGATTATCTTCTGAGCTTCACCACGCGCTACCCCCTTTTCAGCACTAATCTGTTGCTGAAATTTGGATGGTCGTCCATTGGCAGTAATGGTCTGAATTTCACGTTTAGAATTAAGCTGGGCAACAATTGAATCTGCCTGTAACTTCATGGTGCCCTGTTCAATGACTACATTTCCAGTATAAGTCGTAACACCCGTTCTATCATTAAAAGTAGCTTTGTCAGCCACTAAAGAAATCGGTTGATTGCGATCTGAAGGTAGTGCAAATGCTGAAACAGACAGCATTGCCACTACAGTAAAACCAGCAATCTGCTTCAGGAAAGTTGAACGTGAAGTCGCATTAAGAATTTGGTGCATACTTTCCTCGAATATTAAAAAATTCGTATTTTCCATTTTCTAGATTGGCTTTTAGCCCATTGCTTACAAAAGAAGCTTGCGATGATTGCACATCCACTTGATGTGTTGTTTCTATTATTTTTGTTTTAGGATAAGTTGTTAGCTCATCGGTACGAAAAATAATTTCACCATTTTCAGCAAGTTTTGTTGCAACCACGTCTCCAGAAAGAATTACTTTTTCATTATCATCATAGCCATTGGCGACCTTAGAAAAAAAAGTCGCATTTACTTGTCCATTTTCATACATTGATGCATGTAAATTTTCAAGTTTTGACGTTTGTTTCTGCATATCCTGTTCAAGTCGATCGACCTTTGCACGAATATACAAATGACCAAGATCGTTCGTCTGTGTCAAATTGATATCATTTGCTGTATAAGTCATATTGCGACTATCATCAGCATCTAGTTTGTTCGCTTTACCACTGTAGTAATAATAGCCACCACTTACAGCTGCGATTGCAATCGCCACGATATATAAAACTCTGGTATCCATAGGCGGCGTGATATCACCTTTTTATTTGGCTTAGAATATTAATGGGGTACAGTGAGATATTTTGCAAGAAGTTCTTCGTAAACTCCTTTTGCATTCAGTAACATATCACAGACTTCACGTACCGCTCCACGACCACCCATCGCTTGAGTCACCAGGTGAGCACGACGGCGCAATTCTACATGTCCATTTGGAACCGTTACACACATTCCTGCAAGCGCAAATGCTGATAAATCAGGCCAATCATCACCCATATATAAACAATCATAAGGCGCTAAATTAAATTGCGCACATGCTTCACGCAGTGCTACGCCTTTATCCTCACGCCCTTGAAAAACAAGATCGACACCTAAATCAGACATCCGTTTTTCAACAATCTGACTTTTACGACCTGTAATGATAATGACTTTAAGACCAGCTTGTTGAACTAGTTTCATGCCTAGACCATCACGAATATCAAAAGATTTGATTTCATCACCACTGTTGGTTAGGGTCACAAAACCGTCACTTAAGATGCCATCGACATCTAAAACCAGCGCCTGAATATGACGCGCCTGTTCAAGTAATGCATAAGATGCCATGAATTAATTTACCCCTGCCTGAATTAGGTCATGCATACTAATCACACCAATCACTTTATTTTGATCATCAACCACAACAAACTGACTGATTTTTTTGGCGTTCAGTTGTTGTAATGCTTCTACAGCACGTGCTTCCTGAGAGATGGTCGCAGGATGCTCAATCATCACCTTCGATACGGGAAGTTTCACATCAAAGCCTTGCTGCTTATCGATTAAACGACGCAAGTCACCATCCGTAAAGATACCCAATAAATGATCCTGTTCATCAACAATCGTGGTCAATCCCAGACGTTTATTTGAAATTTCGTAAAGTACCTGATTCATTGGTGTATCAGGAGAAACTTTTGGAAGCTCTTCTCCTGTGTGCATCAAATGTTTCACATGTAATAGCAAACGTTTACCTAAAGCACCTGCTGGATGGGAACGCGCAAAATCATCCGCAGTAAATCCACGTGCTTCTAATAATGCAACTGCTAATGCATCACCCAAAACTAATGTTGCTGTGGTACTTGAAGTTGGTGCAAGGCCTAAAGGACAAGCCTCATTCGACTCACCCAGTGTTAAGGCAACATCAGCATTTTTAGGCATTGGCCCTGTATCATCACGACTGATGGTAATGAGTGGAACTTCTAGATGCTTAATCAAAGGCATAAGCATCATGATTTCATCACTTTTTCCAGAGTTAGAAATGGCAATGAGTACATCCCCCCGTACCAGCATGCCTAAATCACCATGTCCCGCCTCGCCAGGATGCATAAAAAAAGAAGGCGTTCCAGTCGAAGCAAAAGTTGCTGCCATTTTTCGACCAATATGACCAGATTTCCCCATGCCCGTCACAACCACGCGGCCCTGACACTGCAAAATAATTTCACAAGCCTGATTGAAATTGTCATCAATCTGATTTGCCAACACATCCAAAGCGTGCTGCTCAATCGCAATCGTTTCTAGTGCAATTTTTTTAAAATCGATAGTATTGGGCATAAAATATGAGCTCAAACAATTCGCGATAGCCGATCAGACTATCGCGTTTTTAACTGAAAATTTTGCAATATTCTAGCACATCTCATTTCCTATCACGTTTCTAAATGTACAAGTTTTCACTTACTTATAAAAATTATGGATAAACCTTTGTGAAATATGTGGCTTACGTTATGATGTAACGCTATTTTAGTGAATGTTTTTAAGAGTCTTATGCAACCATTCGTTTTATATAACTCAGAGCAACGTAAAAAAGTTGAATTTGTCCCACGTGTTGATGGGCAGATCGATATCTATGTCTGTGGCATGACTGTGTATGACTATTGTCATATTGGACATGCTCGAGTCATGGTTGCCTTTGATTATATTATTCGTTTTTTGCGTAGCCAAGGCTGGAAAGTCCGTTACATCCGCAATATCACAGATATTGATGACAAAATTATCAGTCGTGCCAATGAAAATGGTGAAACGATTCAGCAACTAACCGCGCGCTTTATCACTGCCATGAATGAAGATGCAGCTAGTCTTGGTTGTGCTGAACCTGATGAATCGCCAAAAGCCACCGAATATATTGACCAAATGCAAAATATGATTGGAACTTTGGTCGAAAATGGCACCGCGTATCCTGCTGCCAATGGTGATGTTTATTATGAAGTCACTAAATTTGCCAAATATGGTCGTTTATCTGGTCGTAAATTAGATGATATGCAAGCAGGCGCAAGCGAACGTATAGATGTAGAAGTCGATAAAAAACATCCGTTTGATTTTGTCCTCTGGAAACATGCCAAAGCCAATGAACCATCCTGGCAATCGCCTTGGGGAAATGGTCGTCCAGGCTGGCATATTGAATGTTCCGCTATGTCAACTTGCTGCTTGGGTAATCATTTTGATATTCATGGAGGTGGTTCAGATTTATTATTTCCACATCATGAAAATGAGATTGCACAAAGTGAAGCTGCTACAGGTGAACAATATGTCAATTATTGGATGCATGTCGGCTTTATTAATGTCGATGGCGAGAAGATGTCAAAGTCTTTAGGCAATTTCTTCACAATCCGTGATGTGATGGAAAAGTTCCATCCTGAAGTCATTCGCTATTTTATTGTGTCTTCACATTATCGTAGTCCTGTGAATTTTTCTGATACTGCACTTAAAGAGGCAAAAACTGCACTGACCCGTTTTTATCATGCATTTAAGGCATATGAACAGTGTTACGATCAAAAGCATTCTGATCAGTTAGATAGCAGCTTTGTTGAACGTTTTAATGTCGCCATGCGCGATGACTTTAACACTCCCGACGCAATGGCTGTGTTATTTGAGTTAAATCGTGAACTTAACCGTGCTGTAAAAGATCAGCAAGCTGAACAAGCAGCACGTTATTATTCAACGTTGCGGTATCTGACTAGTATTTTAGGACTAGTTCAGCACAATGTAGATGAGTTTTTAAAATCAGATATTGGTCAAGAGGCCTTAAGCTTGTCTGATCATGAGATTGAAGATTTGATTCAACAGCGTAATGATGCCAAAAAAGCCCGAGATTTTGCCAAAGCAGATGGTATACGCCAATCTCTGCTAGAACAAGGGGTTGCGCTTGAAGATACACGTCAGGGAACTGTTTGGAGACGTGCTGATTAAATCAACAATTGAAACCGATGCATGTTGACAGTTAAATGAAACTGTCTATAATGCATCTCACATTGCGGGAATAGCTCAGTTGGTAGAGCACAACCTTGCCAAGGTTGGGGTCGCGAGTTCGAGTCTCGTTTCCCGCTCCAGATTTTAAAAAGTCTCAATCGAAAGATTGGGGCTTTTTTTATGCCAAATTTAAATCCATTTTGAATCAATGCGTATACCCATCATGCAATCCCAAGTTTATGGATGATCGCTAAATAATGACATCCTCCTCCTATATTTCATTTTTCAGCTCAGATTCAATTACTCCCAACAAGATAAATATAAAATAACAACTAAAGTCTTTTTTTATTTTTCCATTCAACTTACGCATTCGTGTAAGTCGTAGATGGATTAAAACAAAAGAAATCTGTTTTATAAACTAACAAAATACAGTTAGCAGACAAATCATGTCGCACTGCCCTAGTGCTTTGCATTGTTTTTTGGCATGATGCAAAGTAGATCTTTTAAGAACCGTTATAAATGGAACAAATGCGTTGGATGGAACTGCTTTCAGCAGTTCGTTTAGGTAGTAAAAAAAGTACAACAGAACTGGGACGAAGCCCATTTCATAAAGATTATGATCGCATCATATTTTCTCAAAGTTTTCGTCAGCTCAACCGTAAAACGCAGGTTCACCCTTTCGCACTTCAAGATGGTATTCACACTCGTTTAACGCACTCCCTTGAAGTGTCTTGTATTGGGCGGTCACTCGGCATGATGACCGCTGAGAAAATTAAGGATGATTTACCCGCATGGATTTCACCCTCCGATGTCGGTGCTATTATTCAGGCAGCATGTCTAGCCCATGATATTGGCAACCCACCCTATGGACATGCAGGTGAATATGCGATTCGTGAATGGTTTGACGATGCTTCTCATAATGACTTTTTGCAAGAACTCAGTCCTGAAGAAGAAGCTGATGTGCGCCAGTTTGAGGGCAATGCACAAGGTTTACGTTTATTAACACGTATTGATTACCATCCAGATGATGGCGGTATGCGTCTGACTCATGCCACTTTAGGTGCTTATTTAAAATATCCTTGGTTGTCTAAAACCATTGAATCACAGGGCGACCGTCCTTCCAACCAACGTGCAAAATTTGGTTGCTATCAGACTGAAAAAGAAATTTTGGTCGAAATTGCCGATCAGCTTGGACTGATTCAATTAGGTGAATATCATTATTGTCGTCATCCTTTGACTTATTTGCTCGAAGCAGCAGATGATATGTGTTATGCGCTGATTGATCTGGAAGATGGTATTATTTTAAATATGCTGACTTACGAAGAAGTTGAGCCTATTTTTCTCAATTTAATTGCAGATTATGGGATTCCTGATGAATTGGGTCAAAGTAATACCACTTGGCAGCAAAAAATTGCCGCTTTGCGTGGACGAGTGATGAAACGTCTGGTTGCTGAGGTTTCTAGTGCCTTTGCCCGACATCATGTTGAAATATTATCAGGACAATTACAGGGAACGCTTTTAGAGTATTGCCCTGCGGATATTGGCGTGGGAATCGAAAAAGCCAAAGACTTAGCGCGTAATAAAATTTTTGAGCATCGGCAAAAGTCTGATCTTGAAATTATTGCACATAGTAGTTTGCAATCGATTCTGGATGCATTTATTCCCTTATCCGTTCCACAAAAAACCTTGAGTTTCAAAGAGAAACGCTTGATGTCCATTTTGCAACAGTTTGGTGCCAATTTTCAGGACAATCACTATCAAAATATTATGCAAATACTGGATATAATCAGCAAATTTTCAGATCATCAGGCTTATGACCTAGCACAAGTATTACAGGGTCGACGCGAAAGTTTTATGTAATGTCTGTACAGTTTCAGACATATAATTTTATATTATTTTAGGAATGAAGTATTCAATGATTGGTTGTCTAATTGGTGAAGTGTTCGCACTTGAAGCACCTACGGTACTCCTTAATGTCAATGGTGTCGGTTATGAAATAGATACGCCACTTTCGACATTTTGCCAATTACAAAAAGGTCAGAAAGTGATCTTATGGACACATTTGGTTGTTCGTGAAGATGCACAGCAACTTTACGGTTTTTTAGAAGCTCAAGAAAAAACTATTTTCCGTACCTTGCTAAAGGTGAATGGTGTTGGTCCGAAAATGGCGCTTGGCATCTTATCTACTTTAAGCGTTGAGCTTTTGATCCAAACTATTGAACATGATGATATCAATACCTTGGTTAAAGTTCCGGGTGTAGGTAAAAAAACTGCCGAACGCCTAATGATCGAACTTCGTGACCGTTTTAAAGCACTTGCGAATCAAGGCAATGCGACCTCAAACAATAGCATTTCACAAATTCAGTTTATATCTAACTCTCCTGTTGCTGAAGCTGAAGCAGCATTGCAGTCACTAGGCTACAAACCAATTGAAGCACAAAAAGCAGTGGCTGCGGTTAAAGCTGATTATACTGAAGCCGCAGACTTAATTCGTGCTGCACTTAAATCAATGATGAAGTAACCAATCATGCATGACCGTTTAATTAGTGGCAAAGAAAAACCAGAAGATCAATTTGATCGTGCCATTCGTCCAACGTCTTTGGCTGACTATATTGGTCAACCAGTAGTACGCGAACAAATGGAAATTTTCATTGGTGCTGCACGTGGCCGTGGCGAAGCACTGGATCACACCCTGATTTTTGGTCCACCCGGGCTCGGTAAAACCACACTTGCCAATATTATTGCCCGGGAAATGGGAGGAAATTTAAAATCCACATCTGGTCCAGTTCTGGAACGCGCAGGTGATCTGGCTGCCATGCTAACCAATCTGGAAGAAGGTGATGTGTTATTTATAGATGAAATTCATCGTCTTTCACCTGTCATTGAAGAAATTTTGTATCCTGCCATGGAAGACTACCAACTCGATATCATGATTGGTGAAGGGCCAGCAGCACGTTCAATTAAATTGGACTTACCACCGTTTACGCTGGTTGCTGCAACCACTCGAGCTGGTTTACTGACCTCACCGTTACGTGACCGTTTCGGAATTGTGCAACGTTTGGAATTTTATTCAGTTGAAGATTTAACGCATATTGTCACCCGTTCTGCCAATTTAATGGATGTCCCGATTACTCGAACAGGTTCCGAAGAAATTGCCAGACGTTCGCGTGGTACACCACGTATCGCCAATCGCTTATTACGTCGTGTACGTGACTATGCTCAGGTCAAAGGCACTGGGGAAGTCACTCAGGATATGGCACAACGTGCACTAGATATGCTAAACGTCGATAAATCGGGTTTAGATACACTTGATCGACGCTATTTAAGCATGATACTGGAACGCTTTGAAGGTGGCCCCGCGGGAGTTGAGGCCCTTGCAGCCGCAATGGCCGAAGATAGTGGGACTTTGGAAGATGTCATTGAACCGTATTTGATCCAGCAAGGCTACGTGATGCGGACTGCACGTGGGCGTATTGCCACGAACCAAGCTTATGCGCAATTTGGAATAACCCCACCTGAGCAGCGTTAAAAAAAGCACCGCTCCTTACGGAATATATTCCTCATGCGCAAGGCGAACAGCTATACGATAATTAATGACACTCAAAATCGAAGGTTTTAACGACTTAATCTTTGCAATCAGGCATTACTAAAAGTAGTTTTTTAGACTATACGCGTTCTGTTTAAGCCAATACGACTCTAGAGCTTAATCAACTCAATAGTTGAGGGTGAGATTGAAAGCTTGTGCCATTTGACGAAATAGTCATTATGCTAAACTTCCATACGTTTAAGAGCATTACTTCAGAGCGCCCTAGTCGATAAAAATTGGGCAAGCCCTGCTTACTTGTTATTGTTTATACCTTAGTACGGATATCTATCATGGCCAATCTTTTTGAATTCAAAATTCGTGTATACATTGAAGATACAGATGCTGGGGGTATCGTTTATCATGCCAATCATATTCGATTTATGGAACGGACTCGTACAGAATGGCTACGTGCTTCTGGCATTGACCATTATTGGCATCAAAAAGATTATAATTTTGTCGTACACAAAATCGCTTTAAAATACATGCGCCCGATTATGATGGACGATATGATTACTGTTACAGCGAGTGTAGTTTCATGTAAAGCTTCGTCATTTGTATTGCAACAAAATATTTATCGTGGTGAAATCATGCTTGCTTCTGGCGAAGTTGAGCTCGCATGTTTAAACACAGAAATGCGACCACGCCGACTCCCTGATGAAATTCGCAATCTTATTCTTCAAGAACTGGAACAAGATTAAAAAAACATACTTTGGCACATGTAACTATGGCAACACAGATCCAATCATCTCTACATATTTCTGATCTTATTTTACAAGCAAGCCCCGTTGTTCAGGCCGTAATGCTTTTGCTACTATTGGCATCAATTTATAGTTGGTATCTGATCGCCAAGTTGCATATGAGTTATAAAAAAGCAGCTCAACAGGATGAGCATTTTCAAAAAATATTTTGGTCGGGTGCTGAACTAAATACGCTTTATAATAATGCGCAGTTAAATTCAAAACGCCATGGTCTGGAAGATATTTTCTATCAAGGCTTAGGCGAATTTTTTAAACTCAAAAAACGTCATGCAACAGCCAATCAGACACTTGAAGGCACTGAGCGTATTTTGCGTGTGGGTTTAAGCCGTGATCAAAGCCTGCTTGAACAAGGTCTTGGGGCATTAGCCAGTATTGGTTCCGTGGCACCCTATGTCGGTTTATTTGGGACTGTCTGGGGTATTATGAATGCATTTATTGGTTTGGCTGCTGTTGATCAGGTTACACTTGCAACAGTAGCACCCGGTATTGCTGAAGCTCTAATTGCAACTGCAATTGGTTTATTTGCAGCAATTCCAGCGGTATTGGCCTTTAACCATTACACAGCCAAGGGTGAAGAAATTTATTCTGATCGAGCTTTATTTGCTGAAGAAATGGTGGCGCTTTTACAACGTCAATCTGTGGGAACTACACAGGAAGTTGAATAATGGCAATCCAACGCTCTGGACGTTTTGAACGCGTCAAAAAGCCATTAAAAAGTGACATGAATGTCGTACCTTATATCGATGTAATGTTGGTTTTATTGGTCATTTTTATGGTCACAGCACCTATGATTACAACGGGTGTAAAAGTTGACCTTCCCCAAGCAAATAACAATCCAATCCAATCTGAAGATCGACCAGCAATTGTGACTTTAGATAACGATGGAAGTATTAAGCTTGAAGATAAGAATCATCAAAATGATGTAATCACTTTGGATGAGCTTAAGTCTGTACTTACAGAAAATCAAAAGCAAGCCGAAACAAATCATAAGTCTTACAGTGTCTTAATTAATGGTAGCCAATCACGACCTTATGGTGAAGTCATGAAGTTAATGTCTGCATTACAAGAGGCAGGTTTAAGCCAAGTTGGCTTATTGACTGAGTCTGTAAAGTAACTTATGAAGAATTTTCAGAAGCCGCCATTTCAAGAAAAAGCCATTGCGCTTGGTTTTACACTAGGCGTACATGCCATCGCGATTGTAAGCTTACTTTATTTAGGTTTAAGTAAACCACCTGAACCGCCTAAAAAAATCACGACTGTATTGGTCAACCCTGCTGACTTGGCTATCCCTGTTGAACAAGCAGAAACAACCAGCACTCAAGTTGCTGAACAAATTCAGGCAACTGAACCACCAGAGCCTACTGCTCCAGTTATCCCGAGCAGCCCTCCTCCTACTTTACCAGTAACAGCTCCTGCCGAAACAATTAAAAAAGCACAAGCTGAGGCGGCAGCAAAAGCCGCAGAATTAGCCAAAGCCAAACAACAAGCTGAGGCTAAAGCAAAAGCAGATGCAGCCACTAAAGCCAAGCAACAGGCTGAGGCTAAAGCGAAAGCAGATGCAGCAGAGAAAGCTAAAGAACAAGCTGAGGCGGCAGCTCAAGCTAGAAAAGAGGCTGCACAAAAAGCTCAGGCAGATGCAGCAGAGAAAGCCCGATTATCTCATCTTAACCAAGAAAATAAACGTAAAGCAGAAGCTGCGGAAAAAGTGAAAAAAGAAGCTGCGGAAAAAGCTGCTCAAGCGAAAGCTGAAGCAACTGAAAAACGCAAAGCTGAGGCAGAAGCAAAACGAAAAGCGGATGCAGCGGAAAAGGCTGCCCAAGCGAAAGCGGATGCAGCAACTAAAGCTAAACAACAAACAGATGCTAAAGCAAAAGCCGAGGCAGCAGCTAAAGCTAAACAACAAGCAGATGCAAAAGCGAAAGCTGAGGCGGCCGCTAAAGCAAAACATGAAGCAGATGCAAAAGCGAAAGCGGATGAAGCCGCTAAAGCCAAACAACAAGCGGATGCCAAAGCGAAAGCAGATGCAGCAGCTAAAGCAAAACACGAAGCAGATGCCAAAGCGAAAGCTGAAGCAGATGCAAAACGAAAAGCTGAAGCAGATGCAAAACGAAAAGCTGAAGCAGATGCAAAACGAAAAGCTGAGGCGGATGCCGAAGCAAAAGCCTCAGCTGCCAAACAAGCTGCTCAAGAAGCAGCTCAGAAAAAAGCGGAAGCTAAAAAAGTTGCATCAACAGCAAAGCGAGATTTTGAGCAGAAAATTTATCGTACTTGGGATATTCCAATGGGATCTTCTGGTAAAAAGGCAACTGCTCGCGTCACTCTAACAGATAGTGGGGCTGTAGCATCAGTGATTGTAAATGCTAGCGATCCAGATATGAAAGCCAGTGTTGAAGCTGCTGTTCGTTCCGCTGCACCTTACCCTATGCCATCTGATCCAGAGGCACGTCGTGAAGCACGAACTTTTACTTCAACTTTTACCGCAAAATAATATTTTGGTCATAATTACATGGTTTAAATGGATTTCGACCCTGTAATTATGCTAAATACTTTTATTCCACAAAAATGAACCACACTCACAATATGACTATGGATATGAATCGCAAACACCTTTTCTCAATCGCCATCATTACTGCACTGAGTTCAGCTTTTGTTCCACCAGCATTTGCACAATTACACCTTGAAATTGCAAAAGCGCCTGAACAAGCGCCTAAAATTGCGATTGTTCCCTTTGCCAATGATCCATCCATTTATCCTATTGTTGAGAGTGATCTAAATCGTTCTGGTCGTTTTACCAGTTCATCAAATAATCTACCTGTCACTGGTGGCATTGACCAAATTCAAACCGATGCATGGCAAGCCGCGGGTATTCCCTATGTTGTTGTGGGTAATATCAAACCGGCGGCAAACAATAGTTTTGAAGTGCATTACCAACTTTATGATGTACAAAAGAAACAGTTCTTACTTAATGAATTATTGACTGTACCAAGCTCAAGAGTTCGCCAAGCTGCCCATATGATCAGTGACGCGATTTATCAGGCATTGACAGGTATTCAAGGTGACTTTAGTGGTCGCATTGCCTATGTATTGCGTAATCCTGCGACACCTGATCAACGTTATACTTTACAAATTGCAGATACTGATGGTGAACAACCGAAAACCGTCTTATCTTCACGCGACCCTATTCTTTCGCCTGCATGGACACCCGATGCTAAAAAGATTGCTTATGTTTCATTTGAAACTAAACGCCCAGCAATTTATTTACAAGATTTAGCAACAGGTCAACGTGAAGTATTAGCAAGTTTTAAAGGTTTAAATGGTGCTCCAAGTTTCTCACCTGACGGTAAGTCAATGCTGTTTACAGCATCCATGAATGGCAATCCAGAAATCTATCAAATGAATCTGGAAACACGCCAATTGCAGCGGATGACCAATGATAGTGCGATTGATACGGAAGCTCGTTACGCTCCAGATGGAAAGTCCTTTATCTTTACTTCTGACCGAGGTGGTTCAGCACAAATTTATCGTTATAGCTTTGACGATGGTTCGGTTAATCGACTGACTTTCCGCGGTGCATTTAATGCACGAGGAACTTTGAGTGCAGATGGAAAAAATATTGCATTGGTCCATCGCCCATCTGGTAGTAATTACAAAGTTGCGATTATGAATATTTCAACGGGTATTGTGAATATTTTAACGCCAACCAGTCTGGATGAATCACCTAGTTTTTCACCAAATGGTCAAATGGTGGTTTACGCTACTCGCGAAGGTAATCGTGGTTTACTCTCCGTCATGTCAACGGATGGACGTTTCCGTATGAATTTACCAAGTGAGCAAGGTGAAGTTCGTGAACCTGCTTGGGCACCTAAATAACGATTAAGTACTTTAGTTTGTAATTAAATAGATGGAGTTATCAATGAACGCAGTTAAATTATTTGTACTACCTGTATTAGCCACTGCCGTGATTATGACAGGTTGCGCTAACCGCAAACCTACCGCTGAAGTTCAAACAGGAACTAATCCAAATAGTGCAGGTACTGTCAATACTTCAGGTTTAAGTGATGATGCAGCATTGAATGCGCAAAACTTAACAGGCGCTTCGTCTAAAGGTGTGACTGCTGCCAATCGTGCTGCTTTAGCAAAACGTGTAGTTCATTTTGATTACGATAGTAGTGATTTGTCTTCTGAAGATTATCAAACACTTCAAGCACATGCTCAATTCTTAATGGCAAATGCAAACTCACGTGTCGCACTGACAGGCCATACGGATGAACGTGGTACTCGTGAATACAACATGGCTCTAGGTGAACGACGTGCCAAAGCGGTTCAAAGCTTTTTAATCACCAATGGTGTAAATCCACAACAGTTAGAAGCAGTGAGCTATGGTAAAGAAATGCCAGTGAATCCGGGTCATGATGAAGCAGCATGGAAAGAAAACCGTCGTGTAGAAATTAACTACGAAGCCGTTCCACCTTTATTGAAATAAACCGAAATGAAGCTGTAAAAAAATCGCTTAAAGTTTTAAACTTTAAGCGATTTTTTCTGAGAATTTAAGAGGTTTGCTGTTCTTGCTCTGCCTGCGGCGGATGCATGGATTCAATTAAATCGTGTTTATTAAACTCTTTATATTCAGGTTTTGCCTCATACCCCTTCCACGCCTCATCGACAGACTCTTTTGAAATTTCATCGAGACTAATCGGTTCATTTGGGGTTGGCATCGCACCGAAAGTTTTGGTCGTCATGCCTAGTCTCCTCTGGTACAGATTTTTACATCCTTATTATTCTTCAACATAGCACGTTGCCAAACACTTGCAAGCATAAAATCGCAACAAATAAAGTCATATGATTTTTCTTTTAGGTTGATCTCCTCTACACTATAGCCATTTATAAACGACCTTTTTTATTTTGGAGTTTTCCTGTATGTCAAACCTGAATTTGACGCAATATTTACAACAACAATCAGGCCATTTGACACCTGAACTTGCTCAAGTGATTGAAACCATTGCCGCAACTTGTAATACGATTGATCAGGCATTACAAAAAGGCGCTTTAGCAGGCATTCTGGGCAGTGCAGAAAATGAAAATGTTCAAGGTGAAACCCAGAAAAAATTAGATGTTATCTCAAATGATTATTTAATTGATGCATTAAAGGTTCACCCACATGTTGGCGGTTTAGCATCTGAAGAATTAGATGATTTCACACCAGCTCAAGCAAACGGCAAATATTTGGTGTTATTCGATCCACTTGATGGTTCAAGCAATATTGATATCAATATGTGTGTCGGTACGATCTTTTCAATTTTACCTGCCAAAAATGCAGTCACTCAATCAGCCGATTTTATGCAAGCTGGAACTGAGCAGGTTGCAGCTGGTTATGTTCTGTATGGCCCATCTACAATGTTGGCTCTAACTGTGGGTAATGGCGTTGCATTCTTTACTTTTGATCCAGAAAGTCAGCAATTTATTCTGACGGCTGATCAAGTCAAAGTCAGTGAAGAGACACAAGAATTTGCAATTAATGCATCCAATCAGCGTCATTGGGAGCAACCTGTAAAACGTTATATCGATGAACTTCTTGCAGGGAAAACCTCTGTTCGTGCTAAAGACTTCAATATGCGCTGGGTCGCATGTATGGTTGGAGATATTCATCGTATTTTATGCCGTAGTGGTATTTTCCTCTATCCTTATGATTTAAAAGATCCCAAAAAAGCAGGACGTTTACGTTTAATGTATGAAGCCAATCCGATGAGCATGCTGATCGAACAAGCTGGTGGTGCATCTACAACAGGTCGTGTGCGTATTTTAGAGATTCAGCCTACTGAATTACATCAACGTGTACCTGTCATCATTGGCTCTAAACAAGAAGTTGAGCTGGTTACTAGTTACCATTAATTATTTTTTATAACGATGATGCATCACCGCATCATCGTGGATTTTCTTTTATGGCTATTATTTTTCTTGAGTCTAAAGACAACGCTAAAATTAAACATTTGCGCAGCCTCATTGAGCAACAAACCTACCGCAAAAAACAGCGTCAAACAGTGCTTGAGGGAACTCATCTGTGCCTGTCATGGTTACAAGAAAAGGGCAAACTTGTCTCGCTTTTTACTACAGAAGCTGCTTTAGAACATCTAGAAATACAAGCGATCATTGAACAGTATAATGGTGCTGTATTTGTCATCAGTGAATCTCTATACAAAGATATCAGTACACTCGGAACCAGTTTAGCCTGTCTGGCTGTGATTGATTTGCCTCAAAGTAGCAAAGCACTGGATTTTCATGCAGATACGCTTATTTTGGAAAATATTCAGGATCCAGGTAATGTAGGTACATTGCTACGTTCTGCTGCTGCTGCCAATATTAAACAAGTGATTTGTACTAAAGGCTCGGCATCACTTTGGTCACCTCGCGTACTACGTGCAGGCATGGGTGCGCATTTTAGTTTACATACCTTTGAAAATATTGAACTCGAATCGTTGCTTGATCAGTTTCATATGCCGGTATTTGTTACCAGTTCGCATCGCTCAAATAGTTTATACGAACAAGATTTAACCAAGCCTTGCGTCTGGATTTTAGGTAACGAAGGTCAAGGAGTCTCTGATTATGCTCTAGCGCATGCGCAAGCAGTCGCGATTCCGCAGCCAGGTGGACAGGAATCTCTCAATGTCGCAATTGCTGGCTCAATTTGCTTTTTTGAAATGGTTCGACAACGTCTTTAAATCGTTAATTTATATTAAAGCGGCTCAATCATTTGAAAAAATCATTTAAACTTAAATCTGAAAAATAACATCTTATATTGTCAACCTATTCTTCCTTTTTACGTTATATAGTAGGTAACTGTAAAAAAGGAAGAATGGGAGTCGAATGACAGGATTTTCCATTTCTATGGACTTAGCGCCAAAGCAGTCTGGATCAGAAGTTGATAGTGTTCATGTGAATACGGCTGATCATCGCCTAAAACATTTTATGAATGAAGTCACAGGACGCGCGCTGGTCATGATGGAAAGTGCAACACAGGGACAACAAGGTATAGCAATGGATTTGGTACAGGAAGCTTTTATTTCTTTGCACAAATCTTATGCCGATAAAACTCTTGATGAATGGTATCCCCTGTTCTATACGATTTTAAATAACAAATTACAGGACTGGCGACGTAAAGAAGCGCGCCGATCTAATCCTTTTTCTTTTTTTAAAAAGGTGAGTCTTGACAGTGATAATGACGAAGTGACTGAGGTTGTTGATGAAACAACACTAAATCCTTCAGATTTTTTAAGTCAGGAAGTCACCATTGAAGAAATTCAAGAAGCCATTGCAGAACTCCCGCTACGTCAGCAGCAAGCATTTATGTTACGTGCGTGGGAAGGTTTTGATACACAAACCACTGCACAGATCATGAATTGTAGCGAAGGCAGTGTAAAAACGCATTATCATCGCGCTATTCAAGGGCTTCGTACTGCTTTAGCTCATTTAAATCCATCTTTGGGAGGTTCATCAGATGAATCGAGATGATTTTACCAAGCAGGTAACGTCCAAGCTTGATGGACTTGCACGTCACCACAAGCATAAAACGATTGTTATTACCAATGTTCTAGACACCATCAAGCGTGAACCACGTTCTTTTTATCATATATGGAGAATGTCTGGCTTTGCTCTTGCAGCGGCGATTATGGGATTTGTCATTTTACCCACTGGCTTTGATACTTCGGATCAATCACAAAATCAGGTCATGGCAAGTCCAAAACTTTCACCACAAATGGTTGAGGATTTGGAAATGCTGAGTGTTTTAGGTGAGGATAGAGTTCCACATGGTAGCTAAAAAAATAGCGCTGGCACTCTGTGCGCTTAGTTTTTTACAAACCAGTTTTGCTGGTTTTGAACGCTTTTGGGTATTTTCAAAAAGTGCAGATACCAAAGTCAATGAAACGTGGAATACCTTATCTGAAAACGAACAACGTGCATTGATCAAACGCTATGAAACTTTAAAAGACGAGCCCAAAGATCAATCTGTTGATTTACAGCAAAGAATGGATTGGTTTACCCAATTGCCTGAGCAAGAAAAGCAAAAAATGCGTGATGCATGGCAAAAGATGAGCTCTCAGGAAAGAAATGATTTGCGTAAACGTATGCAAAAAGCCCCCTTAGAGGATCGTGCTGCAATACGTGAAGAATATATAGAAAAGTATTTAACACCCCAAACTCACTGATCAAAAAGCCAGTCGTTAAAGACTGGTTTTTTATTGATTAAACTTGATTACCACGTAGTGAATGATAATAAATCTGGTTACGCCCCAATTTTTTTGCACGATATAAAGCTTGATCCGCATATGAGAGTAGCGCTTGTTGATCAATATGGGCTTCGCCCCGATATACAGTGATTCCTAAACTAATGGTGATTTGTTTCGAAACTTGCGATTTTTCATGCTGAATCTCAAGCCGTTCAATTGAACGATAAATATTCGATGCAACTGCGTAAGCCCCTTGCGCATCGGTTTCAGGTAGTAAGACCACAAATTCTTCTCCTCCATAGCGAGCCACGAAGTCCATGTGCCGAATTGCATTTTTTATCGCTTTTGCCAAACTGGCAATGACATAATCTCCCATCTGATGTCCATAAAAATCATTATAATTTTTAAAAAAATCAATATCGATAAATAAGATCCCAAGAGAGCTATTATCCCTTCTCGCCTGTAAATAAAACACGTCCAACATTTCATCAAAAGTCCGACGGTTAGAAAGCTGGGTTAATCCATCGTGCTGACTTAAATGTAAGAATTCAGAGGCATGAATACGTTGAATATTTTCATTAATTTCAGACAGTTTTGCATTTAAGAACAACATTTTTTCTTTGGATACCAACATTGAACTAATGGCAAATCCAAGTAAACAGCTTCCGATTAAAGTGCGAGTTAAAATCACGAGGTGAAAATGAATATTAAACACCGTAAGCCATATCAACGTAATCAATGCAGATAGCATTCCGACCATTAACATATGTATAGGTTTTAGCCCACTCAGAATAAAACCCAACATGTATATAAATGAAATCAATAACATCGCTTGATTTTTAAGTGCTTCACTCTGCACAGTCATCATCAGAATTGATGTTACAACAATTGCCCAAAGCACGATCATATAGGCGGCCTGATAAAAATAAGACCTTAATGATGAAAGTTTGGCAAAAGCGACATAGACCAATAAACACACGGCTCCATTGGTCACACTTAAAAGACATCGAACAAAATCTGAAATAAAATATTGTTTCTCGATGACCAGATAATCACCAGGAACCGTCAATAACATAAAAATAATATAGGTGACGAGACCGCTCCAAAAAAATTGAATGGTATTTAGCCGTGTACGTTCAATATGCATATTCCAGAACTGCTTTTCCAATAACGCTGGTAAAGCTCGATTGGTCTGTTTTTCACGTACATGTGAAAGCTGTTCGACTTCTTCTTTTCTTTTATGAAGCTCGTCAAGGTTGTATTTATAATCCATTACACCCTGCAAGAAATCATCCTTATCTGAATAAAAATAATACACTTAACATGACTTTTATCAACCTGATTTCGCTTTTTATCCATAAAACCGTTTACCATTTTGAGCGTATATGGATTATCATCTGTTTTATTTTTCAGTTTGAATCGCCTTGGATACTATTACTCTTCTTCAGCCCGATGACTGGCACGCTCATTTACGCGATGGTTTAGCCCTACAACGTACTGTTCCTGATTTAGCTCAACAATTTGCTCGCGCAATCTGTATGCCTAATCTAGTACCACCAGTAAAAACCGTTGAAGAAGCGCAGGCATACCGCGAACGCATCATGGCGCATGTACCTGAAGGAATAAATTTTGATCCGCGTATGGTGTTGTATTTCACTGATCAAACCTCTCCAGATGAAGTCCGTAAAATTAAAGCTTCAACTCATGTCAATGCCATTAAGCTCTACCCTGCTGGTGCAACCACCAATTCAGATAATGGAGTCAGTGATATTCGCAAGGTCTATGCGGTGATTGAACAGCTCGAAGAACATCAGGTTCCATTGTTACTACATGGTGAAGTCACTCATAACCATGTAGATATTTTTGATCGTGAAAAACGTTTTCTTGATGAAATTTTATCGCCATTATTAAAACAATTTCCAAAGCTTAAACTGGTTCTTGAACATATCACCACCAGTGAAGCTGCGCATTTTGTACTTGAACATGATCGTAATGTAGCTGCGACTATTACGCCACAGCATTTGTTGTTTAATCGTAATGACATGTTGGTCGGTGGAATTAAACCGCATTTTTACTGTTTACCGATTTTAAAACGCCAAACACACCAACAGACATTGATTGAAGTGGCAACCAGTGGTAATCCAAAATTTTTCTTGGGTACGGATAGTGCACCGCATTCGAAAAATGCCAAAGAAAATGCATGTGGCTGTGCAGGTTGCTATAGCGCACCAACAGCAATTGAGCTTTATGCACAAGCATTTGATCAAGTCGGTAAAATTGAACGACTTGAGGGCTTTGCTAGTCACTTTGGTGCGGACTTTTATGGTTTGCCGCGTAATACAACAACGATCACCTTGGTCAAAGAAGAACAAATCATCCCAGAGCAGCTTGATTATCTGGATGGTGAAAAAATTATTCCGCTGTATGCAGGTAAAACTCTTCAATGGAGGAAAGTGTGAGCCAACAAATCAGCGCTCCACCCGTGATTGGGCAGCGTTTTCGTGGTTTTTTGCCCGTTGTGGTGGATGTCGAAACAGCAGGGTTTAATTCGCAAACAGATGCTTTACTCGAAATTGCCTGTATTCCGATTGTTTATAACGAAGCAGGTCAGTTTGTATCTGGTGAAGCTTATCATGCGCATATCAATCCATTTGAAGGGGCCAATCTTGATCGAAGATCTTTAGATTTTATTGGGATTGATCCTTTTAACCCCATGCGCGTTGCTATGGCGGAAGATGAAAAAACAGCTCTACGCCGTATTTTCAAATCGATCAATGAAGTCCGTCGTCAACAGCAATGTACCCATGCTGTATTGGTCGGTCATAATGCGCATTTTGATCTTGGTTTTTTACAAGCGGCGATTGCACGTACTGCTACTAAAAATCAGAATCCGTTCCACAGCTTCTCGGTATTTGATACTGTGACCTTAAGTGCTGTGATGTTTGGTCAAACAGTATTGGCAAGGGCCTGTATTCAAGCTGGAATCGAGTTTGATGGTAAAGAAGCACATTCGGCTTTGTACGATACGCAAAAGACGGCTGAACTGTTTTGCTATATTTTGAACAAACTTGCCCCCTATTTACTCGATACTTTGCCGGCGGATTCTTAAGATACCGCCGTCTTCCACATCCCTATCGCCAGAAACAGCGCTTTTTTTCATTGCGGTAGTGGTGTCCCTTGTATAGAGACATTATATTTAAAAAAAAACGAATAGCATAAACAACAAACAAATTAAACATTACATCTCTTTATTATATATGCAGAACAAATCATGTAAATTAGAACTCATATGATGTTTGTTGTATTAATCTTCATCTTAAAATTTTTATAGGTCATTTATGAATATTCTTTTTATTCATGGCATGAATCAACAACACTATACAGCCCAATCACTTAGACAGCGTTGGTTAAACATTTTTAAACAAGGGCTTTCATTAACGCATTTACCTTACAATGCTGAAACTACCCATTTAAGTTTTCCATTTTATGGAGATTTACTTACCCAAAGTCATTTAAGTAATGCGCTTGATTTAGAAGCTTTTTTGCCAAAAGCATTCATGCATTTGCATTTTCCACTACATTTATATAAAACGCCTCAATCTGGACAAGAACATAAAGCGTATTCCATTGCGCCGCTACCCACTCAGGAAGCATCACTACGTTCGCGTTTGTACGAAGAAGCATTTCTCATTAAAGATAAAACTCTTAGAGAATTTATGATTTTATTGGATCATTTTCCAAAACTTAATGAAAGCTTGATTCATGAATTTCTCGTAGAAATGTATTGTTATTTGTCTAATACTAAATTTATGCAAGATGTTCATTTGCGTATCCTAAAGAAAATCAAAAAAGATGAAGAACTTATTGTAATTGGTCATTCTTTAGGCTCTGTGATTGCCTATAATTTATTACAGCAAATCCAATATCCTGTAAAAATAAAACGATTTATAACTTTAGCCTCGCCTCTGGCTTTTCGTATTATTCAGGAAAAAATTACACACCCTATTTCTCGCCCTAAAAACTTGCAAGGCGACTGGTTTAATTTTTATTCTAAAGATGATTTTCTTTCCGCTTTTCCATTAAGAGCAACACCGTTTAACTTCACTCCACCTATCATCAACCAAGAGATTTCAACTACAGTCGACCATCCACATGAAATAGCAGGATATTTACGGCATCCCGATGTATTAAAAAGAATTCTTGAAATGACTATTCCCAATCAATAATTAAGCTTTTAAAGTTTTCTTGTATCCACATATTATGCTTTAATTTTAATCTTTTAAATTTAATCTGTTGCACTTCTTCATGGAATTATTTGACACATTTATGAAATAAACCTAATATACGCGCACCTCTGAAACGTCCCTATCGTCTAGAGGCCTAGGACATCGCCCTTTCACGGCGGTAACCGGGGTTCGAATCCCCGTAGGGACGCCATATTTTTAAAACCTTTCTTTTTATTGTGCC
The DNA here is from genome assembly GCF_025562455.1 of Acinetobacter sp. WU_MDCI_Axc73. Taxonomy (GTDB): domain Bacteria; phylum Pseudomonadota; class Gammaproteobacteria; order Pseudomonadales; family Moraxellaceae; genus Acinetobacter. Next base: position 24,365 of record NZ_JAHPRO010000027.1, read on the forward strand.
TAATGGCTATTGTTTGTCTGACTCAAGATTGCACATTTTTAATTTTTCTCTAAAATAGCGCGCTTGTCCATTCTGAACGTGACGTTGTGTATGCAACCCTCTGAATCTTCAAATATCACCTCATCCAGTAATTCTGCTCCATTAAAACGAGCAATGAGTACACGCCATTTGGTTATGCTTTCTTTAGGCGGTGCAATTGGTACAGGTCTTTTTTTAGGCTCAGGTGAGGTCATTTCTCAAACAGGCCCAATAGGAGCAATTCTTGCCTATATTTTAGGTGGATTGATTGCATACATGGTGATGCTGTGTTTAGGCGAACTGGCTGTCCACATGCCTGTTTCTGGCTCTTTTGGAGCATATGCAGCCAAATATATTGGCCCAAGTACAGGCTACATGGTGTCATGGCTATATTGGTTGACATGGACAGCAACCTTAGGAACAGAATTTACCGCAGCTGCCTTGCTGATGCAGGAATGGTTTCCTGATATTTCGATGTGGATCTGGACACTCATCTTTGCAGCCACTATTTTTATACTCAATCTCAGCTCGACCAAAATTTTTGCTGAATCGGAGTTTTGGCTTTCACTGGTGAAAGTCATAACCGTGATTAGTTTCATTATTTTAGGTTTACTGGCGATTGTGGGCTTAATTTCTTTTCATGGTTATGAATCGGCACCGCTATTTAGTAACTTAACTGCACAAGGTTGGTTTCCTCAGGGACTCATGCCGATTTTCGCTACCATGCTCATTGTGAACTTTGCTTTTTCGGGTACAGAACTCATTGGCGTTGCGGCAGGCGAAACTAAAGATCCTGCAGATAACGTGCCTAAAGCAATTAATGCTGCAATCTGGCGGTTATTGATTTTCTTTGTGGGTACCATTATTGTGATCAGTGCCCTACTGCCTTTTGAACAAGCAGGCCTAGGCAGTCATAGTGTGAGTAATAGTCCGTTTGTTACGGTATTTAACTACATTGGGATTCCATATGCGGATGATATTATCCGTTTCGTGATTATTACTGCGCTACTTTCCGCAGCCAACTCAGGTTTATATGCTGCTTCACGGATGATGTGGTCACTTTCCTCACAACAACATCTCCCGCGTTTTTTTTCTAAACTCACAAAAAGTGGCACGCCTATTGTTGCCCTCATTGTCACTATGTTTGGTGCAATTCCAGGACTATTATCTGAACAATTTGCACCTGAAACGATTTTTAAAAATCTTTTGGGCGTAGCAGCTTTTACCATGGTTGTGGTCTGGATGAGTATCTGTTTAAGCCAGTTTAATTTCAGAAGACAATGGTATAAGACAGGCCATACGATTCAGGATTTAAAATTTGCAGCACCACTCTTTCCAATTGTGCCCATTTTAGGATTTTTATTCTGCTTGATTACTTGCCTGAGTATGGCAGCTGATCCAGAAATGCTGACAGGTTTTATTTGCTGTCTGATTTTTATTGCATTGTGCTATGTGAGCCATTTTATTTTTTATCGTCACTCGAATAATTAAACACTCATAACTTCATTTTTCTAGCAAAAGTGTAGCAAATCGCTACACTTTTTTTGTTTGTATGGCTGGCATCTAAAGACCCCACAATGCTACAGTCACATCAAGCATAAGAATAATTGATATCATGACAATGAAACTGATTTTTATACACGGTGCACAACAACAAGGCTTTAATGCTGAAGGCTTACAAGATCATTGGTTAAATATTTTTAAACTGGGTTTAGATCATCTGGATATTCAAATTCCATTTCAAAATCTTAATCTCGCTTTTCCTTACTATGGTGATTTAATCCATCGACATCGATTGGCGCAATTAGATACGCCCTTAGATGCTTTTATGCCACAAGCATGGCAAGACTGGCATTTGCCCTATTTACAAAATCCTGAACCTCAACAGATTGATCAGGAACAAAAATTAATTCCTTTATTGGCGAAACATCATGAGGAATTGAGTTTGACTTCGCGTTTATATTTGTTTTCGCATTTAGCCAAAGACCATGTGTTACGTGAATTTGTGATGCTATTAAACAAATTTCCCAAATTACATGAAAATATGTTACATCGATATATTTTGGAAGTGTATTTATATTTAGCCAATCCAGACTTTATGAATGATGTCCATCAACGTGTGATTCAATCTTTTGACGAAGATGAAGAATACATTATTGTGTCGCATTCATTAGGAACGGTGATTGCCTATAATTTACTACAACAACTTTCAAAGAAAGTAAAAATAAAGCGCTTTATTACCCTCGCTTCACCACTTGCATTTCGAGTGGTACAATCTAAATTGAACCACTCAACAGAACAACTCGAAGCTTTGCAAGGAGATTGGCATAATTTTTACTCACATGAAGACTATTTGACCACATTTCCACTTGATCATAGTTTTTTCAATTTTCAACCGTCGATTATAAATCAAGGGATTTCAACTTTTGCGCATAAACCCCATGAGATCGTGGGTTATTTACAACATCCCTTAGTGGTACAAAGCATTATCGAATTGATTTGTCCAAATGAAGCATTGAAACTTGATCCTGAACAAGCGGGTTAAAATCGAGTTTGTCAGCGAAATTTAAAGTTTCAACACAAATTAAATCATATGTTTTAATCGTTATACAGCACAAACCCTTGCCCTCGACAAAATGCAGCCAAAGCCAAACCTGAATGTTTAGCCATCTCAATCGCCAAACTGGTGGGTGCAGAAATACATGCCAGTAATGCGATATTCAGTCGAGTACATTTTCGTACCAACTCATAACTGGCTCGACTGGTCATGAGTACAAATCCACTGGAAACATCCAATTGATGCTGCGCAATATATCCAAGTAATTTATCCAGTGCATTATGTCGCCCTACATCTTCAAACAAAATGCAAATTTCACCATTCACTACCCATGCAGCGGCATGCGCTCCTCCAGTTAATGCTGTGATTTTTTGTTTTGCTTTTAACTGTAAAACTGCTTGTGGAATATCATTAAGCCATGTCGATAAAAATTTCGTACTGACTGACGTTGCATCCTGATGAATTTGTTGCAGACTTTCTATCCCACAAAGCCCACAACCAGTACGTCCAGTCATAGCACGACGATGCTGCTTTAATGCCGCAAAAGCACGCGATGAAATCGTCATTTCCACCTGAATCCCTAGCTCATTTTCTACAACTTCAAGTGTGTATAGTTCAGCCAGATGTTGCAAAATACCTTCAGATAAACTAAAACCCTTGGCAAAAACGTCAAGATCAGTCGGAGTCGCCATCATCACAGCATGAGAGATCCCATTGTAAACCAAAGCTACAGGGGTTTCTTGTACCACATCATCTTGCTGCTCTTGAACACTTCCATGACTATAGCGCTGAACAATCAAAGGTTTATAACCTAATGGCAACTGTAAGGTATCATCCATCGATTTTTCCTTATCAAAAAATGGCGCTTTTGACACGCCATTTCCACATCAATTGAAAAACTAACTCACTTTCGGCGTAGCGATAATTTGATCAGCTTTTTCAGGTTCAACCTCTGTCGCCAGATTAAAATGCTCAGGTGCATGTCCTGCATGCAAAATTACTGGCACACTTTTAGAAGCTGGTATCTTGGCGTATTTGTCGTGGCTACTCAGCGCCACTAGCGGATTAGTTTCAGGATAGTAAGCCGCCAAACTTCCACGCGGGATGTTATAAGGCACAATCCGAAAACTATGCACAATACGTTTTATCCCATCTGAATAAATACTTTCGATATCGACCCATTGATCAGGCTGAAAACCTGCTGCTTCAATATCCTGCTCATTCATAAATAGGACACGGCGCTGTCCATATACTCCACGATAACGGTCATCCAGACCATACAAAGTCGTATTATATTGATCATGCGAACGTGTAGTCATGAGTGTATAGACTTTAGCCTCAGTGTAGGCATCTGCATAGCGATGTTCGTGATCTGCATAAACTTCAGAAATCGAAGTAATTATAAATTGTGCCTTGCCACTTGGCGTATTCCATATATGTTGATTGGCAGGATGTTCCAAATGAAAACCGCCAGGTTGGTAAACGCGTTGATTAAAGTCGTGAAACTCATCAAATACGTCTGAAATGGCATCACGAATACGGTCATAACTTTCGATATACCAACGCCATTTGATTTTGCTCTCAGGCAAGGTTGCTTCGGCAATTCTAGCAATAATATCGGGTTCAGAAAGTAAATCTGATGAAATCGGTTCATTGCGTCCAGCGGACAAATGTACATTACTCATAGAGTCTTCAACTGAAATCGACTGTGGCCCATGTTTTTGGATATCAACTTCAGTACGCCCCAAACATGGCAACATCAATGCATCTTGTCCACAAACCAGATGACTTCGATTCATTTTTGTGGTGATATGTACTGTCAAATTACAGGCACGCAAGGCTTGCTGAGTATATTCGGTATCAGGTGTCGCAACGGCAAAATTCCCTCCTAAGCCAATAAAAACTTTAACCCGCCCTTCTGCCATTGCTTTAATCGTTTCAACCACACCCATGCCATTCTCACGGGGGGACTGAATACCAAACACCCGATCAATATTATCTAGCATTTTAGGGCTTGGCAGTTCATTGATGCCCATAGTTCGGTCACCCTGAACATTACTATGACCACGAATTGGTGCTAGACCCGCACCAGGACGACCAATATGCCCTCGCGCTAACATTAGATTGGCGAGCATATGCACATTGGCTGTACCATGACGATGCTGAGTAATTCCCATGCCCCAACAAAAAATGGCACGTTTGGATTCAAGATAAAGCTTGGCTAATGCCTCCAGATGTTCAGGGCTAAGACCAGTATGTGGATGAATATCAGACCACGAGGTATTTTGCACTTCTGTCAGCATTTCTTCAAAACCAACCGTATTCATTTCAATAAATGAACGGTCGAATACACTTTCCTGACCTTTCGAAATGGCTTGTTGATCCCACGCGATCAAGTGTTTGAGCATACCAAACATGATCGCATAATCGCCGCCCACTTTTGGCTGAAAATAATAACGGCTAATTGGGGTACTACCATTGGTAATCATTTCCAAAGGTGCCTGTGGATCCTGAAAACGTTCCAAACCACGCTCTTTTAAAGGATTAATTGCAATAATAGTTCCACCGCGTTTCGATACTTCTCTTAAGGTGGCCAGCATTCGAGGATGATTGGTACCTGGATTATGACCGAAACTAAAAATTGCATCCGCCTGATCAAAATCATCTAGCGTCACTGTCCCTTTGCCTAAGCCAATCGAATCTTTTAAACCGACGCTGGTGGTTTCATGGCACATGTTGGAACAATCAGGGAAATTATTGGTGCCATAATTTCGTACAAAAAGCTGATACAGGAAGGCGGCCTCATTACTGGCTCGCCCTGATGTGTAAAATGCGGCTTGATTAGGATCGTCGAGTGCCTGTAAATGCTTGGCAATCAGCTCAAAAGCCTCATCCCAGCTAATCGGAACGTATTTATCGGTTACAACATCGTAACGCATAGGGTCAGTAATACGCCCCGCATCTTCCAAGAAAAAGTCACTTTGTTCCGATAACCAGCTTACCGTATGTGTTGCAAAAAACTCAGGACTGACACGTTTACTGGTGGCTTCAAATGCCACTGCTTTTGCGCCATTCTCACAAAAATTAAAAGCATGCGCATCTTTTTTTTCTGGCCATGCGCATCCCGGACAGTCAAAACCTGTAGGCTGATTAATATTGAGTAGAGAAATAGAACCTTTCTTAAACGTTTCCTGACGTTTTAAATTTCGGGCTACACTGAGTAAGGCTCCCCAACCTCCAGCAGGTTGATCATAGGGTTCAATTCTGGCATAGCCATGATCTTGTTCTGGCTTTTGATTATCATGATCCATCATTCCACCTGCTGTTATTTATATGGTAAGAGACGACTAGATACATTAAATTAATCATCGAAAACAATATCGAGGTTTTCTGGAATTTTAAGTATGATGGTTCAATGCTTGGATTTAATGTATCTTTATCTTTGAGTTACTATCTACTTTTCAGACGTGATTTTCAATGCGTTATTACATAAATCTAAACAGATCAAAATAAAAAAACTCCACCGAAGTGGAGTCACAAATTTTTGAAATTGGAACTTAGGCTGCTTTTCGTTTTTGTACAATTACCGATCCTACAGAATAACCAGCACCAAATGAGCAAATCACACCATACTCACCCACATCGACCTGATCCCCCGTACGATGTAAGGCAATGATCACCCCTGCGGATGAAGTGTTGGCAAATTCATCCAGAATAATGGGTGTACGATCAGCTTCAGCCTCTTTGCCCAAAACTAATTTTGCAACGAGTTGGTTCATATTGGCATTGGCTTGGTGCAGCCAGAAACGTTTAACATCATCCGCAGGGATCTGCATTTTTTCCAGTTGACCTGTAATGATTTTAGCAACCAAAGGACAAACATCTTTAAATACTTTACGACCATCCTGACGGAATTGTTTATCGTCACGACTGGTTTCTTCACTGCCATTTAGAAAACCAAAATTGTTGCGAATATTGTTGGAGAACTGAGTAAACAAATGAATATCTAGAATCTCAAAACCTTCTTTCGTTTCAGTATCTTCAATAATAGAAGCGGTGGCGACATCACCAAAAATAAAATGACAGTCACGTGAACGATAATCTGTATGTCCTGATGTAATCTCAACATTGACCAACAGTACACGGCGAGCACCCGATTTAATGGCATCAGCGGCTTGTTTTAAACCAAAGGTTGCGGCTGAACACGCAACATTCATGTCATAAGCATAACCTTGAATACCTAATGCTGACTGAATCTCAATGGCAACAGCTGGATAAGCACGCTGGATATTAGAACAAGCCAAAATCACCACATCGATATCTTCAGGCCCAACGCCTGCATTTTGCATCGCCTGTTTAGCTGCAATCACACCCCACTCTGCTTGTAATGAAAGCTCGTCATCACTACGTTCACGCAAGTGCGGGCGTAATCGAGTAGGATCCAGCACTCCTGATTTTTCAACTACATAACGGCTTTTAACACCAGATGCTTTTTCAATAAAATCGGCACTTGAACCACGACGCTCAGGCAACTCGCCTGCGGCTATTTTATCTGCATTTTCTGTATTGTAACGTTCCACATAAGCATTAAGCGTTTCAACCAGTTCTTCGTTGCTGATTGTTTCGGTCGGATGAAATAGACCAGTTCCAGTAATACGGATGCCCATGTAAAACTCCTTGTTAAGAATGTCAGTATTCTAACCGATTCCTTGTTTTTCCCATAGTTTTTGTAGCCGAGTGGGAGAAACAGGCATCTTAGTTTTCATCGGTTGAGAAAATAAGGAAATTCGAAATTCCTCTACCATGAAGTATAGCTCTTTAATTTGAGGATTGTTTTTAAACTTAAATAGTTTATCCATCCATGGATCAACGTCTTTAATTGAAGCTTCATCACGCTGCAAATTATGGGGCAAACGCTCCAGACGCATCAATAATGCCTTAAGATAACGCGGATATTCAAGCCAAAGCTCTGAGCTACGGGTATAAACAAAATCAGTGAGTTGCATCAAATCCAGTTGATCTTCAATGTCATCAATACTACGCCCAAAAACATCATGATCCAGCATCATGAGTTGACGGCGTATACTTTGCCACTGAATAAAAATATCCGAAATGATTTGAAGCGCCTGCTGTCCAAAAGTTAAGAACTTCTGCTTAACGTTTTGTAATAATTGCTGAAACTCAGCCTGATTGACAGGCAGTTGTTCAATACTAAGTTGCAAAGTCGCGTAGATCAGCATCTGTTCAAGTTTAGCTTTGTCACCTAAAGGAGAATAAGCCAAAGCCAATGGTTTAGAAATCTGTTTTTTTAGCTGTCTGACCAGATCACCCAATTGCATATGTACTAAACCAATAATTCCCTCCCGATGCTGTCTGATCGCTTCAGCCTGATCATTAAAGGTTTGGATCACAACCCCAGATTCATCTTTTTGTTCCAGTTCGGCAAACTTTTTTACCGGAACTAAAGCCTGATATTGCTTCACTACCACGCCAGTGACTTTCTGTGAAGCTTCAAACACAAAGCTTTCTGGAAAGGTTTTAAACTCGCCTTGCATCTGTTTGACTGGACGATGTGTTTCAGCACGGCAACGCGCTTTTAATTCAGCTAAATCGCGACCTTTTTCAATGACTCGACCTTTTTCATCAACGACTAAGATAAAAGGTACTAGATATTGATCAATTCGTTCAAAAGAAAAATCTTTTTCAGTGATCTGTTCACCGCGTAGCGCAAACGTCAGAAACTTAAAAATATGCTCATGTAAATGGATTGCATCGACACTTTGCATGAGTTTTTTTGCAGTGTCGGGAATAGGCACCAAATGTCGACGTTTGTCTTTGGGTAAAGCTTTGAGTAATGCTTCAATTAAGTCTAATCTCCACCCGGGAATTCCCCACGACCATAAACCCTCATCAACTTGGGCTAAAGCCTGCACGGGAATTTTAACAGTGGCGCCATCCTGATCATGACTCGGATCAAAACGATAAGTTGTCGCTAAACGTAATTCACCGTTATGTAAATAATCAGGAAATTGTTGTGTTGTCGGGCGGTCACTTTGCCAAAGTGCATCGTCTTCTACAAATAAATAGCGTGGTTGTTTCGGCTCAATGGTCGCCCGCCAATCTTCAAAGCTACTTCGACTAGCAATTTCAACTGGAATACGTTCTGCATAAAACTGATAAATGGTTTCTTCATCCACTACCAAATCACGACGACGTAATTTATCTTCCACTCGCTCAACTTCTTCGAGTTTCAACATATTATGCTTTAGAAATGGCGGCATAGTACCCAAATTACCCGTCGTCAAGGCATCTCTTAAAAAGATTTCATGCGCTGCTGCCTGATCGACCTTTTCAAAGTTGATTAATCGTTTAGGCTCAATAATCAGACCAAATAAAGCAATCTGAGCATACGCATTTACAATGCCTGTTTTCTTCGACCAATGCGGCTCGTAATAATGATATTTCAGTAAATCACGCGCGGCGAGTAAAATCCATTCAGGATCAATTTTGGCCAAAGTACGCAAATACACTTGTGAAGTTTCGACCATTTCAAAGGCCATCACCCAAGGCGTATTGGATTTATGTAAAGTACTGGCTGGAAAAACTTTAGCTTTCTGCTGACGTACTGCCATATAAATATTACGTTCGTCAGTTTTATTGGCAATAAAAGACAATAATCCTGTTAATAACGCCCGATGCAGATTTTCATAGCTGGCTTTTTTATCGTTGAAAGACAGTTTGATGCTTTGCGCTAAATCGACCAGTTGTGCATGCGTTTGCTTCCATTCACGCAAACGCAACCAACTTAAAAAATGCTGACGGGCAAACTGACGGCGTTTATTTTCAGTTGCCATATCTGGATTATTTTGTAAAGTGTCCCATAACTTTAAGTAAAATAGAAAATCTGAATCTGCTTCACGGAACAAGGCATGTTTTTGATCTGCCTGCATTTGTTTGTCTGCCGGACGTTCGCGTGGATCTTGCACAGCTAGCGCACTGACCACGACCAAAATTTCATTGAGTACACCGAAGTGAGAACCACCGATAATCATTCGCGCCAATCGCGGATCAATCGGCATCCGTGACATCATTTGTCCAACTTTGGTCAGATCATTCTTGCGCTCATTCATCGCGCCTAATTCGACCAAAAGTTTGCGACCATCGTTCACCAATCGATGATCTGGCGGTTCAATAAAATCAAATTCCTCAACGGTTCCCAAGCCTAGACTTTGCATTTGCAAAATCACTGAAGCCAGATTAGTCCGTTTAATTTCAGGTTCAGTAAATTCAGGACGACTAAGAAAATCTTCTTCGCTATAAAGACGAACACAAACGCCGGGTGCAATACGGCCACAACGACCTTTACGCTGATTGGCAGCTGCCTGAGAAATCGCTTCAATCGGTAAGCGTTGTACTCGTGAACGGTAACTATAACGTGAAATACGTGCAAAACCGCTATCGATTACATAACGAATATTCGGTACCGTCAACGCAGTTTCAGCCACGTTGGTTGCAATAATAATACGTCGACCTTTACCGCTTGGACTAAAAATCTTCTGTTGTTCACCCAAACCTAAACGTGCATACAAAGGTAAAATTTCAGTGTGACGCGGCCCATATTTTTGCAAGGTTTCTTGTAACTCTCGAATTTCCTGTTCAGTACTGGAAAAAATCAGAATATCGGCATGCTCTGGATGCCCTTTTTCTTCGGCATCGGCAAAACATTCCTCAACCGCCTGTACTATAGCTCGTGGCAGATTTTCTTCAAAATCATCAAATTCATCATCATCACTACCCCCAATGCTTAGCTCAGAAATGGGGCGATAACGAACCTCAACAGGGAAACTTCGCCCTTCGACTTCAAAAATCGGGGCATCATTAAAATAACGACTAAAGCGATTTACATCTAATGTTGCCGAAGTCACAATCACTTTTAGATCTGGGCGTTTTTTTAAAATCTGCTTGAGATAACCCATAATAAAGTCAATATTCAGCGAACGTTCATGTGCTTCATCGATAATAATCGTGTCGTATTTATTTAAATAGCGGTCATGTCCTAGCTCTGCAAGCAGGATACCATCGGTCATTAACCGAACGATTGAATCATTGGAACCCTGTTCATTAAATCGAACTTTAAAGCTGATGGACTCCCCTAGTTTCTCACCTACTTCTTCGGCAATTCGCTGTGAAACACTTCTTGCGGCTAGACGTCGCGGTTGGGTATGACCAATCATGCCTGTTGCACCACGACCTGCTAACATCGCAATCTGCGGCAACTGCGTGGTTTTACCCGAACCCGTTTCACCTGCCACAATAATCACTTGATGCTGCTGAATCGCGTCAATCAAACGATCTGCATATTGCGTGACAGGCAAATCCTGATTGAGCTTTATTTTTGGAAAACGAGCAATTCGCGCTTTAACCTGAGCATTAGATTTTTCAAATAATTGTTGATATTGCTCTAAATTTTTTTCTTTACCTTTGCTTAGTCGATTTAAACGATGTCGATCACGCACCATCACCCATTGATTTACATCTAAATCACGCTGCACAGATAAAATTTCCTAAATATTGATCACAAGCGATCTATTTTACGCGGTATAACCTGATAACGAAAGCCATTCATTTCTGACAAATTCATTGTTTTTTACATTTCAACCTTGAATTTTTTCTCAATCGCCTGCATGTTTTAATGCAAATCAAATTTATAGGTGATTGTCATTTTCAGATCATAATTTTGCGCTGAAATGATGAAAACCATAATGTGGTGATGGTCATTTTACATGTTTATTAGTTTTTCCGATTCTAATTATGCAAAAATACCATTTCCTCAATAAAATAAAATTCTTTATGCTAAATCAGAATTTTAGAGTTTAAATATAAACCTCAATCATGGAGAAAATGATGAGCTTAATTAATACAGAAGTTAAACCATTCACAGCTACTGCTTATCACAACGGTCAATTCGTTGAAGTTTCTGAAGCAAACTTCAAAGGTAAATGGTCTGTTGTATTCTTCTATCCAGCTGACTTCACTTTTGTTTGCCCAACAGAACTTGGCGACCTTGCAGACAACTATGCTGAATTTCAAAAATTGGGCGTAGAAATCTACTCAGTTTCAACTGACACTCATTTCACCCATAAAGCTTGGCATGATTCTTCTGAAGAAATCAAAAAAATCCAATATGTTATGGTTGGCGACCCAACTTGGGCACTTGCTAAAAACTTTGAAGTTCTGATTGAATCTGCTGGTCTTGCTGACCGCGGTACATTTGTGATCGATCCAGAAGGTAAAATCCAAATCGTTGAAATCAACGCTGGTGGTATTGGTCGTGATGCACAAGAACTTCTTCGCAAAGTAAAAGCAGCGCAATACGTTCACGCTCACCCAGGTGAAGTTTGCCCTGCAAAATGGAAAGAAGGTGATGCTACTCTTGCACCATCAATCGATCTAGTGGGTAAAATCTAATTCTTTAGATTTTAAATAGGTCAGGAACCACCCTTTTGGGTGGTTCTTTCATTTTAAGTGATTAATTTATCATGAATTACACTTTTACAATTCTCATCTATAGGAACAGTATAAATTACCTTAATGTTCAAATAAACAGCACAAGCTTTTATTGGATGCTGCTCACCTAAATGGGAGAGTTCTATGGAAAAACTGGTTGCCGTAACTTCATGGAAATACAATGCGGCTTCACGCTATTTAAAAATTTTTTATAACAATGGCAAAGGTGAGCTGTATCACCCCGTACCAGAATTTGTTTATGACAATTTATTGCGCTCACAAGATAAAACCGCTTTTGTGCAGAAATATTTAGAATATGATTTACATTTTAGTCGACTGTCGATTTTTTAAATCACACGAATTTTCTCTATTACGACACATTCTTTATCTTTAAGTAATAAAGCACGATCGTGTTTATTAAACTAGAGTTACCTGAGCCTCAACATATCAATTTGATCGTTTATTTTGCTACCACCATAAATAAACCTGCGCCAAATGATAAAGTCGAAGTCATAAAATCAGTATCCTGTTTAATGATATTTAAAAAATCTTTAACTTCGGCCGCATGGGAAATCACATTATCCACCATCAAAACTCCACCATTTTTACGAGTTAGTCGCTTAAGATCATTCCAGTAATTTGGATAATAACGTCGCTCTGCATCCAATAAAATAAAGTCAAAGGTGTTTGCGGCTTGTTGTAAATATTGTGCGGCGTCTCCTACCCAAAAATCAATAACTGTGTCCAGTTTGAGTTCCTGTGCGTAGTTTTTTGCTTGCTGGCTGCGTTTTTCTTCTATTTCAAGTGTTACAATTTTTGCCCCAGTTGCTTGTGCTGCTTCAGCCAACCATAAAGTTGAATAGCCCGTCGATGTGCCTATCTCTAAAATAGATTTGGATTGTTGCGTCCGAATTAGCATCGAAAGAAATTGCGCTGAATCTGGCTCGATATTTCGAAACCGTTGGAGACGATCAGATTGCTTGGCATCGTGCTGTTGAAACTCATCGTACAATTCAGATAAACGCAATAAAAATTCACGATTTAGCATACACACACCTTTAGAGTTTTTTAGACTTGATGAAGAAAATTAAAACGCGGCACGGGTTGACCATCCACATCAACCGTTTCAATAAACATGATTAACGGCCTTACCCAAATAGAATAATCACCATATAAACATTGATAAACGACCAACTCTTCTTCTGTTTCACTATGTCTAGCTACATGAAAAACCTGATAGAGATTACCTTTATAATGTTGATAGATTCCTGCCTGTAGTTTCATCCTGATATTCCTTAAGTATAAGATTTATCATCTTATCTCATCTCAAGATGTCATTTATATAACAAAGTGGTTTTCACCCAATATGAATTAATAAAAGATGATTTTTATTACAACTCAACTATTCAATAAACCGATTAAAACAATAAAAACATACTGTTTTACCTATTTAAAGTTTTATCGTAATATTCTCAATAAGTTAAAAAT
>NZ_JAHPRO010000028.1 GCF_025562455.1 Acinetobacter sp. WU_MDCI_Axc73
TAAGCACCGATCATGAGGGAGAAGCGAAACTGACGGAAAATGATGTGATGAACTTGTTTGAGAAATTTTAGTTTGGTTACTGGTTGCCCTAATCACCTGTAAGTATCTGAAAGTCTGGATGCAATTTTTTCCAATGTTCTCTTAATTTTTCTTTATGAGCGGAAATCATAGGTAAGTCTAGTAATAGCGCTGGCCATAATGATCGAGCATTATCCATAATATCGTGAAGTTGCTTCTCGATGATACGCCATGGAACGCCGACTTTTTCTGCCCATTGCTTAAAATGCTTCATCTCAGCTAAATACCAATCTTTATTTTTGGCAAGATTTAATGCGAAATGATGCTCATTTTCAATATATACACTGGTCATTAATATATCGTATGCGGGTGATAATCTTGGTGCACTTTTATCGTAATAAATCATACTCCAGTTCTTTAAGTGTGCATCTCCATTGGCGAGTAAAATATTTATGAGTAAACGGCTGGCAAATTGCTGAATATCAATAATTTTGTTATCTGATAATTGATAAATGATCTTTCCTATCTGCTCATAATTTGTGGTGCTGTATTTCTGATGTGGATATGCGCCGAAGATCTGAGCAAAATCTTCGATGTGAATAAGCTCTGTAGTATCAGCAGTACTCTGTCTATCAAATCTTTTGATTGCGAAAGCATATTGCTCTTGGGGTAAATTTAATGGTGGAAGGTCTTGTAAAAGGGCCATATCCACCAAGCGAATCTCAGGGACATCTATTCCGACCGTTTTGGCAAGGGTCATCATAGAATATTCATTTAGCGGAACAAAAGCATGTCTGGAAGAAGGAGTTTTGATAATCCAGTCCCCGAGTAGAGTCGTTTCCGTTGCCTGTGCTAGTGTAAAACGCCCATCTTTGGCTTTCATGGAAAACTTCATTTGGACGCCGGCCAAGGAAAACTTATTATCTGTTCGAATCTCTTGCTTTAAAATTTGATCTGGATTCGAGATCTGCAGTTTGAATTTTATTTCATCTGGAATTTCTTCTGGATCTAATGGAGTCGCAATGAGTGCTCCAGGTAAATCATGACCTAAAGCTGCCAATAACTGAAATTCATTGTCTATATGTACTTTGAGGCTTTGTGCAATCAGTTCACGTAATGCACCTTCTGGTAGCAAGTTTGATAGCAAGGGGTGTAAGCGCTGATGTGTAACATAGGTCTTTTCTAAAATTTTATCCGCTTGAGGATACAAGGGGGAAGTCAGCAGGCTCAAGGTCGGACGTTGCTGATCAAAGCGGAAAGAATCTGTAAAAACCAGAATATTTTTTCCGCTCTGAAATCCTGCCAAGTATCCAACGATACCGTGATGTAATGTTAATTTCAGGACGGCAACAGTATTCATGGTTCCTCTCCTCCGAGAAGACCCTTCCATGGGTTAGTCATTAAGTCATCCTGATCTTCAATAGTGACTTTAATTTCATCATTCAATAATTGTCTGATCAAATGAACCTTATCATCAGGGATGAGCATCAGTTGAGCATTTAATCCTGCCGCTATAATTTCTAAGGTCTCTAATCGAGGGTTGCCCTGACTTTCCAGTTTTTGGTACTGCTGTCTTGAAATGCCTGTACGGGATTGCATATCAACTTGCTTTAAGCCCAATTGGGTTCGTCTTTTTTTGATTTGCTGAAGTAAAGACTTATTCATTGTAGATACATTTATTGCTTTCAGGTCCTATAAGAAACATATTAGTTTCTTTTTTTTTGAAAAGCAATTTATGAATTTATCATTTCGATCTGTAAAATAGCCCTACTTGTATGAGAAATGGGTGTTCAAGTTGTTGTTGATTTTGCATTGTTGGATGTAAATACCAAATGATAAGAGCCTGTAAATAATTTCATTCATCATATTCTGAAAATATTTCTTCAATTTCATCCCACTGTGGCAATTTAAACTTTTTTTTATTCACTTCGAATTGTAAACCCACGCCATCAAGCACACGTTCAAATATGTCAAATGAACCTGTAAAACGGCCATTCTCTATCTCTGAAATTGTTGTTTTATTGACTTTAGTCTTTTCTGAAAGACTTTTCTGTGTATAGCCTAATCCTTTTCTTGCCAAACGTATTTCTTTACCTATTTCGCCTCTTGTAGCCATATCAATTTTTCGCTCCCGAAACTTGTTAGCCATATAGCAAACTTTTAACTAATTATGGTGAATGTTTGCTATATAGCAAACTTCTATAATGATTGTTGAATAGTTATTGAATTTATAAGGGGGATTTACCTCGCATCAGGTTAATAAAATCCAATATATAGCAGCAGTTCGCAATTAATTGACGGAATTAGGCCAGACATATACATCTTGAGAAGAAGGGGGATTCTTATACCTCGCATTTGAATTATTGGAGAGGACTATCACTTTCAAATTTTTCTATAATACTTTGCTTATCTTAAAGTTTAGCCCGAAGACCTTCCACCAATTGTAAAACAGAGGCCAATCCTTGAGGGTTCTGAATCTGTTCTATTGGAATACCACTCATCAATTTATTGGGTGATTTCATAAAATGCTGCATCCAGGCTGTATCCCCACCTGTAAGAGCATCTAGTGATGTGGTAATACGGATTAAAGTGAGGGCGATTTCTCCCTGTTTTGAAGTGGGATCTAATTCAAGAGAGGTTAATTTTTTCACTGAATCTATATTCAGTATTAAGGCTAGTTGATCTTGTGTAAGACCAAGGCGCTCAGCAGCAGCTAAAACTGCCTTAGCTAATATCATTTTCTGTTTTGCAGTTTTTTCTGATGTTGTACGCATGACTGATCCCTGTTTCAGACGCTGCTAATTCATAGAGTTTATACTATTTAATTATCGTTGATCAGACATCCAATTTTTACTAAAGATATATTAAATTTGACTTTAGATAAGGAAACAACGGTTAAATTATTTAACAGCATGTAGTGATTTCTAGTCCTGCAACTTGGAGTTCAAGAGATCGAGGTCTACCGATACAGGCTAAATGTAAACAGAATTTAAACGCTGCCAGTGCTTTGGCATCTTTTGTTGAGTAAAGCTGGAGACGAACATAATCTTCTTGAGTCGTAGGATGCTCTGTTGTGCTCGATTTAGTCAGCTTCAGTAATAAAGGTTGTTTCTTTTTATCTAACAATTGTACCAAGTCTTGTCCAAGCAAATGCCAAAATTGATGGGGAAACAGGTCTTTTACCTTGGAATAAAATGATTCCAATTGATCGATTTTATTCCATCGATAATGAATGCCGGTATGAGAAACTGTAACACGACTTAAAAATGTCTCAAGCACCGCTTTTATTTGATCTGGCTTTTTTTCAAATATATTTTGAATATTTTCAAAAAAATAGTTCCTTGCTGTGCGCTCTTCAACGGTATCTATCATGGCGGGTTTCAAAGGTTTATCCAGATGATTTGTGTTGTTGAGATCAAATAATCTTGGGTTATTTTTTTGAGACTTGAGCTGGCCTAGTTGTTTTGCATTTTCATACCAGTAGTTAACCAGTTCTACAGGTAAACACATTTCCTTTGAGACTAGATCTGGATCATGATGAATTTCCAGTAAATTTAAGCATTTAAAAAACCATGCAAATGAAATTTTGGATTCCTTTGTTCCTGCAAAATATTTAAAAAAATCATGAGGCTGAGCGTTAAATGAAACCTCATCTAGAATATCTTCTACGTTACTTTTTAACCAGTCAGTTTGATCGTTGAGTAACTGCTGACTTAAATGGACAGCATGTTTTTCGAAATTGAATGGAGCAGAATCTTTTACTGTGTTTAAAAATTTGAAAGAAGGCAGGTAGCCCATCATTTTCTTTGCTAATTGAGTATCTATGTCTGGGTGATATTGCAGTATTTTATGTCCAGCGATCAGGTAGCTCAGATGAATATAGCTTTTAAAGGTTTCCGTAGGGTCAATGTGACCCAGTAAATGGGCAATCATAAACCAATGATTTTGACCATGCGTATTACGGAGTAACTCTGTCCGAATGGACTGATATTCTTCTGCAGTATAATCCGTAAGATTCTTGACCAGTGGAGCATAATCGCAGTTGAGCAGAATGGATAAGTGATTGGCAGCCGTGTGTCGAAATGAGTGAAAAGAATAGTCATGAGTTTTAAAAAGCTCGTTCATAATCATTCTGAAAGGTGTTGTCACCGTATGTTTGTTCAGCTTGCTATTTTCATTCCAGTTGCTGAATAGGTATAAGTTTTCCTGATTGAGTAATCGTTGCTCGACTACATGATTATGAAATATTTGATATTCATCGGTTTTTAATAAGCAATATACAGGGACTTTGCGTTCAGCACTATCTGTTTTAAGTTGATGTAAGTTTCCTTTCTTTTTTGAGCCGTAGGGCTGAATCCAAACGGATAAACAGCTCAAGCCCTCGATATCCCGCACACGTAAGCCGAGAATTTCATTAATACGCATACCGGTACGGTAAGCTAAAATATAGATGATTTTTAATGTCTTATACGTATTTTCTTGACTATTAGCCCCTGAAAATAAGGTATCTAACTTGTTCATGAAAGCTTGATAAGTCATGGGACCAATGATACGTGCTCTCGGTCTGTTTTGTATGGCAATTGACTCTAATTCGAGAGACTCAGCGTCAAAAACTGTTTGTTGAAAGCTATGGAAGCGTTTCAACATTCTGACGGTCTGACCACTGGATTTTTTAAAGTTAAGCTCGCCTGCCTCATCTGCAAGTCGGGTATTCGTAATGATTTGCTGATAGATATTAGCCAGTATCGTATTCAGATCATCTTCGCTATCTAGATATTGTAAAGAATGGGTTAGCCAAGGCTCGGCAATACGCGAATAATAAGTGTAAATCGAACCGTCTTTTAAACGCTTATTCTGCTGAAACGATTTTTGAAATTGGTTTACGCAAAAATTAAAACGTTCAGCCAGTGGCTGAATCTGTTCTAATTCTGGTTTATAAAGGCTGATGAGCCATAAGGCGACACGTTTACTATACTCATTAAATTTATTAGTATTTTCAATGCAATATTTAATGATTAATGCATCGATACTTTGATCAGTTTGTGATGTACGAATCAGTTGTAAAAGGTCTTTGTGAATCTTTATAACATCATCCAAGGCTTGCTGAATGTCATCATTAGAGTAGGATTCCCTCACAGTAGATGGTGATTTTTCTACATTTGAATCAGTAAGAGTGTCCTGCTGATATTTAAATTTTGGATGAAGAAATCTTTCAAATTCTATTTCTGATAAGCCACAGGTTGCAGTATTCTCAATGAGGCATTGTGAAAGTGCAGGATCAATGTCAACTTTCGGGAGTTGCATCCAGTTAAAGTTGGCGTAGTCGCGTAACAATTTATAAGTTTTGAGATTAAATGGTAACTTAATCTTATTAAAAATAAGCTGTAGATAGTCTTCTACATTCTGGTTTACTGTACGAATATTTCTGCTATTAAAATGAATTAACCATAAGCGTGTAATTTGATCCGGAATAAAATTACGCGATTTACGGATGGTTTTTTCATCAATAAAGAGATCTCCATAAGAGGGGGAGAGCGGTTCTAAAAATATAATGTTCAGATCTTCGATCTTTCTGATTTTTGCCGGATCTTTTAAGTGTTCAAGCAAAGCTTCTAAAGAGGATTTTTGATTTAAGCCTGAGTAAAGCAGGGCAGAAATAACAATATTTCCAATGATTTCATCATCAGAAAATGTCTTGCTATCTTTCGCTAGAATCCAGTAGTCCCAAAGCTTATCAAGAACTTCATCAACCTGATGTCCCTTCTCGATCCAGTCCATTGTAAAAACCGGCTGATCACGCTGCATCTCAAATGTCAGATTTGGTAGGGGCAAAGTCTCACGACGATTTAAATTGATTTGCTTGATATATGACCGAAAAAATTCATGCGCATATTTTTTCCAGGCCAAGCTTGGAGCTTTGCGTTTAATAAACTCATAAATTGCTGGATAGAAGGATTCAAGATGCCCTTTTTGTTCCAAATCTTGTTCTTGGAAGTATTGAATTAGCTCCTGTTCTACATCTGCTCGAAGCTGTTTTTCCTGATCGAGTCGGTCTTGTTTTCTACGTGCTTCGGCATATAGTGTTCGAGTTTGCTTAGTACGTTTATTGAGTGAGGACATCTAGTTCAATACCGGTAATATTAAAATGATCTTTCATTTGTTCAAGAATATGAGCAATGCTTGAATATTGTGAAATAGATAAGCTGGAATAAGGATGAGCAGCTTCTTGCTGCATCGGTTCATGACCGAATAAAGCTAAAATTTCAATTTCGTTAATTTTATTGCTGAGAAACGCACGGGCAGTATGCCGGTGACAGTTTTCATGCTCCAAACCTAACTCAGGATGAAAGTTTTTTACAATTGATGGCCTTAATGGGTGCCATTGACCATCCTGAAAGATATTCAAAAGTGGAAGCTTGCTCTCTAAAATATGTTGAATATATTGTGGAATTTCTGGCTGACTAGGAGCAATTTGAGTTTTAAAATAATGTAAAAATTCTATGAATTTCTGGAGTTCTTGTGCGACAAAATGACCCAGTGGAATTAAACGTCCATAGCCTTGACGCCCACCCACCTCTTTATCAGAAACCATGCATATTTTTCTTTTCAGGTTAAAGCTTTTTAAAAAACCTGGAAATTCAGCGACGGGTCGTGCAGCAGTAAAGAGCAACAAGAAATGCCACATCCACAGATTGTAATGATTGAAAATTGCTATCCAGTCGTCTTCTTTTTGTGAAATTATTCTGAATTTGAGTGTGGCAAAGATATTTTGAATCACATTTGAAGTAGGTGCTTTGCGGCTACCAAAGTTTTTTTCTGCAGCATATTCGATATTCTGGTAGTCATCGGATAACGACTCACACAGCTCTTTTAAAATTGAGACATATTCAGTCTGTAAAGTCAGGATATTTTGATGACAATAAGAAGTAGAAGAAGACTTATTTGCATCAATACCGGTGAGAAGGTCAGCAAGCTGTTTATTTCCAGTGCGTTGCAAAATAGTCTGATGTAAAAGAGAGCTAATTCTTATTAATGATAATTTTGGAATATAAAGTTTGGCTCTCAGCTGTTTCAAATGTTGCTGAATGTCCTCTTCCGTAACGGTGTTACCATCTCGTAGCGAAGCAATAAATGAATTCGGGATCGGGATGTCCAGATGAACTGTTTGGTTGAGCAAGCCATCTGGATAAGCAAAATCCTTATTTTCAAAAATTGAAAATTTACTTCTCAGAAAATATTGCCCATTGCTTTGCTTGATCTGTTGGCGAGAATTCAATTTTTTAGCACGTTTACTTTGTAGATGTAGCCACTCCTGGATTTTATTTCCGGTCAGAAATGACAGCATCAGGATCAAGGATGCCTTCTTTTTTTTGGTTTCTTTATCCTTGTCTTTAGAGTCTTCTTCAATTTCAACAATGTAATTTTTATATAGTTCAGTAAGTAGAGCACTTATACTTGTGATATTAGGAAAGAGGCTGCTGTATGGCAGCAAATGTTCTTTTCGTTGAATATGTTTGGCAACCAGAGGCAGCACATAGCTCTGGCTGGATTCTGAATATTCAGCCAGAGGGGTAACGATGGTTGGGTCTACAAGTATTTGACGTGTATCTTGGTCATCTAGTTGTTTTTCTATATTGAGAGCCTTAGATTTTTGCCCTTTTTTAATTTCTGAACTTTCTACAATCAGCTGATCTTCGTCTAAAAATTCATGTTGCAGTTGAGTCTCGATGCTCTCTTTGGCAATTTTTGCTTTATTTTCCAAAACATAATTAAAGGTGATGCGGATCACTTTGAGCAGGTTTTGCATAAAATCATTAGATGACTCTTTATCACGTTCTTCATCAATAACCTCATTCAAATACCGAATAAATTCAACTAAGGAAAGGGATGGATCTTTAAGATACTTTTTCCAAAGAAGCATATATTCAGGAGTATTTTGATATTCTTTTTCGGAACTCAGAACCCGATTGGCGGTACGGAAGCGCTGGAATAAACGTTTTACAGTGTTGAAATGTTCTGTGTGATCATCTTTAAAAAGTTCAGGTTGAATGTCTGGAAGCGCAATTAGGTAAACTGCTGCTTTTAAGACCAGGATATTCCAGATTAACGCATTTTCTTCTGACTTTGCTAATTGTGCAATTGAGTTCACATACCAAGTGACTGGTGTTGCGCGAACAGTATGTTTTCGAGAGGAGACCAAGGCAGCGGGTCTAGCAACAACAGAACTGGTTTCTAGATCAAAATCTAATAGATCGAGATTCAGCCCTTCCAGACATTGATCAGTTGGATATGAAATCAGTAAATCAGCAACATATTGAATATGTTTGGTACGTTGGAGCTGCTCGTCACCAAAGAGTTTTTCCAGTGTCTGTTTTAATGATACCCGCGTAATATCAGCAGCATTTTGATGGCTTGGGTTAGATTCTGACATTATGCTTTCCATAGCTGATCTGGCGTGAGAACGAAGTCGGGATTGTTTAGAAGCTGCTGCACAATTCCACTGGTTTGCTGCAGTTGATCAAGCACATTCTGTCTTTTCCGGTTTATAACTTTATTGCGGTAATTCAGTTGATTTTGTGTGCATGACAGCAGTTCTGCAAGCAGATCCAAGCTCATAGTACGGTGAGGTTTGAAAGAATTTTCTTTGTTTAAAGCCAGGATAACTTCAGATGAAATATGGGCATTAATCAGCGATTGCATTTTTTTAGGGTTAAGTCGGTCCAGTTCATGATAAAAGGACAGAAATTTTATGAATTCTGAACTTGCCACTTTTTTTAATAGCTCAATTTTGTCCTCATCTTGAGGAAAAGAATGAACAAGTACGTTAATATTTTTTGGTATATGCTGAGACCAATATAGAAACCACTGAAAATTATTTGTAATGGTAAAACCAGAGAAATTAGGATCTTTCCATACGTGAAGTTCGAGACTTGGATTTAATGTAGACAAATCAGTTTTTAAGGATTTAAAAGCCTCTTGATAGCAAAGATAAATTCCAGAAAAATAAGGATGTACACTGATTTGGATTTTATTAAAATTTTTACACAACAATTTTTTAGGTGTGCCAAATTTTTCATTGAAATCAAAAGCCGTTTCCATAGTCCCCATAAGTGTAAAAAACAATCAATTGAATATTCTTATAATTTTTTGAAATATTAAACAAGATTGATATACCCCATATCTTGTGTATATTTACAATTAATATACAATATATTGTTATTTTTATATAATTTTAAGAACTAAATAACAACCTATAACATGCTGTATATTTGAAGATATAGAGGTTCTTACTTGGGAAATTAAACAATTGAAACAGGTAGAAGTTGTTACAGATATTCTATGCAATCAATCTCCCACTTGAGTTTTCAGCCTTATTCGCACATTGGAGGTATAGTTTCAAGCCTGATGAAAACGGAGCTTGGAAATTTTTATTAGCTAAAGAACTGAAAGAAGTTGAATATTAAATTAATACAGCCTCAAAATTAAAATGGACCTCTTTACCTAGAGGGCTATTATTTTGAGTTCATAGGGGACAGCTCTAGTTATCCCAGTATGAGACAGCCTCATTCTGCCCTGTTTCAAATGCTTTTGGACTCATTCTTTCGAGATGCTAATGGCACCTGATTTGATTATAAAATATCTTTATATAATCTTATAAGTTTTCTAAGTGACCTAAATTTTTATTTTGTACGCTATGAAGGATAGTTTGCAAAATTTCAATTCGTGCAGCATATTTACTATCATTGGCAATGATGTGCCAAGGAGAAATATCTGTGCTCGTATATTTGAACATATCTGATGCTGCTTGTAAGTAGGCATCCCACTTTTCTCTATTACGCCAATCATCTTCTGTTAATTTGAAGCTTTTTTGAGGTGTATTTTTTCGCTTGTAAAAACGACGTAATTGTTCATCTTTTGAAATTGCTAGCCAAAATTTTATAACAATTGTATTTGTATCAGACAGTTGTTTTTCGTACTGATTTATTTCTTCATAAGCATTTTGCCATTCTATTGGGTTAATTAAATCTTCTACACGTTCTACAAGTACACGTCCATACCAGCTGCGATCAAAAATATTAAGTGCCCCATTCGTTGAATGCTTATTCCAAAAACGCCACAAATAAGGACGTAATCGTTCAAAATTTTCTGGTGCTGAAATACTATGAATATTATATTCGTGTAGCCCTAGAAATTTAATGATGCGCTTAATTGAACTGCCTTTACCTGCGGCATCCATACCTTCAAAAACTAATACAACGTTATGTGATGAATAACGTAGAACATCTGCGACTTTCCTTTCTAGTTGTTTAATGGTTTTTTTATACTCTATGTGGCTAATTTCACTTTTTTTTATTTGAGTTAAAATTGAAGGAATAGGTGCCGCCTGATATTTAAATTTATTCTTAATTTGTACAGGTGGTAGTTTTAGATGTTTAAGTATTAATTGAGAAAACTGTGTATTTCTTTCTATATTGTTTTCACTATTAATGATTACCCAATCGTGGGTGAATCTATTTCTTAAAGTTTGAATTTGATTGTATAAGGTTTTAGTTTTCCATTTTTTTTGTGGAAAATCATCCCATGTAAAACGTGGAACTCTTTGGATTTTATTAATAATATCAATATTTTTTGTGCGAATTTTTACTTTGCTCCATGAAACATCAAACCAAACTTTAATAATATCTACATTATTATTTTTTAAGTAACTTTCAAATTCATATATACGCTTTAAGTGTTCGTTGAATACATTATTTTGTATTTTTTCATCATTTAATATAGTTGACGCTAGTAAATCAGTATACCAATTCCCATAAAAAAACATGATTTGTCCATTTTTTGGAATGTCATTTATGTATGGTTGCCAAATTAATTTATTTTCTTTGACTCTATTTGGGGTTTCAGCCTTAATTTTTAAATATCTAGGATCCATTAATTCACTTAGCTTTTTGATTGATTGATTTTTTCGCGTTAGTTCAATTCCGCCAATTATTACTAATATACTTTTTGATTTAGAATTCTTGAGTTTATATTGTTCTTGAATTAATTTAATGGAGAGGTCTTGATAATTCATTTTAAGTCTCGTTTAAAAAATTTTTAATAAAATAATTATAAATTCAGTTACAGTCAATGTTATTGTTTTATTATTAAAGTGGCTTTGTTGCATAAATATGTAAGCATCTGATTTAAATAAATTTAATTTTGGATCAAAAAACAATCAAAACTTTTAAAATCATATAGTTATGAAATCGTTGTGCAACAAAGCCTATTAAAGTTGTTTTGCAACAACTTTTTTTTGTGCCATTAAAACAAAGCCGACTAAAAAGATCGGTATTTTTTTTATTATTATTTTTATTAGTATTTTTAATGTAAGTTATTGTTATTTATTGATATTTAAAATATTAAAATATAAATTTTGACCTTTTATTATTTTAAGTTTATATTCTTTTCAGAAAAAGTTGTTGACAGCAATATTTTTATATGTCTTTGGAGGGGGGGGTGTTGTGAGTCTTGAGATTTCAACTGTTTTAGAACATAAAGAAAACTTGAATAATGCTTTTTTTAAGAAAAAGACACAGGTTAGAGCAATTGAATCTGATTTAAAGATGGTGAATCAGACTATTAAGCTTCTATCGGAAGGTGGCGTTAATGCAGTTACATTAGAGGCAGTAGGTGTGAATGCTGGATACAGTCGCGGTTTAGTTTCTCGGCGCTATGGTTCTAAGGATCAATTACTTGTTCGAGTTTTAAATTATTTGGAAAACTGGTTAAATGAGAAATCTAAAATTGCAACTAATAATAAATATGGTTTAGATGCTATTAATTCATTAATTTTAAGTATTTCAGATGATTTTTATTTGTATCGTGAAAAATATAGAGCATATTTTTGGTTGAGATTTTATGGTTTAGAGCAAAATAAAATTTTAAATGAATGTCTGGTAAGATCTCATAATATGCGTGAGGAAAAAACTATTAAATGGCTTAAAGAAGCATTAGCTCTAGAGGAATTATCAAGAAATGTAGATATTGAAATGGTACATGATTTTATTAAAACATCATTGATGGGTTTAGTTCATAACTGGATGGTAGATCCTAATTTTAATATTGAAATTAGATTGAAGCAGTTAGTTTATATTCATTTAAAAAATATGTTTTCAAATTCTCATTTTTATCATTCTGTTAATTTTTGGGGTGAATAATATTATGCAATTTACCCAATTAAAATATAGTAGTTTTTTAATTATATTCAGTATTACTGGTTGTCAACAAATAGATCCTTATCAGAAGCCTAAAATTTCTTTATCTCATAATTATCCGATTCAAACTCAGCACTCTTACCAAGCACTTTCTTGGATTGATTATGTCAAAGATCAACAACTTATTAATATTGTCGATCTGGCACTAGTGGCGAATCAGGATTTAAAGATTGCTTCATTACGTATGCATGAAGCACAAGCGGCTTATAACATTCAACGTGCTGAACTTTTTCCGAATATAGGTGGTACTGCGAGCATGGAACGCAGTCATGTGCCTGCCGACTTATCTTATGTCGGTAGAGAAGTGACATCCAGTCAGTATTCTGTGGGTCTTGGCATGAACCAATGGGAGCTGGATTTGTGGGGTCGTATCCGCAGCTTGAATGAAGCGGCTTTGCAGCAATTTCTTGCAGTTGAAAGCAATGTGCGTGCAGCACGCAATAGTATTATGCAGCAAACTGTTCAAAGTTATTTAACGTTATCTGAACTGGATAAACGCATCCATTTTGCTCAGCGCTCTGTACAGAATTATGAAAAATCAGTACGAATTTTTAAGCGCCGTTTTGAGGTGGGTGCAGGCTCTAAAGTGGAATACATGCAAGCAAAAACAATGCTCAGTAATGGTCAAGCTTTAGTGGCTGAATTACAGAAATCCCGTGCACTGACTGCAAACTATTTAGTGCAATTGGTGGGACAGCCGATTTCTTTGCCTAAAACAGATTTAGATCAAGTGACTTTTAAAACAAGTATGCTACAAACGGGTTTGCCTTCAGACTTATTGTTGAACCGTCCTGATATTCATGCTGCGGAAGCAATGCTTAAATCTAAGCATGCCAATATCTATGCGGCACGCGCAGCATTTTTTCCACGTATCGCACTGACGGGCAGTTTTGGAACAGCCAGTGCAGATTTAGACGATTTATTTAAATCTGGCAGCAGTGTTTGGTCGTTTGCTCCTAGTATCAGTGTGCCTATTTTTACTGCGGGTCGTCTAAAAAATAATTTGACCTTAGCAGAAGTGCGTAAAGAGATTGCAGTGGCAGAGTATGAAAAGACGGTACAGAACGCATTCCGTGAAGTCTCTGATGCACTGGTTCAACAGAAATATTTAGATCAACAATTACGGATTCAGAAACAAGGACTCAGTGCTTTCCAGGAAACTGCACGGCTGGCACAACTGCGTTATGACAACGGTGCTGTGGGATATTTAGACGTTTTGGATGCACAGCGCAATTTACTTAGTGCAGAACAGCAATTGATTGAAACGCAAAGTAGCTTAATGCAGTCCTATGTCAGTCTTTATTTTGCCTTGGGTGGTGACACCGCATTTGCAAAAAAAATTTAAAATATTGGGTAATTAAACATGAATTTTAAGAAAATAACCATTGCTGGGTTCATCGTTGTTTTAGGGTTGGTCGCTTATCTGATCTGGAAAAATATGAATAAGCCAGACACTGATGCCTTAGTCAGTGGCAATGGACGTATTGAAGCCACTGAAATTAACGTATCTAGTAAGCTATCTGGTCAGTTAGAAGAAATTTTGGTTAAAGAAGGTGACTTTGTCGAGCCTGGTCAAATCTTGGCGCGGGTTAAAATTTCTGCTTTAGAGGCCCAATTGCGTGAATTGGAAGCCCAGCAGCGTCAAGCACAGGATGCAATTGCCACTGCTGAAGCACAAGTGTCAATGCGCATTAGTGAAAAATCTGCTGCTGAGGCAATGGTACAGCAGCGTGAAACCGAATTGATGGCCGCTAAAAACCGTTTGGCGCGTACTGAGGTTTTAGCCAAAGAGGGAGCCTCATCAAAGCAGCAACTCGATGATGAACGTGCCTCTGCGCAGCAAGTAGCAGCGGTATTAAGCGCAGCTAAAGCACAAGTGCAAAGTGCGCAAGGTGCGATCGTGGCCTCTAAAAGTCAAGTTTCAGCGGCTCATTCTCAAGTTGACGCAATCAAAGCATCGATTGAACGTATTAAATTTGATATGGATGATGCGCAATTACGTGCTCCATTAAAAGCAAGAGTGCAGTTCCGTGTTGCACAGCCGGGTGAATTGGTGGCAGCAGGTGGACGTGTTTTAAATCTGATTGATCTGTCTGATGTGTATATGACCTTCTTTTTGCCGGAAACTGTCGCAGGGCATATCGCCATTGGTACAGAAGTTCGCATTGTGTTGGATGCCGCGAAAAATGTGGTGATTCCTGCCAAAGTGTCATTTGTTGCAGATACTGCACAGTTCACACCAAAATCGGTAGAAACTGAAAGCGAACGCCAAAAATTGATGTTCCGTGTTAAAGCGAAAATTGATCCGACTTTATTAAACAATAATATTGAACAAGTCAAAACAGGTTTGCCGGGTGTGGCATATATCAAAATTGATGATCAGGCAGTGTGGCCGACATTTTTAGAGAAAAAAGCTAAATGATGACACAACAATCTGAAAAAGGATCGTTTGTTGCAGAAATTGAAAATGTCAGCCTGAAATATGGAAAAACAGTCGCGCTTAATAAAGTGTCGTTAACGTTACCTGCAGGTTGCATGATTGGTTTGATCGGTCCAGATGGGGTAGGTAAATCTAGCTTATTGGCTTTGCTGTCAGGTGCTAAAATTGTGCAGCAGGGGAAAGTAACAGTCTTGGGTGGTGATATTGCAGATAAATATCATCGAATTCAGGTCTGCCCATATATTGCCTATATGCCGCAGGGTCTAGGAAAAAACCTCTATAAAACATTAACTGTTGAAGAAAATTTACAATTTGTGGCCCGGTTATTTGGACATGATGCCATCGAGCGCCGCAAACGAATTGATGAACTGACCAAGAGTACAGGTTTATACAATTTTTTAGATCGCCCAGCAGGAAAACTTTCTGGCGGGATGAAGCAGAAATTGAGTCTATGCTGCTCTTTAATTCATGATCCGGATTTTCTGATTTTAGATGAGCCTACAACAGGGGTTGACCCTTTGGCGCGAGCGCAATTTTGGGAATTAATTAACCGTATTCGCAAAGTTCGTCCACATATGAGTGTAATTGTTGCTACTGCTTATATGGATGAGGCACAAGGTTTCGACTGGCTTGCAATGATGGATGAGGGGGAAATTTTAAAAACTGGCACACCGCAGGAGCTGCTCAGTCAAACCCAAAGCATCAGCTTAGAAGATGCATTTATTAAATTGCTGCCAGAAGAAAAAAAAGCCGGTTATGAACCTGTCGTGATCCCGCCCTTGCCAGATTATGGTTCAGATACCTTTGCACTTGAAGCGAAAGATTTAACAGTAAAATTCGGAGATTTTACTGCTGTAGATCATGTTAATTTTCAAATTAAACGTGGTGAGATTTTTGGCTTTCTAGGTTCAAATGGCTGCGGTAAATCTACCACCATGAAAGTGCTGACGGGCCTCTTAGAAGCATCGGAAGGGCAGGCATGGCTGTTTGGTCAGCCCGTTGAAGGCAGCAATATTGAAACCCGGCGTCGTGTGGGCTATATGTCGCAGGCTTTTTCCCTGTATAGCGAACTGACTATTGTGCAGAATTTGGTATTGCATGCCAAATTATTTCATGTGCCACAAGAGCAAATTGAGCCGCGTGTACAACTGATGCTCGAGCGTTTTGATCTTGAGAATGTGAAAGAAAAACTGCCTGATGATTTGCCCTTGGGGGTTCGTCAGCGTTTATCACTCGCAGTGGCACTGGTGCATAATCCTGAAATTTTAATTCTGGATGAACCAACATCTGGG
Source organism: Acinetobacter sp. WU_MDCI_Axc73 (assembly GCF_025562455.1). Lineage (GTDB taxonomy): Bacteria > Pseudomonadota > Gammaproteobacteria > Pseudomonadales > Moraxellaceae > Acinetobacter. The sequence goes on from NZ_JAHPRO010000028.1 coordinate 16,005, forward strand.
GTTGACCCGATTGCGCGTGATAATTTCTGGCGCTATTTAATCAATTTGTCGCGTAATGATGGGGTCACGATCTTTATTTCAACGCATTTTATGAATGAAGCCTTGCGCTGTGACCGAATGTCAATGATGCACGCTGGACGGGTGCTTGACAGTGCGTCACCAGCACAGCTGATTAAAAACCGCCATGCTGAAACACTTGAAGAAGCTTTTATCGGTTATTTGATTGATGCTGGTGCAGGCACTAAAGATCAGCCCAATGATTTGGCGGAAAGTATTGCTGAAACAAATGGCAGTAAAGAACTGAATGCCAAGCCAAAAAAATTCAGTTTGCGCCGGTTATTGAGTTTTGCCTGGCGTGAGTCTTTGGAGTTGGCGCGTGATCCGATTCGCGCAACCATGGCTTTAATGGGGTCATTAATTTTACTGCTGGTCATGGGCTACGGCATCACCATGGATGTTGAAGACCTCAAATTCGCTGTGCTGGATCGTGACCAAACGAGCTTAAGTCAAAACTACAGCATGAGTATTGCAGGGTCGCGCTATTTTATCGAACAGCCATCGCTGCAAAGCTATGATGATATTGATCAGCGTATGCGTAGTGGGGATATTTCCTTGGCGATAGAAATTCCGCCAAATTTTGCTCGTGATGTTGCTCGTGGTGAACAGGTGCAAGTCGCTGCGTGGATTGATGGTGCGATGCCACAGCGTGCAGAAACTGTGCAAGGTTATGTGCAGGGGATTCACACGTATTGGCTGATGCAAAAAGCATTAGAACAAAGTGGTTATAAAACATCTAGCGCTGTGAGTGTTGAAACCCGCTACCGCTATAACCCAGATATTAAAAGTTTGCCAGCAATGTCGCCCGCAGTACTGCCTTTATTACTGCTGTTGATTCCTGCCATGCTGACTGCTTTATCTGTGGTGCGAGAAAAAGAATTAGGTTCGATTGTGAATTTGTATGTCACACCAGTGACGCGAACAGAATTTTTAATTGGTAAACAGATTCCGTATATTTTGTTGGCAATGCTGAACTATTTCCTTATGTGTTTGGTCATGGTTACTTTATTTGATGTACCTGTAAAAGGTAGCTTCTTTGCTCTGACCTTAACTTCTTTTTTGTTTGTAATTTTTGCCACAGGTATGGGCCTATTGGCATCTACTATTACCAAAAGCCAGATTGCTTCAATGTTTTTAGTCATGATTGGGACTTTGATACCAGTTATGCAGTTTGCTGGAATTATCAATCCTGTATCGTCTTTGGAAGGGTTTGGACGCTGGTTTGGGGAAATTTATCCGGCAACGCATATGGTCAATATCAGTCGTGGAATTTTTAATAAAGGTTTGGGCTTTGATGATTTGAAACAGGCCATTTGGATCATTGCCATGGCTGTTCCGGTAGTAATGTTTGCTGCTATTGCCTTGCTGAAGAAACAGGAGCAATAAGATGTTCACAAAATTACAGAATATCTATCAGCTCGGCTGTAAAGAGCTTTGGAGTCTTTGGCGTGATCCAATCATGCTAGTGTTAATTATTTACACTTTTACTGTATCAGTTTACACATCATCAACTGCTGTAAAAGAAACATTGAATATGGCGCCGATTGCGATTGTTGATGAGGATCATTCAACTTTGTCTGAACGGATTTCTTCAGCATTTTATCCTCCAAATTTTACCAGTAAAACGACAACGCTGAACACGATGGATGAGGGTATGGATGCAGGTGAGTTTACTTTTGCAGTAAATATCCCAGCCAATTTTCAGCAAGATGTGTTGTCTGGCGAAAGTGCGGAGATTCAAGTCAATGTTGATGCAACCCGTATGACTCAAGCTATGTCGGGTGCAGGCTATATTCAGCAGATAATTCAGTCTGAAGTGAATGAATATGTGCTGCGTAACCGTGAAGTCACTAATCTGCCTATAGATTTGGCGATACGCTCGCGTTTTAATCCAACACTTGAAAAGCAATGGTTTATGAGTGTCATGCAGATTATTAATAACGTTGCAATGCTTTCAATTATTCTGACTGGTGCAGCGCTGATTCGTGAACGTGAGCATGGCACCATTGAACATTTGATGGTAATGCCAGTAACGGTATTTGAAATCATGATGTCCAAAGTCTGGTCAATGAGTCTTGTGGTATTAATCGCTGCATTTGTTGGCTTAAAAGTCGTGGTTCAAGGTGTATTGCATGTACCGATTGACGGCAGTTTGCCGCTATTTTTCTTTGGCGCCTTACTCACACTGTTTGCAACTACTTCGATGGGTATTTATATGGCAACCGTTTCGAAATCCATGCCGCAGTTTGGCTTGCTAATGATGTTGGTACTAATTCCAATGCAAATGTTGTCAGGTGGGTTAACCCCACGTGAAAGCATGCCGGAAATAGTGCAGCAGGTCATGATGATTGCTCCAACTACACACTTCGTCTCTTTGGCTCAGGCCATTTTATACCGTAATGCAGGATTCGATGTGGTGTGGCCATCATTTGTATGGTTGTTAGGTATTGCGTCAGTGTTTTTTTATGTGTCTTGGAAGCGCTTTAAAGACACGATTCATACCATGGCGTAAAGGGTTTCCCTTTTGCAGGCAGATGACTCCCTGAATAGTCTGCCTGCTTTTTTTTTATTCTTTGATAATAATTCAATGGCGCAAGATTTAAATAAATGTCATTGAATAGCATAATTTTTTTGAAATTTATAGGGGAATGTAGTGCTTCAAATTCTCTCTGAACTATGCGGCGGTGTCGGTCTATTTTTAATTGGTATGACGTTACTGACTGATAGCCTTAAAGAAATTGCAGGTCAGACCTTGAAGGAGTTACTGACAAGGTTTACGGCAACGCCGTTTAAAGCCATGCTGTCAGGTTTGGGTATGACATTGCTGGTGAATTCATCTACAGCAACAATTGTCGCCGCCATTGGTTTTGTCGGAGCAGGGGTACTCAGTTTCACGCAAGCCATGAGTGTAGTGATTGGTGCCAATATCGGCACAACCAGTACTGGTTGGATTGTGGCATTTTTGGGCATGAAATTTTCCATTTCCATGTTGGCATTACCGATGATTGCTTTAGGCGCTCTGCTTAAACTCATCGCTAAAGGCCAAATGGCCTTATTGGGCCTTGTGATTGCAGGCTTTGGTCTGATTTTCTTTGGCATCGATGTTTTGCAAAAAGCCATGGCGGGGTTTGCTGTACACTCAGATTTATCCTTTTTTGGTTATGACAGCTTGTGGTCACAATTGGTTTTGGTGCTGATCGGCATCATTATGGCAATGCTGCTGCAGTCCTCTAGTGCATCTATTACAGCGACTATGGCTGCCTTAGTCAGTGGTGCGATTGACTTGCCGCAGGCGCTATATATGGTGATTGGGCAAAATATTGGTGCAGTCAGCATTACCGTGATTTCGGTGATTGGCGCTTCGATCAATGCCAAACGAACAGTTGCTGTGAACGTGATTTTTAATCTCGTGAGTGCGATTGCTGCATTTTTCCTGTTAGCACCGTTTTTTCTTTGGTTGATTAAACACAGTGCATTTTTCAGCAGCATTGATCAAGTGATTATGCTCGCGATGTTTCATACAGCATTCAGTGTGTTGGGGGCATGTATGTTTATGCCAAGTCTGAAATTTTTAGAACAGAAAATTATCCAATGGTTGCCAAGTAATAATCCTGCCATTTTAGACAGTCTGGATGATGCAAGTTTGCAAGTACCTGCCATTGCAGTACAGGCCGCGGAAAAGGCGGTATATTTCAGCATATTTGAGATTTTTAAAATTCTACAAATGGTTTTTCAGACCGGTACATTACCTAGACATCAACAGTTGAATACGCTGAATGAGATTATTCAGCATATTGAGCAGTATTTAGAAAAAATAGCGATTCCTGAGCATCCTGCACTCAAACAAAAATTCTTATCATTACTGCGAGTAATGGTCTATGTACGTGTCTTACATAATGATTTAGAGCGTTTAGATAATGCCATATTGCTACGAACACAGCCGGCAATTTTTCAGTTAGCACTAGATTATTGCAATATTTTAGAAAGTTACTTTTCACATATAGAACAGTTAGCAGATCGGTCAGTCATTGAAAATCTTAGAGCCGATTTAAATCAGTTAAAAAAATGGACCAGTAGCCATCGTGCCGAAACGCGTAAAAAAGTCATGGAATATACCGAAGTAAATCAATTAAGCGCATCCAAAGGGGTGGAATTATTAGCTGCACAGCGTTGGATGGATCGCTTAATTGCACATAGCTATCGTTTCTCTAACGTGATGTATGAGCGTCTTTTAGAGGAGTCTTGATGAATGTGGTTCATCGCATTTTTTATCCAGCTGTGTTGAGGCTAAGAAATTGAATACTGTATTACTAGATTTGTCCTTTCAAGAATTATTGAGAGTCATGGTATCTGCATTAGGCTGCGGTTTATTAATCGGTTTAGAACGGGAAAGGCATAATCGTAAAGAAAGTGAACCCAGTTTTGCCGGACTGCGTTCATTTACCATTTGCGCCTTGCTTGGGGCAGTATGTTTTTTACTACATCTTGCAGTAGGTATCTTAGGTGCATTTTCAGTCACGACTTTTTGTGTTTATAGCCTGATTAAACAAAAACAGGATATTGGTGCGACCACTGAACTGGCATTTTTGATGACCTATTTGATTGGTGCATTATGTGTGTTTAATGTGCCGCTTGCTGCAGGGTTAGCGGTAGTGTTGTGTCTGATTTTAATGGGCAAGCAGTCATTGCATTATTTTGCTGGCAATTGGATTCAGCATTTTGAACTGCGTGACGGTTTGTTTTTACTGGCACTGATTTTAATTGCCTTGCCACTGATGCCGGATCAGGCAATGTGGGGCACAGTACTCAATCCATATGTGATTCTAAAACTGCTGATCATGATTTTAGGCGTACAGTCCTTGGCACATATTGCTAAACGTCTCTTGCCAAACAATAAAGCCTTGATGTTGTCATCTTTGGCATCCGGTTTTGTTTCTAGCACCGCAACTATTGCCAGTTTGGGCATGGAAGTCCGTTCAGGCAAAGCAGAAGCCAAATCTAATGCTGGTGCAGGCTTAATTTCCTGTATTGCGACCCTGTTACAGCTGCTGATTATTGTCGCAGGGATTAATTTTGCTTGGTTTAAGGTTTTATTGTTGCCTTGCAGTATTGGCATTGCAGTGCTTTTGATCATTGCCTTGATGTTAATTCATTCATCCAAAGCGACGATGGGTCAACAGGCTACACCACAAAATGATATTACGCATATGGACAGTCGGATGTTCAGCATTAAGGAAGCCTTGATCATTGTGGTAACACTGACAGTGATTCAAGCAGCGGTATATGGCTTGAATGTAGTGTTGGGTGATAGCGGTTTGATTATTGGGGCATTCTTCGCTTCTTTATTTGAAGTGCATGCCGCCATGGCAACGGTGGTGATGCAAGGAACACCACAGCAGATGACGTTGGTCTACGCTATGATGATTGGTTTGGCTGCACATGCATTTTCTAAAAGCATCAATGCATTTTTAACTGGTGGCGGGAAATATTTTCTATATTTTGCCCCCGCACAAATGCTGCATATGGCGATTTTAATGGCGGTACTTTGGATGGTTATTCAGTAAATTTAGGATTTATTTTCAATATTTTAGAATGATATTTAAGTTTTTGTTTTGTAATTCTATTTATTTTTAGCCAACTAAAAATGGCATTGCTTTTAAGAAATATGGGTAGTATATGAATTCCGTAGTTACACAAGCCTCCCCCCCGGTATATGGTCAAGTTGAGCGATATATTAATCGCGAGTTGTCAATTTTAGATTTTAATTTACGTGTCTTAGAACAAGCGGTCGATCCTTTAAATCCACTCTTAGAAAAATTGAATTTTTTATTAATTTTTTCTAGAAATTTAGATGAGTTTTTTGAAATTCGTGTTGCAACTATGTTGGAACATTTTGTTCAAGAGCGAGACATACAAACGGCTGATGGTTTATCCCCACAAGAAATTTTACATCAAATTTCGGAGACAGCACATGCTGCGATTGAACGCCAATATCAAATTTTAAATGAGCAAATTTTTCCGCAGTTAAGAGAAGAAGGCATCAGCTTTTTAAGACGTGGAGAGTTAACTCAAGCACAATCTAATTGGGTCAAAAAATATTTTCAGGAACAGGTTGCACCAGCCTTAACACCAATAAGTTTAGATCCTGCGCATCCCTTTCCACGCTTGGTCAACAAATCACTTAATTTCATTGTGACTTTGGAAGGTAAGGATGCCTTTGGCCGTCAGATCGATTTGGCAGTGGTTCCTGCACCACGTTCATTGCCACGTGTGGTGCGTTTGCCAGATGAGTTGACCGAAGGCAAAGAGCATCATGTGATGCTCTCTTCAATTATTCATACTCATGTGTCTGATTTATTTCCGGGAATGACGGCAACGGGTTGCTATCAATTTAGAGTAACCCGAAATGCAGATTTAACGTTAACTGAAGATGTTGAAGACTTAGCGGAAGCCTTAAAAGACGAACTCAGTTCACGCCGTTTTGGTCGGGCAGTACGTTTGGAGGTCAATAAAAATTGTCCAACACATATTTATGAATACTTACTCAAAGAATTCGATTTGGATACGCATCAATTGTATCGTGTCGACGGGCCTGTTAATTTGGCTCGATTGGTCTCGGATTTTAAACGCCCATATTTACGCTATGAGCCACATACTCCTGTGATTCCAAAAATACTGAAAAAATCTGCAAATATTTTCAGTGCGATGCAGAAACAAGATATTTTATTGCATCATCCTTTTGAATCATTTTCCCCTGTAATTCGATTATTACGTGAAGCCGCGCAAGATCCGCATGTTTTGGCCATTAAACAGACCTTGTACCGTAGCGGTGCAAATTCAGAAATTGTGCAAATTTTGGCTGAGGCGGCAAGAAATGGTAAAGAAGTCACCGCAGTGATTGAATTACGAGCACGGTTTGATGAAGAGTCCAATATCGCTGTTGCCAATGTTTTACAGGAAGCGGGTGCCGTGGTGGTATATGGCATTGTCGGCTATAAAACTCATGCCAAAATGATTTTGGTGGTACGCCGAGAAAATCAAAAACTGGTGCGCTACGCACATTTAGGTACAGGAAATTATCATGCTGGCAATGCCAAAATTTACACTGATTACGGTTTATTAACGACCAATCAAGATTTGTGTGAAGATGTACATCGTATTTTTCAAGAATTAACCGGTATGGGCAAAATGGTGAAGTTAAAGAAACTTCTACATGCACCATTTACTTTGCATAGTCAGTTGATGAATTTTATTGAAAACGAGATTGTGCTTGCGAAAGCAGGGAAACCGGCAAAAATTATCATTAAGGTCAATGCACTAACCGAAGTTCAATTGATTAATAAATTATACGAAGCTTCTCAAGCTGGTGTGCAAATAGAATTAATCATTCGTTCTATTTGTTGTTTACGTCCAGGCCTAATTGGCTTATCAGAAAATATTCGTGTTCGCTCAATTGTAGGGCGTTTTCTTGAGCATACTCGTGTCTATTATTTTTACAATAATGGTGATACACGTGTGTATTGTTCTAGTGCTGACTGGATGGAGCGTAATTTATTTAAACGTGTTGAAGTGTGCTTTCCTATTGAAAATACTAGACTCAAAAAAAGAATTTATCAGCAAGGGTTAGAAAATTATTTAATGGATAATCAACAAGCATGGCTATTACAAAGTGATGGTAGTTGGAAGCGTAACTCATGCATAGAAAATGAAAAGCCACATAATGCGCAGCACTTTTTGTTAAGCGTTATAAGGTAAATGCTTAACTTAAAGTTAACTCTTTTTAGGCCTATTCAACAACATTTAAGAAATTATGATCTTTCGATACAGGTGGAATGCCACTAATTTTAAAGTAGCAAGCACTTTGCCACCTTTTGTCAAATAAAGTTATAGGCAGATATAATATTTTAAGTTGTTGGATGGTCATTGTTTTTTGATTTAACACATTTAAATAGGATAAACATTTTTGGGTACTTTATATTTTGATCAAGTCTTACCTGTCCAGATGCCGAAGTTGATCTTTTTGCCTTGGTAAAAATATTTCATTTGGCTTATTTTATTTCATAGCGAATGAGTACGATGAAACAATAATGACATAATTTGAATATATCTAAATTATGTCGGTTTTCATTTGATCTAAATTTTTTAAATTCTTTTCATATCATTATATGAAAAATTTCTGTATTAGCTGATAGTAATACGGTAGAGAATAATTAAAAAACTGCTGATTAAAATGATAAGAGTAAAGGGAATTAAAAATTTATTAGATGTGAGCTTCATTTTTTCATTTTCCTATCACAAGATGCTGTTTTATATATTATAATTATACTATAAGTTATGTTGAAAATAACAAAAAATATGTAATTTTTTAACATGATTTTAAAAATTTAACTGAAATTGATAAGGGTTATTTTCGATTTTTATTTTCTCAATTTGATGAAAAAATATGAACCAATTTTCATAAAAGGTAGTATAGATTTAACTCTTAAAAAAGCAATTTTTGATATTGTTAAATTAATTTTGTTATATTTGAAAATTAGATGGTATTGAATTTGGATGGAGAGAATTCTTACTACTTCTAATTATCTTGATATTAAGTGTAATACCAATACTTATAGGTTTTACACTTATATAGATTCTAAATCTAAATTATTTTACTGATTAAATCTTAGATCATCCCAATAACATGGCACTACAATCAAATTGTTCTCATGTAACCGTGACCATAATCGGGCACCTAAATCCCGCTGCATATTTTGGATTGTGAAATTGGAAATCAGCAGTGTAGATTTCATATTGTCATAACGACTATATAAAACCTTATGCACCATCTCCAGGCGTTTTTCATGTCGGTCATGCAGGCCATATTCATCTATCACCAATAAATCAAAACTGGAGAAATGCTCGATAACTTCCTTTTCAGAGCGTGAAGCATCTGACCAGGTGTCCATCATTTTTTGAGCAATTTCTGCACTGGTATAGTAGCGTGCAGATTTTGTACTGTTATGCAGAATGTTGCGAATGATTGACGCACTCAGATGAGTCTTTCCTGTACCTGGTGTACCAATGAGCAGCAGGTTTGGATAATGGTCAGAAATAATTTGCTGTGCAAAAGCCTGACATAGTTTTATGGCATTGTCTTGAGCAGGACATGCAACTACATAATTCTTGAAGCCACGGTCCAGGTAGCGTTTATTGAGCCCTGAGTTTTTGATTTTCTGTTGCAGCAACCGTTGTTGCAGCTCATCTGCATAGGCTGCATGTGAGCGATGGACCATTTCTTTTGCACACAATTTGCAAAGCCTGTGACCGGCGATTTCCATCAGGGGTATATGATGGGTAGGGCAGAGTGCTTCTGTTGTTTCTGCGCGAAACTGGAGCGTTTTAAGCATGGTATTCATGATTGTTCTCCTAAATCCATTTTGAATTTTCTAAAAAACTCTCATTTTTTTCTTCAAAATTTGAAGATGAAGATGAAGATGAAGATGAAGATGAAGATGAAGATGAAGATGAAGGGCATGGTTCAAGCATGACTTGAGTAATACTCGGGCTCTTCTCAGGAGCTGCTTGAGCATTTACTTTTCGTTGCTTGGCTGATGCTTGAGCATTAGTTGCGGATTTTCCCCAACGTGCTTGAGCTGCATTTTTAGCTTTATCAGATTTCATTTGCTGATTTTGCAATGCCTGGCTTTTTAAACTGGTTAAAAAACTTGAATGAATTTGCTCAGATTCGATTTCAAACAATTCCAGGGCTATTAGCGTATTCAACAAAGTTTTAGCCTTGGTATGTTGCGATAATTTTGTGATGCTACATACCGTAGCTAGGTCATGAGGAATAGCACCGTTTTTCCAGAAATCCATCATTAACAGCAGTGCCGCACCAATTTGTTCTGCTGTCATTCGTGCAAATTTCGCCTGTAGGTCGCCAATATAGAGTGGCATCCAAATTGAAATATGTTTATGCATGTGTTCACCTTTTTTATAGGTATAGAGGGCTAAGGTCATCAATCAGATGACCTTGTATATTTATTTGATCAGGGAGCTAAGCTCATTAACCGGAGGCGAGCCTGTTGGGCTAGGTCATCGTAATGGGCTTGTCCATCATCCAGCAGTCGCTGTAGCCACAGTCTTAACGCCTGGTGATCATCGAAGCATTTGTTGATCTCCAGCAAAAACGCCAGATTGTGCAGTTTGGGAATGTGTAGCTCATGGATTAATTCACGAGCGACCGTATCCGCTTCAGGACTGACGACCACACCACCAAAGAAAGCTTTACTATTCATGTGCAAGCTCCTCTGTATTTAGTTTTTCCAGCATGGCTTCAAATGCACTGCCATCACGACGGGTAACATTGGGGATGTAACGGCTATAGACCCGGAATAGCATTTCAGTCGTTGAATGTCCCAATTGACGTGCGATCCATTCCGGATTCTCTCCTGCCGACAGCCAGAGCGTTGCTGCTGTATGACGTGTTTGGTAGGCTCTTCTAGGCTTTAATCCTAGAAAGCGCAAGATCGGATGCCAGACACGTTTATTCACCAAACGGTAATCGAGAGGTCCACCATCACGATTGCAGAAAACAAACTCTGATTTACCATTATTTAAGCTTTTCTGTTGCAGAAAGGCTTGGTAAACGCGGTCACTCATCTGGATTGTGCGGTCAGAACCATAGGTTTTGGTTCCACCCAGTTCCCCATTCACCAAGGCTTCACGAATATGGATTTCCCGACGTTGCAAGTCCACATTTTTCCATTGCAACCCATCAATTTCACTGGTGCGCATACCTGTGAAAAACCGAACAGTGTAATAAGGCTTAAAATCATCACGAACTGTGGCCAAGATTGCATGTACTTCCTTTAATGAAAAAGGCGTGACTTCAATTTTCCCTTGCTTTAAGTTCTTGATATTCTTATAAGGACTGTCAAAGTCATATCGTTCGGCAGCACTATCGAGTATCATACGAAGTGCTATCATAATCTGGTTGATTCTTGATGGTGAAAGGCATTCTTGGTTTTTCCCGTGAGTCACTTTGGCGAGGGATGAACGGAATCCAAGAATGTCTGACTTTTTGATATTAATAACCGGAATTGTGCCAAAAAAAGGAATTAAGTACTTTCTGATCACAATTTGAATTTTTTCCTTGTAGCTTGTACGCCATTCTATTTCTTTATCAGTGAACCAGATTTCACAGAACTTAGAAAATAGAGGTGTTTTTGAGCTGATTTCATTTACTCTGTTTTCTGCATTTTTGATTTCTTTCAAACGAGAACTTTTTGGAAAGTATTTAGCATAGTCAAAAATACCCAATAAGATTTCTGCCTCCATTCGTTCAATCGCTTTTTCAAGCTTTTTTCGATTTTGAGCATTGTCTTCAAGAGCGGTGGTTTCACGGCAACGGATACTTAAGTATCGAAAATCGACACATAACTTACCGTATCTAGTACGAATAGCAGCCATAATTATGTTCTCCTTACAGAAGTTGTAGGCTGTGTAGCGAGCCTAAAGTTGTTTTAGTCATATCTTCTTCAATACGCTCCCATACATATAAAATTTTGCGACCACCAAAAGGGCGAATGTAATGAATGCCTTCGATCAAAACGCTATCTTTTAACTGATTACGGATAGTACGTTCGTTATAATGGATTCGTTCCGCCAATTCTTTTGTAGTAATATAAGTAAGATTCATGTTTGTATCCTTTTATAAAGTATCACAATGGTGTTATTTAAGACCACAATGCGATAATAAATGCATTTAAGACACTATGCAAGTACTTTATTACACAATGGTGGTAATTAATGATAGTTTGTAACTTGCCAGTGCTTTTGGCAGAGCGAAGAATGAAAGTTGCGGATGTAGTTCGAGCGACTGGAATGAGTAAGACAACATTGCATAAGTTATATAATGGTCAATCGACTCGAATAGATTTTGAGACCTTAGAAAAATTGTGTGTATTACTTAATGTTGAAGTGGGTGATTTATTAAAATTTAAGAAAAATGAAGAGCAGAATGATTGATTAAAATTGAGTTTTTTGATCATAAGTAAATGTTTTAACTATGTATTTTTGGTGACCAAATTTGGTCACCATCAAAATAAAGCAAATAAAAAAATACTAAAATAGATGGAAAAAAGGGAAGTCAAGTGTATGGGGAAGGTGTTCTGATTATCTATACTGAAATTGATTAAAAAAATACCAGAATAGCGAATGAATTGATTCGTATATGATAAAGGGAAGGCACGTTTAGGGCACTTTTGGTCACGCAGCGAGCTTATACAATACTTTTTCTAAAATTTTTAGTGCTTCTTCCAAAGCTGGAACATATAGGTTTTAGAAAAAATATTATTAATAATCAACAAGAAAAAAGCCCCCATCTTTCGATGAGGGCTTTTTGAATCTGGAGCGGGAAAGGAGACTCGAACTCCCGACCCCAACCTTGGCAAGGTTGTGCTCTACCAACTGAGCTATTCCCGCAAATCATTGAGCAGTTTTAAAAAACTTTCACTAAAAATATTTTGGAGCGGGAAACGAGACTCGAACTCGCGACCCCAACCTTGGCAAGGTTGTGCTCTACCAACTGAGCTATTCCCGCGTGCCGCTTATAATACATTATGCAAATCAAGGGTCAACCACTTTATGCATATAATGTTATCGATTGCATAAAATAAAATCATATTTGTTCAATTACGACTTAAGTTTAGTGGATTGTCTCACTTTAATTCTGTGTTTTTCAACGTTTTGACTGTAGGCGCGTTATACTTCCATCCATCTTTCTATGTGAATAGGTGAAGAATGATGACTTTAGAACAACAGTTGATTGAACGTCTCAATACATTGCAACCCACGCATCTTGAAGTAATCAATGAGTCTTCGGGTCACGGTGGCTACTTTCCGGGTAAAGAAAGTCATTTTAAAGTCGCTATCGTAAGTCCAGTTTTTCAGGAACTTCGACTGGTGCAACGTCATCAAAAAGTCTATGCGGTCGCAACAGATTTGATGAGTCCGGGTAAAATTCACGCACTAGCGATTCATGCCTATACGCCAGATGAATGGCAAGGCCGAGTACCAGATAGCCCTGAATGTGCGTATGCACCTAAAAATTAAACGAATTGATAGATAAAAATGGAAATACATTTATTCGTCGTTGTCATTCATCTGATTGCATTGGCATTTGCAGCAATAGCCGTGGTGATTCGTTCTATGCCTTTATGGATGACTACGCCTGATCAGTCGGAATCTCCTATGACAAATAAGCTCTGGATTGCCCTGCAACATTCAGGATTTACGCTTGTTGTCATTACGGGACTTATTTTGTTATATCTGAATCATTTTCAAATGCAACCGTGGTTTTATGCCAAAATTATTTTGTTTGTAGTGATGCTTTCGTCATTCACTAAAGCATTTAAAAAAGATCAATCTATTTTGTTGGTACAGCGCAGAGCAGGTCTCGTCATTGGCTGTGTCGCATTTTTTGCTATTTTGGGTTTAGTCATGATCAAGCCAGTTTTTGGTTAATTGTTTGACACTCTTTGAGTTTATATCCTTTGGCTAGGTTAAACTCTAAGCAAGTTTGAAAAAATAGTGATGAGGGAAGCATGTTTACACGGGTGGTTTTTAACCAAAAAGGCGGTGTGGGTAAATCAAGTATCACGGTAAATCTGGCTGCAATTAGCGCACAGCAAAATTTAAGAACGCTGGTAATTGATTTAGATCCACAAGCCAATTCAAGTCAATACCTATTAGGTGAACAGGCGACTTACTCCGCAGATAAAAATGCCCTAGAGCCAAATATAGAAAATTTTTTTGATGATGTCTTAGGTAATAATCAATCAAAAGGTTTGATTGGCAATGCCATTGGTTCAATTTTAAAATCACGTACCAAAGGCTTGGAAAGTTTTGTGCATCATACCGCGTTTCCTAAACTAGATGTGATTCCAGCCAGTCCAACACTCGGTTCCTTAGAGCATGCACTTGAATCTAAACATAAAATTTATAAATTACGTGATTCTTTGCAACAACTGAGCAGTCAATATGACCGAATTTATATCGATACGCCACCTGCTTTTAATTTCTTTACTTTATCAGCGCTAATTGCCGCTGATCGTGTGTTGATTCCATTTGACTGTGATGTTTTTTCCAAACGTGCGTTACAAACTTTGATTGAAAATGTGATCGAAACCCAAGATGATCATAATAATGGTCTGGAAATTGAAGGGATTGTAGTCAATCAATTTCAGGCACAGGCAAAATTGCCCAGAGAAGTGGTACAACAATTAAAAGATGAAGGCTTACCTGTATTAAATAGCATGTTACCACCTTCAATTTTAATGAAAGAATCACATCAGAAGAATTTACCCTTGGTTCATCTATCGCCAGAACACAAGCTGACACAAGCATATCAGACGTTGTTCGCAGAAATTGAACCAAATTAATTTGAGAAAAGCGATGAAAGGCTTATATTTCCTTCCTCTAACCGTATTCACACTATTGCTAGGTGCCTGTGCGACCACAGTTAAACCGACCTATGTTTCACCAACACAATATCAGTCACTCAATTGTCAGCAATTACAAAGTGAATATAATCGTATTCAGCTCTATATTGAAAATGGTGTACAGACACCGAAGCGGACAGGTGTTGGTTTGGGTGTCGGACTTGGCGGTGGCTGGGGACGTGGTGGTTGGGGCTTTGGCCCAAGCGTTTCAGTCAATATGGGACAATCTTCAAACACAAAAAATACGGAGCTCTCTCGCGTATTGGGTCAGCAAGAAGCGATTGTTCAGGCTGCACAATTTAAAAATTGTCCTATTGTGATCAAGAAAAAAGCCAGTTAAAATTATAAAAATGAGTCCTGATTCACATTTTTTGAATCAGGACTGAATAAGTGTTTGTCAAAATGTTTCGTAATATATCTTTTTAAATCATATAGTTATTTTTCTTTGCATCGATATTTTGTCATCTATGCTTAGGCTTAAGTGTCAATAAAACTTGTCAGTTAAATTCAATTTCATATAAGGTGTGCCCACCTTAATCGCGATGGATACTTTATGATTGAAAGCTGGTTCTTTGTATTGGCGATGCTTGCCGTGCTACTTATTCCTGGCCCAACCAATGCGTTGTTTGCCAGTGCTGCACATCATCAGGGTATTACAAAAACAGCTTCTTTTATTCCAGCAGAATGGTTGGGTTATCTCTATGGTATTGCGATTTGGGCATTATTAATTCATCTTGGTCAACCGATCTGGCCAGCACTGACTCCGCTTTTGCATGTGATTAGTGCTTTGTATGTCATTTGGTTGGCGTTTAACTTATGGAAAAGTTCACATTTACAAAAGCATAGCCAAAATCATAAAACGATTCGCCCTAAACAGATATTTTTTTCAACCTTAAAAAATCCTAAAGCTTTATTGTTTGCAGCAGGCATTTTTCCGCCAGAAACATGGGATTCTTTGGAACATGCAATTTTAGTACTTGGCGTATTTAGCTTGATTTTATTTCCAGTTTCTTGGTTCTGGATGGTGTTTGGTCGGGCATTGTTGGCAGGCAATATTAAGGGATTGCAAGCCGATCGTTTATATAAAGGATCGGCAATGTTGCTGTTATTGTGTATGTTACCTGTGATTTTTCGATTCTTTTAAACTTACTTTTTAGAGTTTAAAACTTGACGTTTATTGCTCAGTTTCTGGCGAATAAAGGCGAAAATTCCTGGTAAAACACTCAAAATAATAATGCCAAAAATTAAGTGGGTAAAATTATCTTTAACCATTGGCATATTTCCAAATAAATAGCCTAATGTAATAAAAGAAGCCACCCAACACAGTGCGCCAATCACATTATAAGTCAGAAAAAATTTATAGTTCATGCTGCCTGCACCTGCTACAAATGGAGCAAAGGTACGGGCAAAAGGGATAAATCGAGCAAAAATGATGGTTTTACCGCCATGACGTTCAAAAAAGTCATGGGTTTTACTCAGATGTGCTTTATTAATAAAACGTGAATTCATTTCAAAAACACGCGGACCGATAAAACGACCAATATGATAATTTAGGGTATCCCCTAATACGGCTGCAATAAATAAAAGAATGCCCAGAACCCAAGGATCCATTGCACCCGTAGATGCTGCCAATGCACCTGCTGCAAAGAGTAAACTGTCGCCTGGTAAAAAAGGCATGACCACCAGACCTGTTTCTACAAAAATAATCAGAAACAAAATTGCATATATCCATACGCCGTAATTGCGAATAAACTCAAGAAGGTGATCATCAACGTGCAAAATAAAATCAAAAAGTTCCATGACAGGCTACAGCGCAAAATTGTGATCAAATCCTAGCAGTGCCTTATGTGAAAGTCAGTATGATTCAGTAAAAAGTTACATCTTTTATTGTCTTTTATTCGGAACGATATGTCTGAAAAATGAATATTTATTGCAAAAATAAACCAGATTAAGATCATCTCATCAAAACAACACACTATGAAATCAATCTAAAGGGCTTATTTATGTTTAATCCAAATGTAGTTGTAAAAAATATGGTGACTCAATCTGGCGCAGATTCTGTTATCTCATTGATCGCACGAATTCTTATGGCCTATATTTTTCTGGTTGCAGGTTGGGGCAAAATTACGGCTTATTCTGCAACTGTGGGTTATATGGAGTCGATGGGGGTGCCGGGTGGCTTATTACCTTTAACGATTTTAGTTGAATTTGGTGGCGGACTAGCTTTGCTTTTTGGTTTTCAGGCTCGTTTAGCTGCTTTTGGACTCGGTGTTTTTAGTATTTTGACTGCGCTTATTTTTCATGAGGGTGCAGATCAATCTCAATCCATTAACTTTATGAAAAACTTAGCTATGTCAGGTGGTTTATTTTTCTTGATGTTGCATGGGGCAGGTAAATTCAGTCTGGACGCAGTAATTGAAAAATAAATTATTCAGAAATATAGGGTAAATTAATTTTTACCTTATATTACAAAACTCTAGCCGACATCTTTTTCAATTTCTGCTTAGATAAAACTGAATACATTTAATATCAAGAGTGAATAATGAAAAAGTTTATGCTGACGGCCTCTATCGCCGCGACAGTTGTTTTATCTTCTAGTGCATTTGCTGGTAAGGATGATCATCTGATCATTCAGGAAGCTGCAAAAAATATTGCGACGGTTCAGCAAGTCGCAAACATGAAAGATGAAACGGGCGTAACATTGACAGGTCAAATTACCAAACACATTAAAAGCGATCATTATGAGTTTAAAGATCGTTCTGGCACCATTAATCTGGAAATTGATGATGATATTTGGCATGCAGCAGGCTTAAAAGTTGGCGATCACGTCCGTGTTGTGGGTGAGGTCGATACCCATCGCTATAAACCTACAGACATTGAAGTCGTGAAAATCGAAAAAATTCAGCACTAAAGAGAAGGCACGAATTTAGTGTTTTTTTAATACTGTTTTTATTGAGTTTTTTGGCAATGGAAAGAACGTGCGTGGCATCATGAAAAATGCTAGAATATTGCGCTTCTCTCGTTGCCTTGCATAGTTGCGTAATCATGACAACCAATACTCACATTACTGATGACCGTATTTTAATTTTGGATTTCGGCTCTCAATACAGCCAGCTGATTGCACGTCGTGTACGTGAAGCGGGTGTATATTCTGAAATGTATGCTTTTGATATGTCTGAAGAAGATATTCGAGCTTTTAATCCGAACGGTATCATTTTGTCTGGTGGGCCTGAAAGTGTGCACGAAGAAGGTAGTCCGCGCGCACCACAGGTGGTATTTGAGCTTGGTGTGCCTGTATTGGGGATTTGTTATGGTTTCCAAACCATGTCAGAACAGTTGGGCGGTAAAGTTGAACCAGGAACTGTACATGAGTTTGGCTATGCCGAAGTTGACATTCAACAACGTGATCAATTGATTGGCAACTTGCAGGATCGTGAAGATCAACTACATGTCTGGATGAGTCATGGTGATAAAGTAGGATGTTTACCAGAAGGTTTTCAAACTACTGCTAGCACACCAAGCTGCCCATTCGCAGCAGCATCCGATGAAACACGCCGTTTCTATGGTGTTCAGTTCCACCCAGAAGTGACGCATACCGCGAAAGGTGCCGAGTTACTGTCAAACTTTGTACATAAAATTTGTGGTTGTGGAGGTCTTTGGACACCAGAACATATTATCGATTTACGTGTAGAACAGTTACGTCAGCAAATTGGTGATGAAAAAGTATTACTTGGTCTGTCTGGCGGTGTCGATTCATCCGTAGTTGCAGCATTGTTGCATAAAGCGATTGGCGATCAGTTAACTTGTGTATTTGTCGACAATGGTTTACTTCGTTTAAACGAAGGTGATCAAGTCATGCAAATGTTTGCCGACAACATGGGGATCCGTGTCATCCGTGCTGATGCTGAAGAACGTTTCTTGACTGCGCTTGCAGGTGAAGTTGATCCTGAGAAAAAACGTAAAATTATTGGTCGTGAGTTCATTGCCGTTTTTGCCGAAGAAGCACGCAAATTGGATGGCGTGAAATTCTTGGCACAAGGGACTATTTATCCAGATGTGATCGAATCTGCTGCCAGCAAACAAGGCAAAGCACATGTGATCAAATCCCATCACAATGTAGGTGGTTTACCAGAAGATTTGGCTTTTGATTTGGTTGAGCCATTACGTGACTTGTTTAAAGACGAAGTCCGTAAATTAGGTACAACATTAGGTTTACCACACAGCATGATTTATCGTCACCCATTCCCTGGTCCGGGTTTAGGCGTGCGTATCTTGGGTGAAGTGAAAAAAGAATATGCCGATATTCTTCGTCTTGCAGATGACATCTTTATGCAAGAGCTTCGCGCCAGTGGTTGGTATGACAAAACAGCTCAAGCCTTTGCGGTATTCCAACCTGTAAAATCTGTGGGTGTCGTTGGTGATGGTCGTCGTTATGCATGGGTGATTGCACTTCGTGCGGTAGAAACGGTTGACTTTATGACAGCGCGTTTCGCTCACTTGCCATACGACTTAGTGGATAAAATCTCTACGCGTATCATGAATGAAATCAAAGATGTGTCACGTGTTGTTTACGACGTGTCATCTAAGCCACCTGCTACAATTGAATGGGAGTAATTCAGGGATTTCAAGAAGCGAAGCTTCTTGCGTGAATTACGACAAAGGCTATGCCTGCGGCAGTAGGGATTTCAAGAATGAGCGAGTTTAAAGCAGCGCTTTAAACGAAGCGGAACTTCTTGCCTGAATTACGATATGAAGAAAAACCGACCTGGAAAAGTCGGTTTTTCTGTTTTTCGATAAATTAAATTTTATATATATTTCTAATTCCTTAGTAGACTACTAATCCAATGCTCAAATTTATTATTCCTATACTTTTAATTATCAGTCCGCTTACTAATGCAGGCTATAATGTATATATAACAAAAAAAGAATTTTACCTTAATGATGGAACATGCATTACTAAACAAGAATGGAACACATATTTAGAAACAGACCCAGCAATAAAGGTAGATATTCAAAATTCAGAAAATGATTTTCTTGTATCGATTGGCGAACAAGAATTTTCTCTATGGTTTGATTATAACTTTTGTGACTTACTAACAAAAAATCCATCACCTGAAGCTCTTAGTAAAATGATTGAGATATCAAAAAAATTAAAAGCAACTGTACAGGGTGAAGAATCAGAAATTTATCTAAATCCTAATGATGTTATTAAACGCTAAAAGAATATTAATTTAATATGATGATCTTTATGTAAAGCTAAATTCAACCTCTTCAATTTTAAAAAATTTTATCGGCAATTTATAACAAATAGAACGGTTGTATTTGAACAACGGCTTTGTTGCACAAACCTAGAGCCTATAAGGTTTATTCAGTCCTATAATTTCAAAATGAATAAACCTACTCCTAAAACTTATCGTACAACCAACTGGTCTTCCTATAATCGCGCTCTCATTAATCGGGGCAACATTTCCATTTGGTTTGATCCAAACACTCAGTGGTATGCACAACCACAAAACAAGCAAGGTCGAAATCAAACTTACTCCGATACGGCTATTCAATGCTGTTTAATGATCAAATCTTTATTTAGACTCTCTTTACGCATGGTCACAGGTTTTGTTCAAAGTCTGATTAAACTTTGTGGAT
>NZ_JAHPRO010000029.1 GCF_025562455.1 Acinetobacter sp. WU_MDCI_Axc73
CGGGGATTCGAACCCCGGTTACCGCCGTGAAAGGGCGATGTCCTAGGCCTCTAGACGATAGGGACGTTTCAGAGGTGGGCGTATAGTAGGGTGATTTGAGGAGGGTGTCAAACGATTTTAATGATAAAAACAATAAAATAAGATTAAGCGTTTAAAATTAAATCAAAGAGATGTAAATTTCAGCATTTTGATTGATTTAGATCAAATGGATCACTCAAGCCTGTAAATGAAGTGGGTAACAATGTGCCCATTTTAATAGCTAAAAGATTACATCCACTCAAATCATCATCAGCTCTTTCACACTTATGGACATTAATTTCCTCGATAGGTTGAATAGCCATAAGGACTGATTAATAGCGGAATATGATAATGATCTACAGCCCCATCAATAACAAATACCACAGGTACTTCAGGAAAAAATGAACGTTGATTATGTTCGCGAAACCAATCCCCAGTTTTGAATGTCACCCGATAAGTTCCTTTATCTAGAGCTTTTTCATCTGGATAAAGTGCAGCGATACGTCCATTTTCATCGGTTTTGCCCTGATTAATTTGCACCCACTTTCCGCCTTGTTGTGCTTCAAGAACAACATTGACATCAGCCGATGGCAGACCATTTTCAAGATTAAGTACATGTACACTCAGTGGATTTTGAGCAAATACGAGACTAGAAGCGCTCATGCTGAGTGCAAAAAGTGTTGTTTTATACACAGTTTTTCTCATAGAAATAACAAAGCATTTTATTTTATCGATTTATTTATCTCATTTTGATAGAAAATATGTAAAATTAACTCAAAAAAATAAGATGATCCTCATTGAAATACAGCTATTTGCCCTCATGTAAGATATGTATTGAGGTACAACGCTTTATTTAAATAAAAAAAATAATAAATTTAACGAATATTGCTGAGAAGATTTATTTTTACTATTTTCTGGCGAAATGTCGTTATCACTAGATATTACGTTGACTGAAATGCAATGAGAGTCGATACTCTCAGGGTTTTATTTAAGCAAATCGGTTCGTAGGAGAGGGTCATAAGCTCATTCCTCACAACGCAATCCAAAGCAGGAGATATATATGGCTGGTGGAAAGTCAACAATCATTTACACACTGACCGATGAGGCGCCACTTTTAGCGACCTACTCACTGCTTCCAATCATTGAGACTTTTACCAAGCCAGCTGGCATTGAGATCGACAAAAGCGATATCTCTGTGTCTGCACGCGTACTCGCAGAGTTCTCTGAATATTTAAAAGATGAGCAGAAAGTACCTAACAATCTTGCAGAACTTGGTCGTCTTACCCAAGACCCAGATACCAACATTATCAAGTTACCAAATATTAGTGCTTCAGTTGGTCAATTAACTGCGTGTATTAAAGAGTTGCAGTCAAAAGGTTACGCAATCCCTGATTATCCTGAAAATCCAACGACTGACGAAGAAAAAGCGATCAAGGCACGTTATAGCAAATGTTTAGGTTCTGCTGTAAACCCTGTATTACGTGAGGGTAACTCTGACCGTCGTGCGCCTGCTGCGGTAAAAAATTACGCGAAAAAACACCCTCATTCAATGAGCGAATGGAAACAATGGTCTCAAACGCATGTTTCACATATGGAAGAAGGCGACTTCTATCATGGTGAAAAATCATTGACACTTGACCG
Organism: Acinetobacter sp. WU_MDCI_Axc73; assembly: GCF_025562455.1. Classification (GTDB taxonomy): domain Bacteria; phylum Pseudomonadota; class Gammaproteobacteria; order Pseudomonadales; family Moraxellaceae; genus Acinetobacter. The sequence continues at coordinate 1,660 of NZ_JAHPRO010000029.1, forward strand.
TGCGCGTAAAGTGAAAATGGAGTTAATCACGAAAAGCGGTCAAAGTATTGTACTTAAACCTGAAGTCGCTTTACTTGATGGTGAAATTATCGACTCCATGTTTATGAGTAAAAAAGCGCTATGCGACTTTTATGAGAAACAACTCGAAGATTGTCGTGAAGCTGGTATTTTGTTCTCATTACACGTAAAAGCGACCATGATGAAGGTGTCTCACCCGATCGTATTTGGTCATTGCGTAAAAATTTATTATAAAGATGCATTTGAAAAACACGGGAAGTTATTTGACGAATTAGGTATTAACGTTAATAACGGTATGGCAGGTCTTTACGAGAAAATCGAAACTTTGCCGACCTCATTACGTGAAGAAATTATCGAAGATTTACATGCGTGTCAGGAACACCGTCCTGCGCTTGCAATGGTTGATTCAGCTAAAGGCATTACCAACTTCCATTCACCAAACGATATCATTGTTGATGCTTCTATGCCTGCTATGATTCGTGCGGGTGGTAAAATGTGGGGTGCAGATGGTAAGCAGTATGATGCTAAAGCCGTGATGCCAGAATCAACTTTTGCACGTATTTATCAGGAAATGATCAATTTCTGTAAATGGCATGGTAATTTTGATCCACGCACCATGGGAACTGTACCAAACGTAGGTTTGATGGCACAAAAAGCTGAAGAATACGGTTCTCACGACAAAACCTTTGAAATTCCAGAAGCTGGTGTTGCCAATATTACCGATATTGAAACAGGCGAAGTATTACTTTCTCAAAATGTTGAGCAAGGTGATATCTGGCGGATGTGTCAGGTAAAAGATGCACCAATTCGTGACTGGGTAAAACTTGCAGTCACACGGGCGCGTAACTCTGGTATGCCTGCTATTTTCTGGCTTGACCCATATCGTCCACATGAAAATGAATTGATCAAAAAGGTTGAGAAATACTTAAAAGATCATGATACCAATGGACTTGATATCGAGATCATGTCACAAGTTCGTGCAATGCGTTATACACTTGAACGTGTGGCACGTGGTTTGGATACGATTTCTGTGACAGGTAATATTTTGCGTGATTATCTGACGGACTTGTTCCCAATTATGGAACTCGGTACCTCTGCGAAAATGCTGTCTATCGTTCCGTTAATGGCAGGCGGTGGTATGTACGAAACAGGTGCTGGTGGTTCAGCGCCAAAACACGTACAGCAACTGGTTGAAGAAAACCACTTGCGTTGGGATTCTTTAGGTGAGTTTCTTGCCCTTGCTGTTTCTCTTGAAGAGCTAGGCATTAAGGAAAACAACGAGCGTGCTAAGTTACTGGCTAAAACTTTAGATCAAGCGACTGGTAGATTGCTTGACAATGATAAATCACCATCACGTCGTACTGGTGAAATTGATAACCGTGGTAGCCATTACTATTTAGCATTGTATTGGGCTGAAGCATTGGCTGCTCAAGATGAAGATGCTGATTTAAAAGCGAAGTTTGCGCCTCTTGCTAAAACTTTAGCTGAAAACGAAGATAAAATTGTTGCAGAATTAGCATCAGTTCAAGGTAAAGCTGCTGATATTGGTGGTTACTATGCAGTTGATCCAGCGAAAGTGGAAGCAGTGATGCGTCCAAGTTCGACATTAAATGCTGCGCTAGAAATGATTTAAGTCAAAATAATATGGGTAATTTTACCCATATTGTGAAAAAAGCCGATGCAAAAGCGTCGGTTTTTTCATTTTTTATGCGGTATAAAAAAACCCACTTTCGTGGGCTTTAAAATATCTAAACGCTAGCGACCATTACGGCTACGTCCACGTGGCGCTTTAGTATTTGGACGAGTAGTCCCATTGGTCTTGCGACGTGGTTTCTCATTTTCATCCATTTGCCAGATACGTTTAGTTCCCGACTTTTTCTTATTCGGATCTTTTTTATCTGCATCTTTATGCTTATGCTGCATCGGCTTGCCACCTGTGCCGCCTGGTTTTTTTACATAAGACCGTGAGCGATACGGCTTATCTTCTGGCACATCCTTAAAGTCAGGATAGAGTAAAGGTTCAATTTCTTTTTGTTCACCGGGTTGTAGACCTAGTTTAACCAAATCAATCGAACCAATTTTGGTGCGAATCAAGCGTAAAGTTGGAAAGCCAACCGTTGCAGTCATACGACGTACCTGACGATTGCGTCCTTCACAAATTGAAATTTCAACCCAAGACGTTGGAATATTCGCACGAAAGCGTACTGGTGGGTTACGTTCCCATAACCATTCTGGTTCTGAAACTTTCAACGCAGTGGCAGGTAAGGTCAGACCATCAGCCAGCTCTACGCCTTTGCGTAATTGTTGCAACGCATCTTCAGTGATATCACCATCGACTTGAACCAGATAAGTTTTATATTTTTTATTACTTGGATGAGTAATGAACTGATTTAAACCGCCATGATCAGTTAAGAACATTAAACCTTCCGAATCTAAATCCAAACGTCCTGCAATACGTAATTCAGGATCATGAATAAAACTCGAAACAGTCAAATGTGCGCTGTCTTCCCGAAACTGGGATAAAACATCATAAGGTTTGTTAAAAACAACAATTTTCATATCAATAAACTACTTTGGTTATTGGTCATCACCGTTAATAAAAGGTTTTTATTTAATGGAGAAATGTAGTTATTCAACCTTAAAATCTCAAAAAAACCTGTTTTGGATTAGACTATTAGCGATTAAAAAATAAACTTTAACGTATGCCCTCAGTGGCACACGGGATTCGCCAGTTTAAAAAGGGAGAACCTAGACAATGGGTTATCAAAAGATCGTGGTTCCAGTGGATGGTGACAAAATCACAGTCAATGCAGACTTATCACTTAATGTTCCTAACCATCCAATCATTCCTTTCATCGAGGGTGACGGTATTGGTGTGGATATTACACCAGCTATGAAAGCAGTGGTAGATGCTGCTGTGCTAAAAGCGTATGGTGGCAAGCGTTCAATCGAATGGATGGAAGTATACTGCGGAGAGAAAGCAAATACTATTTATGGCACGTATATGCCCGAAGAAACTTTTGAAGCACTGCGCGAATATATAGTTTCCATAAAAGGCCCGCTCACTACACCTGTAGGTGGCGGTATTCGTTCACTCAATGTTGCTTTACGTCAGGAATTGGATTTGTATGTTTGTATTCGACCGGTTCGCTGGTTTAAAGGAGTTCCGAGTCCTGTTCAACATCCTGAACATACCAATATGGTGATCTTCCGTGAAAATTCAGAAGACATCTATGCTGGTATTGAATGGAAAGCTGACTCACCTGAAGCCAAAAAAATAATTAAGTTTCTTGAAGAAGAAATGGGGGTGACCAAAATCCGTTTCCCTGAAAGTTGCGGTATTGGGGTTAAACCTGTATCTAAAGAAGGTACACAGCGTCTGGTACGCAAAGCGATTCAATTTGCGATTGATCATGACAAGCCGAATGTGACTTTGGTGCATAAAGGTAACATCATGAAATATACCGAGGGCGCATTTAAAGAATGGGGCTATGAATTGGCCATTGAGCGCTTTGGTGGTGAACTCATTGATGGTGGTCCTTGGATAAACATTAAAAGCCCTAAAACTGGCAAAGACATTATAATTAAAGACGTAATAGCAGATGCTTTCCTGCAACAGATTTTGTTACGCCCTAGTGATTATTCTGTGATTGCAACGCTGAATCTAAATGGGGATTATATATCTGATGCACTCGCTGCTGAAGTAGGTGGGATTGGAATTGCACCAGGTGCAAATATTGGCGGAGCTGTTGCGGTTTATGAAGCAACGCATGGTACTGCACCGAAATATGCAGGTCAGGACAAAGTCAATCCGGGCTCGATTATTCTTTCGGCTGAAATGATGTTACGTGATATGGGGTGGACAGAAGCTGCTGATTTAATTATCAAAGGGATTTCTGCTGCAATTGCTGCAAAAACCGTAACCTATGATTTTGAGCGACTGATGCAAGGTGCAACACTCTTACGTTGTTCTGAATTTGCACAAGCTATCATTCAGCACATGGGCGATGAATAATGAAAAACTCGCTTTTGTGTATTGAGAGATGAGTTTGTTGAACTTCATCGTATGTTGAAACAATAGACTTCTTTCATCAATGTTTAAACGCTCTTTATTTTTCTTCTATAGGGAGAATTAAAAGGGACCAATGGAAGAAGTCTAGTATCGCATGATAATTAAATCAGTCATGTTATATTTGAATAAATTTATTTAAATAAAGTATTTAGAAGTAAAAAATATAAATGTAGGCGTTATTGTCTAACCATTTAAATCATGAGGGGCTAGTTTCGTAACAGCTATCTATGCTCCAATATTACCAACGAATTTTGTCAACTTTTAGGTGTCTGTATGAACTGGCCCTTGCTGATCAATATTATTATTTTTATTGGATTAATTATTTTACAGACGCGGGCACATAAAACTCAGTGGAGTTTGTCAAAAAAAGTCTTCGCAGGTTTACTGTTGGGTGTGTTGTTTGGATTGGGTTTACAACTGGTGTACGGTGAGTCGAGTCCAATTATTAGCGCATCAATGCAATGGTTTAATATCGTAGGTAATGGCTACATCAAACTATTGCAAATGGTCGTGATGCCCTTAGTTTTTATCTCGATTTTAGGGGCTGTGGCTAAACTGCATAATGCCAGTTCTTTAGGTAAAATTAGTTTTTATACGATTGGAATCTTGCTATTTACCACTGTAATAGCGGCTTTTGTCGGCGTTGGTATGACCCATTTATTTGGTTTAACCGCTGATGGTTTGGTGCAAGGGACACAGGAAACAGCCCGATTAACAGCACTTCATAGTGATTACATCGCTAAAGTTTCAGATTTAAATGTGCCACAGTTATTGTTGTCATTTATTCCCGCCAATCCTTTTGCAGATTTAACGGGTGCAAATCCGACCTCAATTATTAGTGTAGTGATCTTTGCTGCTTTCTTAGGAATGGCTGCTTTAAAGCTGTTAAAAGATGAGCCAGAAAAAGGGCAACGTGTATTACGTGGAATCGAATCTTTACAAGGTTGGATTATGAAGCTCGTGCGTTTGGTCATGACCTTAACCCCGTATGGTGTATTTGCGTTAATGACCAAAGTCGTTGCAGGCTCAAATATGGCAGATATTTTAAAGCTGGGTGGATTTTTGATTGCGTCTTATCTGGGTTTAGCGATTATGTTTGCGGTGCACGGTATTTTATTATCGCTATCAGGGATTAATCCATTACGCTTCTTTAAAAAAGTTTGGCCAGTTTTGACTTTTGCATTTACCAGTCGTTCCAGTGCGGCAAGTATTCCTTTAAGTATCGAAGCGCAAACGCAGCGTTTAGGTGTCCCGGAGTCGATTGCTAGTTTCTCAGCATCTTTTGGTGCGACTATAGGTCAAAATGGTTGTGCAGGTTTGTATCCTGCGATGCTTGCAACGATGGTTGCGCCAACTTTAGGGATTAATACTTTTGATCCGCTATGGATTGCAACCTTACTTTTGGTGGTGACTTTAAGTTCGATTGGTGTCGCAGGTGTGGGTGGTGGTGCAACTTTCGCGGCATTGATTGTATTGCCTGCAATGGGATTACCGGTCACTTTGGTGGCACTTTTGATCTCGATTGAACCGTTAATTGATATGGGACGTACAGCATTAAATGTGAATGGTTCAATGACCGCAGGTACAATCACCAGTCAATGGATGCATCAGACCAATAAAGATATTTTGAAAAGTGACGATGATTCTGAGCTGAGTCATAGTTAATTTCAAAATTTAAATCAAGGAAAAATGTAGTATGAAAATGTATCAGGTCGATGCTTTTACCCAGCAATTATTTAAAGGGAATCCTGCTGCGATTTTGGTGGTAGAAGCTTGGCCTGATGAAGCACTGATGCAATCGATTGCTTCTGAAAATAATCTATCTGAAACGGCGTTTGTCAAAAAACTTGATGATGAAAACTATGCGATTCGTTGGTTTTCACCGATGGATGAAGTGGCTTTTTGTGGTCATGCAACCCTTGCAAGTGCGTTTGTACTATTTAGAAATTACACACAGGCAACAACGCTACAATTCCATGTTAAAGATCTAGGCATTTTTATTGTGACTCAAGCGGAAGATGGCAAAATCTTGATGAATTTTCCAATTCGCCATGCTGAAAAGTTAAGTGAGTATCCTGCTATTTTAGATGAAGCATTGTCAAAACCATTTAAAGCGGTATATGTCAATTCGCAAGCTTATATTGTGCAGTACGAAAGCGTACAGGATGTCTTGGATGAACAACCTGATTTAGTCAAACTCAAGACATTGGGTAAAATGCGTACTGCAATTACAAGTTCAACACTGGATGTTGCGATCACTGCCTCGGATAGTATCGAATATGACTGCGTATCACGTTATTTTGCACCTGCGATTGGTATCGATGAAGATCCAGTCACAGGTTCAATTCATACCGCAATTATCCCTTTGTGGGCAGATCAATTGAATAAAACTGAGCTCATTGCTTATCAAGCTTCAAAACGTGGGGGTATGTTATATAGTCGTCTTTTAGAAAATGATCGAATTGAAATTTCAGGGTATGCGGTGTTATATATGCAAAGTGAGATTGAAGTTCATCAATTATAAAAATACTTTCTTTTTTCAAGTGGAATAAATTGCTGCCACGCGTTAAGCTTATTTTCATGATCGTTAGATCATAATAGCGATATATTTCCACTTCAATACAATAGCGATAGACGCAAGTATTTATGAAAGTTTTCCCGTCCTCTGAGTACACACAGATCATTCGTTACACAGCTTACTGGGTCGTTGCTTCTGTGATGATTGGGTTAATTTCAGGCTTGTCATCCAGCCTCATTTTTGTCTGTTTTGATCTTGCCAATCAAACTCGAATTAGCTATCCGTGGCTAGTCTATTGCTTGCCGTTTATTGGCTTATTGATCGGTTATTTGTTCTATTATTATGGGACACCCATTGAAAAGGGAACCCATTTATTAATTGATGAAATTCATCACCCTCGGGCTTTTATTCCTAAACGAATGACACCTCTGCTTTTTTTTACAGCAATTTTAACGCAAATTTTTGGTGGCTCGGCTGGACGTGAAGCGCCTGCAGTACAACTATCGGGTGCATTGACCGATCATATTACCCAAGCGTTTAGAGTACCAGGGGATAACCGAAAAATATTTCTGATTGCTAGTATTGGTTCAGGTTTTGCGGCTATTTTTGGACTGCCATTGGCTGGGGCAATTTATGGTTTGGAAATCACTGCATTGGGGAAATTGCGTTATTCTGCGGTTTTTCCTTGTTTTGTTTCTGCACTGGTTGCCTCACAAATTCCTGAATTATTTCATATTAGTCATCCCCATCAGTATTATGTTGTTTCGAGTTTCCCAGATTTAAATTTCTCCACCATCTCGAGTTTAATTATAGCGGGATTATTGTTTGGATTTGTGGCTCGCATTTTTATTGCATCTATTTTATTCGTCAGTAAACAACTTAATCATTATGTAAGCTTTATGCCATTTAGACCGATGGTAGGCGGTATTTTAATTATGCTGATGACGATTATTGTGGGGCATCAAAAATTTAATGGTTTAGGTGTTGGCAGTATTATTTCCTCATTTTATATTGATTTACCTGTAACCGATTTTCTTGGAAAAATTATTTTTACTGCAACCACACTCGGTTCAGGTTTTAAAGGTGGGGAGATTACACCGCTATTTTTTGTTGGTACGACATTTGGCAATGCCTTAGGGCAATTTTTGCCTTTACCGATTTCATTGTTGGCTGGTTTGGGATTAGTAAGTTTATTTGCTGGTGCAAGTAAAGCACCGCTGACGTCTATCGTATTGGCAATTGAATTGTTTGGCGCTGATATTGCACAGTACGCTGTCATTACCTGTTTGTTGGCTTATTTGTTTTCTGGAAATTGTGGTCTATATATCCAGCAAAATTTAAAATTACGCGGCGAAGAATAGCCGCGTTTTCAAAACTTCACTATAAAAAAATTCTGTATTTTCATACTATAACAACGTTCAAATAATTCATATGACTTAATTTATTTTTGGAATTTTTATGTTAATGCGGTTTAAACAACTTACTCTTTCCTTGTGTTTTCTTGGTTTAAGCGCAGGTGCTTGGTCACAAACCGTATTGGTCAAAAGCGAAAAGAATATCGAAGAATATAAGCTAGACAATGGTTTTCGGGTCGTTCTTGCTCCAAATAATAAAGAAAATAAAGTCTTTGTAAACACCATTTATTTTACAGGTTCTTTAAATGATCCAAAAGGCAAGGGGGGATTGGCTCATCTTTTGGAACATCTGGCATTTAAAGGCACGCAGGATGTCAAAGGGGATGAGTTTCAACGTAGACTTGATCAGTACACGCTCATGACCAATGCCAGTACAGAATATTATTCTACGCGTTATACCAATATTGTGCGTCCAGATCCACAAGCCTTAAACGAAATTATATACTTAGAATCCCAGCGTATGGATAAATTGGTACTACAGAAAAAATTTGTACCTTCTGAAATTGAAATCGTCAAACGCGAACGTGAAATTCGCATGGATCAGCCGTTTTCAGTATTGATGGATCAAATGTTCAAAGCGGCGTATGGCAATCAATATTTGGGTCGCTTACCCATCGGTGATTTACCTGAGCTCAAATCCATTCAACTCGATGAAGTCAACAATTTTTATCGGACATGGTATGCACCCAATAATGCTGTGATGGTTATTTCTGGAAAGTTTGATAAAGCAGAAGTATTGAAAAATATCGATAAAAACTTTAGCTCAATTGCTGCACGTAGGATTCCCACCAGTGTACAAGTGCCAAAACTGGATTCAAGTAAAATCAATCCGCGTAACTTTTTAGTGCAAAAGGGCAGTGATCTGGCCAAGTTTCATATTTATATGAATGGACAAAATCAGCAAATCCAACCTGCATTGGCACTTTCCCCTTTACTTTATACTATGCAACCAAGTGGACACTTATATCAGGGATTGGTTGAAACAGGGATCAGTACCGCAGTTCAGTCGACCACATGGTTGGATCAAGACTTTAATCTTGTGTTTTTAGGCGCAATTTACGCACCAAATAATGATGAGAAAAAAGTTGAATCCACTCTGATTTCTCAGGTGGAAAATGGAAAAGATTTTGATGATATCGAATTAAAACGTGTCAAAACCCTGATGCAAAATCAGGCTGATCTGATCATGAATGATGCGACTGCTTTGGGTTCGCGTTTGAGTGATTATATTATCTCCTCGAAAGGTAACTGGGGGCAATATTTTAATGATCTAGACGCGGTACAAAAACTCAGTGTGAATGAAGTCAATCAAACTTTAAAACAGTTTTTAACGCCTGAACATCGTATTGCGGGTGATATTAAGCCTACCCCACAAGAACAGAAAAAGGCACTGGAACAAAAAAAGCAGCAGGAAAAACCAAAAACACTAGATCAGCAACAAGCTGCTGAAGAACCTTTAAAAGATGCCAGCGTATATAAGCAGGAAGTCAGTCAATATGTAAAATCATCAGCAGTTTATTTACAAAATACTGAGAAAAAAATTCAACGCGGTAAACTTAATAATGGCATGCAGTATGCCTTGTTTCCGACACAAATCCGAGACGATCGTATTTATGCCACCATTACGCTTGACTTTGGTACGGAAAAATCTCTATTTGATAAAGGTACAGTGCTGGATTTAACTTCTTATTTATTACTGCGTGGTTCAGACAAATATACTTTACAGCAAGTTGCTGATAAATCGATTGAAGCGGGTGGTGCTGCCACAGCGACCAGTGCAGACAATGGTATGACCATTAATATTCAGGCGCGTAAAGATAAATTTGAGGACTTTTTTAAATTTGTTGTCGAGGTGATGAAACATCCAAGTTTTGAGCAAACTCAGTTTGATTTGATTAAGTCACAAAGTTTGGCTAGTCTGGATCGTCCATATACCGAACCTGAGACAGTGGCTGCCTTAAATTTGGCTCGACTTATTGAAATTTATCAACCGGGCGATTTGCGTTATCACTTTGAACCTGAATTTGCTAAAAAACAGCTCGAGCAAGCAACTCAGCCACAAGTCAAACAATTATATGATCAATTCTTTGCCATGAATCATGCCCAAATTGCAATTACGGGCGATTTTGATGCTAAAAAAATGCAGCAATTCATTGCTCAATCATTTGGTTCTTGGTCAAGTTCACAGCCTTATCAGAAAATTTTATCAACAGATACCAATTATCCTGCTCAAAAAGTACATGTGTTGTCTGAACAACGTGAATTTGGAAATTATCAAAGTATTCTGACTTTCCCTGTAGGGGGAGATCATCCAGATGCACCAGCATTGATTGTCTTTACTAGTATTTTAGGTCAATCACAATTATCTTCACGTTTGGGGCAGGAACTTCGTGAGAAAAATGCATTAGTCTATGGTTTTAGTAGTGATTTACAACTAGACAGTGATACCAATGTGGGCGCACTAACCATTGAAGCTAACTATACCGCAGGTCGTGGCGAGCAAGTTTCTCAAACGGTGCATCATGTCTTGCAAAAGTTATTGCAAAGCGGAGTCACTGAACAGGAATTAGAATCAGCCAAAGCCGATATTTTGAAAAAACGAGTAACTACGCTTGAGGATGAGCGCAATATTCATCGGATGCTCAATAGTCAATTAGAGCGTGGTAAAAATATGCTGGATCGAGGACAACGCGATCGAGATATTGCCAATTTAAGCAAGGCAGATATTGATAATGTAATTAAAAAATACATCAAGCTCGATCACTTTGTTGAAGTCATGGCAGATCAGTATGGTCAAGTCGCTCAGAAATAACATTTAGTCAGTTAGACACTGAAAGAAACCGTAAAATTTCATCGTTATCAAAGGCTGCTTTTCACTAAGCAGTCTTTTTACAAATACAGATGAAATTTGACTGGGAATTAAAAAAAAGTCTATGTTAAGCTTGTTAAAAAGATAGAAGAACCGAAAATAAAGGTAACATGATGTTTAATAAAACCAGAAAATTATTTGTTTGTAGCGTATTCTTGACATTGCTGAGTAGTTCAACTTTGATTTTGGCTAGCACTGAAACCAGTTCGGTTCGTAGTCAAAATGGTAATTTGGTCTATGTGGGTGATAGCTATGTCAATTTGATGCAAAAAATGCAACAAGCACCTGTTTCACAGCACAGTTATGAGTGGGAAGAAAATCGAAAAAGATTAACAGCAGTTGATTATATCTATTTGATTGATAATACCTATTATACCGTGACGGTAGTGAATAATGTGGTGAAAAAGATTGTCTGGGATCGAAAGATTTGATCGATAAATTTTATAGACTTCTTCCATCATTGTTTAGATTGTCTTTATTGCTTCCCAAAGAAAGAAATAAAAGAACTTTTAAATGACATAAAAAAAGCCCGAAAGGGCTTTTTTCTCAATGGTTGTGATCGTGTTTATGATCATGCTTATGTGTATGAAATTCTTCATTTTCACGAAAGCGTAAATAGTTATCAAACTGTTCGCAATACTCGTCATAATTATCTTCAAGCATCATTTGAAACTGTTGTAATACATAAGACATCACTTGGTCTTTGGCATCACGCATTTCATTACCATCTTTAAAATTATTGGCAGCAACCCAAGTATTAAAACGCGCTGTTCCAAATAACATGGCTGCACTGACCTGACCGCGAACTTCGGCAGGATTTGGTTTTTCCCCCTTCTTTGGGCGGCAAAACTCATTGGCAAGTTTAATAAATTCATCAGCACGCTCAAAAAAGATCGCATTTAAAGCTTCTTCTTCAGTGATATCAGTGGCATCAATTTTTTGAGACATGGCTTTTTCCAACACAAAGGATGTCGCTATTATACGTGAAAGCCTTGCATAAACTAAACCTTTGATCTAGGCTTAAAATAGCCTAAGTAAATTTAAAGCAGGTGCTTTATGCAAGATGCAATTGCCATTCAACGTTTAAAAACGGACATTGCTGTATTGCGTCAGCATAGTTGGCCACCTGAACATCTAGAGCATGTGGAAGGTCTGCCAATTTATTATGGTTTGCAAAGCGAAGTTGAACAATACTATCTTGAATGGAATGAATTAATTGAAAGGGCGCAAGCGCTATGCCAGCCTTTTATGCAAGATGAAGTCTTAGATGCAATTCATTTACCTAGTCATTTAAATTTACCATTATTCTTCTTTCATGTTGATCGGATTCGAATTAATAAAACTCGGGCAAAAGAATCCAAGACCTTTAGAAGTGTTGCTAGTTTAATCGAAAAATGTGGACAGTTTGACACAGATCAAATTTTTGCTATGCAGCAATGGCTAGAAAGCGATGACAAAGCCGCTTTAGTGGCACATCGCGAATTTATTGATTTAAGAACTTATGTTTTCCAGCATAGACAAACTGACTATACCCGTACCCGATTTTATGTAAATGGTATTATTTTAGGGGTTGAGCCGCATTTTAAACTGGTCGATGCCCGGGAAAAGCCAAGAAAACAACGTAGTGACAGTTATCAAGACCCGATTGCAGACAATGGGGTTTGGAAAGTATTTGCTAAACATCGTTAATGTATAAAATGAGATCTAAGCTTAAAACTTAGATCTCATTCATTTACCAAAACACTTTAGTGTCTGCCAATTTTTTCAACGCTTGTTCGGACTCATATAAAAGCTGCTGCTGTTTGGCTTTACTCCAACCCACTGCAAACCAGTATTCAGCTTGTTGATCGGATGATTGACTAAAGAGCTGTTCAGTCACATGTAAGTCGTTATATAAACCAAGTTTGTCTTGAACAACTTGTAATTGTTTTAGATATTGTTTTAGCAATTTTTCATCATATAAGCTTGAAACAAACTCGATGCAATAACGTAATCGTTTACACCGCTTACGGGTACGATGTCTTTCTTCAATTTCAAGTTGACTAAAATGATCAGCATCATGAGTGATTTTCTGATGCAATTGGTTCAGTGACTTCCCGATCTTTTTCTTGAGTTTGAATGATTTTTTTTGATTTTCTTGATCGTGATAGGTAAATGCTAAAAGTTGTAGTAGCAAGCACATGGTTTCTGTTTTTTGAAAAAGTAGATGAAGCGGTTCATCGATTATTGCCGTTTTAGCTAAATCTTGAAAAGGCGCATCTGCTTTTAATAATTCAGGTAATATTTCATCCCGAACCATGTCTAAATCACGAGTTGTACCAAGAGTCTGAAAAATTTGCTTAAGCTGCGATTCCCATAAAGGATCAATACCCTCTGACCAAGATTTAAAGCTTTTGAAAATACTACGTATACGTCGAATCGCGATACGTGCCTGATGAATGTGTTCAGGATCCGCAACCTTATCTGCAATTACAGCGACATTGGGTAATAACTGTTGCAATGCATTTGCCACCATTTTTCGTATGGCAGCATCAGGGGAATCTTTTTTACTTAATCTCAAGCTTTGGGTTTTCACAGCGGGAGATACTTTTTTTTGAATTGATAATAAATTTCCACGTTCAGCCTTACTACGCACATCGAGCCAAAGCTGATATTTTTTTACCCAACTCTGAGTAAATAAAATCAATTGTTCGGGTGAGCCCTGCTTTAATTCAAACTCAACTTCGCAAATTTTTTCGGATCGTTCTCCTGCGGAAACGATGCCATCATCCAGACAAACTTCAATATCTGTCTCATTCATGGAAATAATATTAAAAGTACGCTGAACATCAGTTTTAAATTGAAGTGTTAATTGGTTTTTTTGTCGATTTAAGATCTGATCGATTAAACCTTTAACCGTTTTATTTTCCGAAAATAGCTCAAGATTTAATTCAGGTTCAATATCACATTGACCCAAATGAACTTCATGTTCAATGCGTTCCAGATGGTTTTTACCTGAAGCTTTAAAAGTTTGTACCCAAAGATCGCCTTCCTGACGTAACCGAATGGCCATGTGATTTTGCGCAAGTAAACGATCTGCTGTGTCATAGTATTTAGCTTGTAAACGAATTTTTTGTGCGGTTTTCGGCTTTAGTGCTTGCAATACACTTTTTTTCTTACTCTCAGAAAGCTGAAATTTTAGTTCAATTTCGACCATGAGCTGACTCCTAAAACTTCTTTAGATTTTAAGGATTTAATTATGTTTAAGCATAACACTAAAAGCTGTTTTGAAGTTATAAGATTTCATCAGGTTGACTTTGATAGTTACATATCAAAAGTATGCAACATGTTCCATTGTTCAATCTTGCATTGTCAGATAATCAGGCTTTTTAAAGGTTGAGCTTTCAGGTAAAGTGAGGGATAAATAGTCTTAGGATGCTGACCATGAATGCACCAATAAAATTCCAAAAAAACTCCAATAGCTGCTCAAATATTCAATTGCCCATTAAAAATTATCCGGAATTTTATGATTTTTATTTAACAGAACATCGTAATATTTTGAGTCGTCGTTTGCATGTTGCGGGAAGTAGTGCAGGGCTCTATTTTTTAAGCAAAGCGATTCGTAAGCGTCAACCTAAGTATATCGCTTATGGACTACTTTCAGGTTATGCTTGTGCGTGGGTTGGACATTTTGTTTTTGAAAAAAATAAACCTGCTAGTTTTAAGCAACCATTTTATAGTTTTGTTTCGGACTGGAAAATGTTCTCAGATGTACTTCGAGGTCGAATAAGTCTAAAAGACCGAAAATTTGATAAAATTAATAGTTGATCTTGATTTAATTATCTATAGAAATCACCTAATTGGTGATTTTTTTACAATTTTTTTTACCAAATGGAAAAATATTTGTAACCGGTTGCTACATTCATCACATTTTTTTTAATTTAAGAGAAAAATAACTTAATTATTCAAATATATTTTCTTGAAATTAGAGTGAAAACTCTAATACCCTACACATGGTTTTAGAAAGGGGTTCTAAAATCAGAAAAAAAATGAATGCTTTTATGGATATTAGAGTCATGAAAAAGTTGTTAAAAACGGTGGTACCAACAGTATTTCTTTTGTCGACACACTTAGCCTATGCCGATAGTGGAGAATTTAAGCATTGGGCCATTTCAGCGGGTTGGTTACATGTTATGCCACAAGGGAAGGCAAACAGTACACACATTAATACCGCTGTTGAAGAGGGTAGCGCGTATAAGGTTGGTGATATAAAAGCTTCTGATCTAACTGAATATGGAACAAATTTTGATGAAAAATATAATGCAATAAAACCAGGATTTATAAAAATACTCGTAGATGGATATATCAAGAATGGAACTTTGCCAAAAGCTTTCAGTGGTGAAGCTAATGTAAATGGTATATCAGAATGGACAAACAATGCAGGTTTAGAAGCTAACGATGTCGATACACTTGGGTTAACTTTAAACTATTTTATTAATGATAATGTTTCTTTACAGCTTATTGGCGGTGTTCCTCCAAAAGTAGATATCGATGGAAAAGGTCAGATTGTTGCAAGTGTTTCTGCGGATGCTTTTGGTACTACAGGCAAGGTATTTGATGGTCTGCATTTGGAAAAGGATATTCTAATAACAGATCTTGATGCACATGGTAAAGCCGCAGAAGTTCGTGCTTGGACACCAGCCCTTACTGCTCAATATCATTTTGGTAAATCTGGTGTAAATAAATTAAGACCCTACTTAGGTGGGGGGATTGTTTATGGGTACTTTGATAGGATTAAACTGAATGGCGCTGTTGAACAAGACCTAGTCAATGCGGGACACATGGTGCAAAATGTTTTAGATGGTAAAGCGGGTGAAGCATTGCAGAACTCAGGAAAATCGTCTGCTGATCCAAGTGTAAAAGTCTCTACAAATGATGCTTTTGGTGCGGTTATTACAGCAGGTTTTACCTATGACTTTACTGATCGTTGGTTTTCTACAATGTCTTTAACTTATATGCCAAATTTTAGTAATAAAGCGACTATTAGTGTAACTGATAGCAAAACGGGTAAAGAGCTAATTCATGCAACAACAAAAGTTGATCTTGATCCATTAATTACTTATGTCGGTGTTGGCTATCGTTTCTAAGAGCAAGGTAAAGGCGAATAGTATATAGACTATTCGCCTTTGAAATGTATCAACTATGAAAGTGTAGGTTTATATTTATAAAAATAATTGTAATAAAATTCATATAATTATAACAAATGAACTGGTTAAGTTATAAATCTGTATTGATCTTTTAAGTATTTATTCTAATAATTGTCAAACAATAAGGTTTGGAAGCCTTAGACCTTATCGTATTTACGACAAATTGATAGGATTTCCCATGAGAAAATTAACAACAGCACTCCTACCAGTAGCATTACTTGCTACAAGCTTTGCAACACATGCAGCAACTTCTGATGGTAAAACTTTCAGTGTTACAGCAGGTTGGTTACATATCATGCCGCAAGGTGAAAAACAGGGCGTAACTGGGGATATTACAAGCAAAACAGTACAAGGCGCCTTAAAAACTAACTCAGTTTATGCTGGTGATGCTGGCTTTGAAATTGATGATGCTGATACAGGCGGTTTATTATTTGATTATTATGTAAATGATAATGTCGTTCTGGAGTTAGTTGCTGGTGTTCCACCAAAAATGGAAATTGATGGTAAAGGTATAATTTTAAAAGAGGCTGGTGGTGTTGATCTAGGTTCGGTAGGTAAAGTTGGTAAAGTAGATGCCTATACTCCAGTTGTTCTTGGTAAATATCAATTTGGTACTGTAGATAGTAAATTCCGCCCATATGTGGGTGCAGGTATTATGTACGCACATTTTAGTGATTTTAAACTAGAAGGTGGGGTAAACGAAAAAATTGCAAATTCAAATGTTGTTACAAAACTTATTCAGCCTGAAGTTCGTAATGTAGAAATTAAAGATGCATTTGCTCCAGTAGTTACGGTGGGTGCAGACTATAATTTTAATAAAGATTGGTTTGCTACTGCTTCCGTTACATATGCTCAATTAGATACGAAAGCGACTTTAGATCTTTATTCTAATACTTTGAAAGAGACAGCTCTTAAAGGCTCTACTAAGATCGAAATTAACCCAATCGTAACTTTTGTCGGTCTTGGTTACCGCTTCTAATTGATTAAAATCTAAAGAGCCTCGATTGATCGAGGCTTTTTTTATGGGAAAATTAAAAATAGATTCGACTTCCACATTATTTAATTATGATTTTTGCTATAGTAATGCAGTTTGTTATCCAGATAAGAGTCGTTAAATGTTAGAAGCTCATCATCGTAAAGCATTATTTTTTATGGGATTTGGGTTGGTTTTTCTATTTTTTCTTATTGGAATGGCTTTTTGGGCAGCAAAAAGCGATGCAGAAAATCAGCGTCAATATCAGCAACAACACGCAGAAATTGCCAAAAAGTATAGTCAGTCTGATGCTGAATAAAACAGAATTTTATCAGCTTAAAATCTGAATTATTACAAAATGTCTTTGTGTAATTGACGAGTACTGGGGACTTCAGTATATCGAAATACATCATATCCAGCTTCTTTAAACATGCTGTCGCGCGCTCGATCTTCTTCTACTTTTTCCAAATGACTGGGATCATCGAGTTCAATAATTGCAATCACTTCAAGTGCATCATTTAAAATGACAAAATCTGTTACTTTTCTATTAAATTTTCGTCTAATTTTATAGTGATGACTGGTAATCAAAGCACTAAAAGCAACTTGGGCTAAAATATGATGATTGGGAAAAGCACTTTTCAGACGATGAAACATTTTTGATTCAAAAGGCGTGATTGGAGCGCGAGCAAAAAACTGTTGTCGTGAAAAGAAAAGTGATTTAAAGCAAGTGATGATCAGTAATAGACTAGATATACAGCCTAAACTTAAAAAGAATATTTGAGATGAACTCAACACACTTTTCCTATACTCAAAAGAAAACCCACTCTAAAAAGAGTGGGTTAAAAATTTGGCTCTCCCACCTGGGCTCGAACCAGGGACCTGCGGATTAACAGTCCGTCGCTCTACCGACTGAGCTATGGGAGAATCTGGAGTAGGATTCTAAAAGGCAATCGTTTTTTGGTCAAGCGTTAATAAGCTGAAATTATTAAAAAAAGTTTAATTGATTTAAAAATAGTCAGATGTAAGTTGTGTAGCTTTTTTAGGTTTGATCATTTTAATCAAACAACAGGCTTTCTTCGAAATTGTTTTAAACCCTCGTTTTATTTTTCCAATGGGAATAAATAAAAAAGATGTATGAAAGACATCTAATATAAATTTGAATGTGTTTATGATGATCTTTAAGTGTTATGCAATATTTTTGCGTTTTAAGGTGAAATTTGATCTTTTATTGTATTTTGTATTATTAAGTGCAATTTAATTGCATTTTATTAATGCAAGCGCTTATTATAGCCACTTAATTGTCGTATCAACTCATTTGTTGTACTTTTCATTTAACTGATATTGAATTTAAATGAAAACGCAATAAATTTCAATTGGGTAAAGACCTGATATGAATGATTCACTTGATGAATATGATTTTAAAATCTTGCAGCAATTGCAATGTAATGGTCGATTAAGCAATCAGGAATTGGCTGAAATCATTGGCCTATCAACTTCACAGTGTTCTCGTCGTCGTATCGCACTTGAGCAAAATGGGATGATTCAGGGCTATTATGCTCAGTTGCATCCTGAGGCTGAGTCACAGCCGATCATGGGAATGATCGAAATCAAGTTACTTCAATATAGTGATGACGTCTTGAACAGATTTCTGGATTTTGTGCAACATGAAAACATGATTCGTGAAGTTTATAAGCTGACGGGTAACTTTGATTATTTATTAAAAGTGATGGTGCGCGATTTAAATGAAATGAGCCAACTGATTAATAAGCTGACTACGCTAAAAATTGGGGTAAGTAATTGTCATACTTCTATTGTTCTTGAGCGTATCAAAGAAAATTATCAAATGATGAATCTGGATCAATCACATGACTAATTTGACTGCTGATCTAAATCTCAATACTAAGATCAAAACTCGATCACATTCTTACATTGAAGATGGTCTTGCGATGATGATTGCGACCTTTATTGTCTCATTTGGCATGATGTTGATGCAGCAGGCGGGAACACTTACAGGTGGGACAGCAGGTTTATCTTTATTGATTCATTATGCGACAGGACTTAAATTTGGTCTGGTTTTCTTCTTGATCAATATCCCATTTT
Source organism: Acinetobacter sp. WU_MDCI_Axc73 (assembly GCF_025562455.1). Classification (GTDB taxonomy): domain Bacteria; phylum Pseudomonadota; class Gammaproteobacteria; order Pseudomonadales; family Moraxellaceae; genus Acinetobacter. Next base: position 20,811 of record NZ_JAHPRO010000029.1, read on the forward strand.
ATTATTTAGCATACAAACGCTTAGGTATGCCAATGGTGATCAAAACGTTCGTGGCGGTTGCGCTACTTTCAATATTGACAGAATTACATCCTCATTTTATTCATGTTGATGGCTTAACTCCATTGTATGCCACCGTTTTAGCCAATGTATTAATGGGCTTGGGTTTTTTGATTTTATTTAGACATCGTTCAAGTCTGGGTGGTTTTAATTTACTGGTTTTATTTATTCAAGAACGTTATGGAGTTCCAGCGGGCAAGGTTCAGATGGGGTTGGATATTAGTATTTTACTGGCATCTCTTGCGTTTGTAAGTTGGATATTACTTGCTATTTCTATTTTAGGTGCAATCATCCTTAATTTGATATTGGCACTTAATCATCGTCCTGATCGCTATGTTGCTTAAAGGATCTATACGATTAAAGCAGCAAGAGTAATTCTTGCTGTTTTATTTACTTCTCACAAATAGATATCAAGCGATAGCAATAAAAAAAGCCTACATGATATATGTAGGCTTTTTTGAATCTTGGCTCTCCCACCTGGGCTCGAACCAGGGACCTGCGGATTAACAGTCCGTCGCTCTACCGACTGAGCTATGGGAGATTAGTTTTGGCTCTCCAACCTGGGCTCGAACCAGGGACCTGCGGATTAACAGTCCGTCGCTCTACCGACTGAGCTATTGGAGAATCTGATGCGCATTCTAGGCACATCTTATGTACAGGTCAAGGATAAAAACTAAAAACAACATTTAAATGATTTATTTATCATCAAAACATAAACTTATGCTGCTTTATTCAGCAGGCACGATGTCTTTAAAATGGTTTTAAACAAAGGATGTATAAAAGTATGTTTTCAGAGCATAACCATCTTAAGCCTTGAGCAACTTTTTTCTCATAGTCTTGAGTATTGTGCTAAGCAAAAAACACATTTACTTTTTATTTTTAAAGCAACTGATTGAAATTTAAATATTTATCTTTTTTATTCTTTGTGTTTTCATTTTTATACTTATGCTACAAAGGTATAATTGTTGACAATATGGTTGATTTTAACCTGTTAAACCTTTATTTTTGACTCATTCAATATTAATTGTTGACAATATTGTGACAACTGAAATGACTCAACCAATTAAAGAGCTAAATTCAACCACGCTCACAGACCAGATCTTTAGAAAGATTCAAACAGCAATTGTCAGTGGCGATATTGCTCCTGGTACTAAAATTTCTGAGCCTGAGCTTGCTCGTGTTTATGGGATTAGCCGTGGGCCATTACGTGAGGCGATTCATCGTCTTGAAGGGCAAAAGTTGGTTGAACGTACTGCGCATGTCGGTGCGAGAGTAGTGTCATTGTCACATCAACAGCTTTTCGAGCTATATCAAATTCGTGAAACTTTGGAAGGTTTGGCTTGTCGTTTAGCTGCACAGAGTATCGATAAACAACAAATTTTAAATTTGCGTGAAGTGTTGCACTTACATGCGCAAGATCCCAACTTTAAAGAAGGTAAAGGGTATTACTTGCAAGAGGGGCAGGATGATTTTCATTATTGCATCATTAAAAACTGCGGTAATAAAACGCTTGAAAAAATGTTGTGTGATGAGCTTTATCATCTTATTCGTATGTATCGGGTGCAGTATTCCAAAACACCGAATCGTCCTCATAAAGCACTGTCTGAACACATTCGTATATTAGATGCAATCGCAGAAGGTGATGCTGAATTGGCAGAGCTGCTGATGTGCCGTCATATCGCTTCATCGTATCGCAATATCCAAAAACATTTTATTTAATCCAATGTTATAGATCAGTTATAAAGACAAGGAGTAACAAATATATGTCAGTATTATCCGCAGGTCAAAAGTTTAGAGAAGCCGTTGCCAGCGAGCATCCGTTACAAGTGGTTGGCGCAATTAATGCAAATCATGCTTTATTGGCACAACGTGCTGGCTATAAAGCTATTTATTTATCTGGTGGTGGTGTTGCGGCAGGTTCGCTTGGTCTACCAGATTTAGGGATTAGCAATCTAGATGATGTCTTAACGGATGTACGCCGTATTACCGATGTCTGTGATTTACCATTATTGGTCGATGTGGATACAGGTTTTGGTGCGTCTGCATTTAATATCGCACGTACAACAAAATCGATGATTAAATTTGGCGCAGCAGCGATGCATATCGAAGATCAAGTGGGTGCTAAACGTTGTGGTCATCGTCCCAATAAGGCGATTGTGACGCAACAAGAAATGGTTGATCGTATTAAGGCTGCGGTGGATGCGCGAACAGATGAAAACTTTGTGATTATGGCACGTACCGATGCTTTAGCTGTAGAAGGCTTACAAGCAGCGATTGATCGTGCAGGAGCCTACATTGAAGCGGGTGCTGATATGTTATTCCCTGAAGCAATTACGGAACTTGCCATGTATAAGCAGTTTGCCAATGCGACCCATGTTCCGATTTTGGCGAATATTACTGAGTTTGGTTCTACGCCATTATTCACCACTGAGGAACTTGCTTCTGCCGATGTGAGTATTGCGTTGTATCCACTTTCTGCTTTTCGAGCCATGAACAAAGCAGCGGAAAATGTCTATACGACTTTGCGTAAAGAAGGGACGCAAAAGAATGTGGTAGACACCATGCAAACACGTCAGGAATTGTATGAACGCATTAATTACCATGCATTTGAACAATATCTTGATGGAACTTTTGCCAAGAATAAGTAATTTCACATCCTTCTCATCTTCCCCAGAACGAGAAGGAGGTTATGCATTGAAGGCTTTCTAGGATAGATAAAAAGTAACTCGCCGAAGGCATATCCCGCAATAAGATGAACGCTCGGCAAGGAAATATAGATTTCAATTGATATGAAAAAGGACAATCTTATGAGCAGCAATGAAACAACAACAGGCTTCAAACCAAAAAAATCAGTCGCTCTGAGTGGACAAGTGGCAGGGAATACCGCCTTGTGTACTGTGGGACGTAGTGGTAATGACTTGCACTATCGTGGTTATGACATTCTTGACCTTGCGGTCGGCAGCGAATTTGAAGAAGTTGCACATTTATTAGTACACGGCAAATTACCCAACAAAGCCGAGTTAAAAGCATATAAAGCCAAACTCAAAGTTCTTCGTGGCCTACCTGCCGCACTCAAAATAGCACTGGAACAATTACCGCCATCAGCACATCCTATGGATGTTATGCGTACAGGCGTATCTGTTTTAGGTTGCTTAACACCTGAACATGAAGATCACAATGAAGCAGGTGCAAAAGACATCGCTGATAAATTGATGGCCAGTCTAGGCTCAATGTTGTTGTACTGGTATCACTTTAGCAACAATGGTCGTCGTATTGAAGTTGAAACCGATGATGACTCAATTGCTGCACACTTCTTGCATTTATTGCATGGCGAAAAACCATCGAGTGAATGGATTCAAGCCATGCATACTTCTCTGATTTTGTATGCAGAACATGAATTTAATGCCTCAACTTTTACCTCACGTGTTGTAGCAGGTACAGGTTCAGATATGTATTCAGCCATTACAGGCGGTATTGGTGCGCTACGTGGCCCTAAACATGGTGGTGCCAATGAAGTCGCTTTTGTGATTCAACAACGTTATGACAATGCTGATGAGGCCGAAGCTGATATTCGTCACCGTGTAGAGAAAAAAGAGGTTGTGATTGGCTTCGGTCACCCTGTCTATACCGTTTCTGATCCACGCAATGAAGTGATTAAAAAAGTTGCACATGATTTGGCACAGGCGCAGGAAAACACCAAGATGTATCTCATCGCCGAGCGTCTGGAAACGGTGATGAAAGAAGTTAAAAATATGTTCCCAAACCTCGACTGGTTCAGTGCGGTCAGTTATCACTTGATGGGTGTACCTACTGCGATGTTCACGCCATTATTCGTGATCGCACGTACCGCAGGTTGGTCAGCCCATGTGATTGAACAGCGTCAAGATGGCAAAATTATCCGTCCTAGCGCGAACTATACAGGTCCTGAAAACTTGGAATTCAAAGCATTGGCGGAGCGTGGTTAATGTCAAATCAATACCGTAAACCGTTGCCAAATTCTGCACTTGGTGATACCCAGCTCGAATATTATGATGTGCGCCAAGCCGTTGAAGATATTCAGCCAGGCGCATATGAAACTTTGCCATATACCTCTAAAGTGTTGGCAGAGCAGCTTGTACGTAAAGCTGATGCAGCAAATTTAACCGATTATTTAAAGCAGCTGATTGAACGTCGTCAGGACATGGACTTTCCTTGGTATCCTGCACGTGTGGTTTGTCATGATATTTTAGGACAAACGGCATTGGTTGACCTTGCAGGCTTGCGTGATGCGATTGCAGACAAAGGTGGCGATCCATCCAAAGTGAATCCAGTGGTTCCAACCCAATTGATTGTTGATCACTCATTGGCTGTCGAATATGGCGGTTTTGACCCTGATGCCTTTGAGAAAAACCGTGCAGTCGAAGACCGTCGTAACGAAGACCGTTTCCATTTTATTGAGTGGACTAAGACGGCCTTTAAAAATGTCGATGTGATCCCTGCAGGTAACGGCATTATGCATCAAATCAACTTGGAGAAAATGTCTCCAGTGATTCAAAGTCGTGAGGGTTTAGCCTTCCCAGATACCTGTGTAGGAACAGATTCACACACACCACATACCGATGCGCTTGGTGTAATTTCAGTCGGCGTTGGTGGTTTAGAAGCTGAAAATGTCATGCTCGGTCGTGCATCTTGGATGCGTTTACCAGATATTATTGGTGTAGAACTGATTGGACAACGTCAAGCAGGGATTACCGCGACCGATATTGTACTGGCACTGACTGAATTTTTGCGTAAAGAACGTGTTGTGGGTGCTTACCTTGAGTTCTTTGGTGAAGGTGCAGACAGCATGTCTGTGGGTGACCGTGCCACCATCTCGAACATGACACCAGAGTATGGCGCTACCGCTGCGATGTTCTACATTGACCAGAACACCATTGATTATTTACGTCTGACGGGACGTGAAGATGCACAAGTGGCTTTGGTTGAACAATATGCCAAAGAAATTGGTCTTTGGGCCTCGGATATGCGCAAAGCAGAGTACCCTCGTGTACTTCGTTTTGATTTGTCTAAAGTGACGCGTAACATTGCTGGACCATCAAACCCACATGCGCGCGTTTCAACAAGTGATCTCAAAGAGAAAGGGATTGCCGGTGTTGTTGAAAACCGTACTGATGGTTTAATGCCTGATGGTGCGATTATCATCGCGGCGATAACCTCATGTACCAATACATCAAATCCACGTAATACGGTAGCAGCAGGGTTGCTCGCACGTAAGGCCAATGAGCTTGGTTTGGTGCGTAAGCCTTGGGTGAAATCATCATTTGCACCAGGTTCTAAAGCGGCTGCACTTTATCTTGAAGAAGCGGGGGTACTGGGTGATCTTGAAAAATTAGGCTTTGGTATTGTAGCATACGCATGTACCACCTGTAATGGGATGTCGGGTGCGCTTGATCCCGCTATTCAGCAAGAAATTATTGATCGTGATTTATATGCAACGGCGGTACTTTCGGGTAACCGTAACTTCGATGGTCGTATCCATCCCTATGCAAAACAAGCGTTCTTGGCATCTCCGCCGCTGGTGGTGGCCTATACGATTGCAGGAACGATTCGTTTTGACATTGAAACCGACTCTCTTGGAAATGACAAAGATGGTCATCCAATTTACCTGAAAGATATCTGGCCTTCGGATGCTGAAATTGATGCACTCGTCAAACAAGCGGTGAAGCCTGAACAATTCCGTAAAGTTTATATCCCAATGTTTGACTTAGGCGTAACGGAACAAGCTGAAAGCCCGCTTTATGACTGGCGTCCAATGAGTACTTATATTCGCCGTCCACCATATTGGGAGGGCGCGTTGGCGGCCCCTCGTACTTTAAGTAATATGCGTCCACTTGCAATCTTGGGGGATAATATCACCACGGATCATTTGTCGCCGTCTAATGCGATTATGATGGATTCGGCTGCGGGTGAATATCTTCACAAAATGGGCGTGCCAGAAGAAGACTTTAACTCCTACGCGACGCATCGTGGTGACCATTTGACCGCGCAACGTGCAACGTTTGCCAATCCGAAACTCTATAATGAGATGGTGGTTCGTTCAGATGGCAGCATTAAACAGGGTTCAAAAGCGCGAGTAGAACCTGAAGGCGAAGTGATGCGGATGTGGGAAGCGATTGAAACTTACATGAACCGTAAGCAACCGCTGATTATTGTGGCGGGAGCGGATTATGGGCAAGGTTCTAGCCGTGACTGGGCGGCGAAAGGTGTACGTCTTGCAGGTGTGGAAGCGATTGTCGCGGAAGGCTTTGAGCGTATTCACCGTACAAACTTAGTGGGTATGGGGGTGTTACCACTTGAGTTTAAAGCAGGTGTGAACCGTAAAACGTTGAAGTTAGATGGTACTGAGCTTTATAGCGTGATTGGTAATATTGCGCCACGTTCAACTTTAACGTTAGTGATTGAACGTGCCACAGCGGATGGTAAGGAAGAGATTCTGGAAGTGCCTGTGACCTGTCGTTTAGATACAGAAGAAGAAGTTTCTGTATATGAAGCGGGTGGTGTATTACAGCGTTTTGCACAAGACTTTTTAGAAGGTCAAGTGGCTTAATACTTTAGCTAAAAGTGATTGATATTGTTTAAAAAAGGCCCTATCTTGATGATGGGTTTTTTTTATATTGAGAATAAAAATGGCAACTAGTTTTTCAGATTCTTATAAAATTGATTATCAAGTCTATGAGGCACTGGGAGCTTTAGATCCAATTTTAGGTATAGATACTAGATTATTTATTGATCCTTTATTAGTGAAAAATACAAAAATCCTTGAGTTTCAAGAGGCTGGGATTAAAATAGAAAAATATTTTCAAAGTATTTTAATTTTATTGAAAGCTTGCCAAAAAGAAAAAGATATTTTTTGGAATCAGGTGGTTAGACTTTTTAAGTTGATCCTAGCCAAAATAATGGACAATGATTCCCTCTAAAGATAACGTAACGTTAACTTTGGAGATGTAAAAATGGC
>NZ_JAHPRO010000030.1 GCF_025562455.1 Acinetobacter sp. WU_MDCI_Axc73
TTTTCAACAAGTTTTTATCCGCATCACCGCCGATGAGTGCGCATTCTACAGCATTATCAATTCAACGCAACCCCTTTTTTAAGCCTTTTTATTCTATCGACTAGGTTTTGATCATATTTGGCGAAAAACGACTACTTTTTTAAATAAAAAGGCTGCACTTGAAGAAATTCATCTGCAAGAATTTGCTTCTGATTTTTTTCTTGCCAATTTAGAGGTCGAATATCAATATATTCGCAATACGCACTTTCACCTTCAAAATCCTGATCGTGAAAACGCGCACGATAACGAAAGCTTCCAGCAAAACCAGCCCCTACTCCAAATTTATAATCACCTCGACTTTGCGCTTTTATTTCAAAAATGGGCTGTCCGTTTTCTTCTACATACCAAGAGAATTCTCGAGGAAGATACATCTGACGATGATTTGGCGTGGTAATTTTTGGGTAAACGCGGTGGACATGAAAGTAGACTTTTTTATCAATAAAAAGATTTTCCCCATTGAGGCCACGCACATAAAATCTGGAATAGATGACCTGATTCCATTGGTTTCGTAGCTGACTCAAAATCACTTGTGTGTTTTCATTTAGATTGATCAGTTGATGCGTATAAAATGCCAATGGCAGATAGGGAATATTTGCAGCACGTGCATAATCAAAACTCCCTATGCCACTAATTTCATAATGTTTATTTTGATATTTTAAATGTCCTTGGCAATGACACAAGATTGACCAATGTTCAAATAAGTTCCATTTCAATGGGACAAAGTGAGTGATATTTTCTGTCGTTTGAATATTAAGATTCAACTCTAACTCACGATCCTGACGTTTAATTTCAAAATGTGGAAAATTTCCATTGAACTGATCAATTTGATCAAATTGGTAATGATATGGATGGATTTGACACTGCTGATTCATTCGATAACTTTTTAAATGTCCAACCTGATGAGGGCTTACTGCCATCATTACACTGGCAGTATTTGAGGCCTTATCTTTGATAATACTTGGATTATGAAACAATGGAATTTTCGGTTGACCCAACAAATTAATAAAATTTAAAAAGTGAAGAGGTGCGGGTAGATTGGGTAAGATCAACCTATGGTAAATCAGTTTAAAACGTCCTTTCGGCGAATGATAAGCAAGGGAAGTTGTTGGGCTTATTTTGAGGTTCAAGCGTGTAGACTGTTCTAGCGAACTCATCAACATTTGCATACTGAACCTCACTCATAAGCATTATGTCTTTATAGTAGGGCTTTGTTTACGTGCGAACAAGGTGGTCACAAAACCTGAAATTGCATAAATAATAGATACAATTAAAATCCCCATTGGAATATTGTAAGTAATTGCTGCAAAAATCAGCACAACGGGCAACATCACTACAAATGGCACACGTTTGCGATCCATTTGTTTAAAAGAATAATATTTAATATTTGAGATCATTAAGATCGCAACAATGACCATATAGATTGCATAAGCGATTTGTACCTTAATATCACGAATATCGAAGATAAACGGGTAATCTCGACTCACCCAAATTAGAGTAATCACCAATATTGCAGCCAAAGGACTCGCGATACCGATAAAATAGCGTTTATCCACTACACCGATTTGCACGTTAAATCTGGCCAAACGAAATGCAGCGCAAGCGGTATAAATAAAGCAACACGCCAAGCCAATACGACCCAGATCATGCAAGCTCCAACTGTACATTAAAATGGCAGGTGCAACACCAAACGCCAATAAGTCAGACAATGAATCGTATTGTTCGCCAAAAGCACTTTGTGCACCGATTGCTCGTGCGACACGTCCATCGAGCCCATCGAGTAATGCTGCAAGAAAAATTGCATAAATGGCTTGCAAAAATTCACCATTCATACTCGCAGTAATCGAATAAAAACCCGAAAGCAAAGCGGCAGTCGTAATTAGGTTTGGCCATAAATAGATACCACGGCGTTTAATTTTTTGGCCTTCCTGAGTCTGTTCCTCTTCAACTACCTCAAAGGTAATACCATCAAAAGGATGATCATTCTGAGTTGAATCATGGTTAGGCTTTTGTATGTTTGTCATTGTTGTTGATCTCAAATATGCTTTGGACGATAAGTTTTACTCACCTACAAGCCAGCGAACTGCGGCATGACCGCCATTTTCCTGCATACGCAAATGCGGAAATAACCATTGTAAGGCCTGATCGGCATCTTCTGAAAATTGCCAAGGTGGATTAATCACCAATAAACCACAACCATTTAAACCCACTGGTGTATCGTCGGGCCAAACACAAATCTCACAAATGAGCTGACGGCGAATACCCGTTTTTATCATTTTCTTTTCAAAACGTTCAATCATGGCGCGATCCTTAATCGGATACCAAACAGCAAACACGCCTGTTGGCCATTTTTTATAGGCATTTTGTAAAAGTTCAACCAATTGTGGAAAATCCTTACGCTCCATCTCATAAGGCGGATCGATCATGATCAGACCACGTTTCTCTTTTGGAGGAATAACACCAAGCAGCCCCTCGTAGGCATCACGTTCATGTAAACCCATTCGTTTATCACGAATATTTTGGCGAAGTTGCTGGAAGACATCACGTTGCATTTCAAAAACAGTGGCTTTATCTATCTCACGCATCGCTTGTAGGGCAAACCACGGCGATCCAGGATAAGTGCCTTTGCCTTGTTCAGTACGAATATTTTCAACTAACTTGAGATATTGTTGTACGCCTTCTGGAGCCTGACGTTTTTCCATGTCTCCCAATTGAATAAGTCGATGAATACCGGTTAAAAACTCACCTGATTTTTGTGCAGGTGCCAGAGATAAATCATATTTTCCCGCACCAGCATGCGTATCAATATAACGATAAGGCTTATCTTTCGCGTTTAAACGTGTTAACAGTTGAAGCAAGAGTACATGCTTCATGACATCAGCAAAGTTGCCCGCATGGAAATGGTGACGGTAATTCATTTTTTACATTAATTCCTCAGATTAACGTGTATTTTAACATGAAAAAAAGCAGTTACGTGTGCATGAGTTGTTTTAGAATAGCGAAAGCTGACACTGGATACGTTTTGTTTGATGGGTTTATTTGATGATTGAGAGGCAAAATGCAGCAAATCCCTGAATCGATTCAGCATGACATCGAACAAATTTTGGATGATTTAGACCAGCATGGCTTTGCTATCGTCAATCAAACACATTCAGCCTCGTTTACTAGTCAATTGCTAGATGAATGTCTATTCAATTTAAATCAGTTTCGCGAAGCTGCCATTCAAAATGGTATCGTCAGTAAAATTCGTAGTGATCATATTCTCTGGATTGATGAAAAATTAAAGGTTGCACAACAGCATATCGACTTGCTTCAAACTTTTTCACAGGCATTTAATCGTGCTTTTTTTCTTGGGATTCAATCTATTGAAGCGCATTTTGCTTGTTATCATGCAGGTGAGTTTTATGCCCTACATCGCGATAATCCTCAACAAAAGAATGATCGTATGATGTCTGCTGTATATTATTTGCATCCAGAGTGGCAACCCGACTGGGGAGGGCAATTGCGCTTACAAGATAAAAATGAGCAATGGCATATCATTGAGCCTGAACCGAATCGCCTAGTAATCTTTCAAAGCGATTTATTGCACGAAGTATTGAGTTCCAAACGGCAGAGACTTTCCATTACAGCCTGGCTACGCAGTGGCAACTCAATTTGGTCTTCTAAATAGTCATCTGGAAATATAACATCAAAGCCGTAACACTGCGTTTCACCCTTGTACACTTTTAAAATCATAGAATAGCCTCATATAATGACGATAAACCAAGAGGATGTACCACATGCTAGATACAAGCAAAATGATTGTTGAGCGCATCGGAGAGACTGATCAGCACTACCTTGCGGGCAATACACCTGAACTTGCACTGGAACGTGGGGACTTACGTTTACAATTGGTCGAGATCAGCCGAAATCGTCAGGAGCGTGTACACTTTTTACATGAAGCAATTGCAATTTTAGAGACATCCCGCGTTGAATTTGAAGAAATGCCCATGTCACTTTATATTGATTTGTCTTTGCAATTGGCCAAAGCCTATATGATGTATTATGAGCTCAATCGTGAGGCAAAATTTGCTACGATTACCCAGCAAATTTTAAAACCTTTGGCGCATTTACAACATGGTGATGTGTTGTTCTTTTTGGCTTATGCGTCTGCAGTTAAAGGCGAGTATGCACTGGCTCGACATTGGCTAGAAAAATATAGCCAGTGCACTGAGTTTGATCTGGATTTAATGCAACATCATTCAGCCTTTGCTAAATTGCATCAACATGATTGGTTTAAAACGCTGATTCGTTCAAAAACACATTAAAACTTAATCATGGATCCTAAAGCCTAGGCTTTAGGATTACTATCGATATGTAACTGTTGATTAAGTTCATCAATGACAATCGCCCAGTCATCATCTCTATCAATATGACTTTGTAAAAACTGACGTTGTCCCTCGCTCCAGAATTCTGCATCGTGCAGTTCTACATCTGCCGAGAGCTGATGTTCTTTAATGAATTGATCCATCGCATTTTCACTAGCATCCAATCCAAGCTGCTCAAATAATAATTCTAAAGTGGGTTGTTGTTCGAACATTGTTATTCTCCATGCATCAAATGACCTAAGTTAAGCTTCACGTTAAACACAATACACTGTTTTGTCATCTATATCCGTTTAATCTTCTTGTTATTTTTTGTTTTAAATCATCATTATGCAAAAATCAGATCACAAAAAAAAAGCATTCCTATAAGGAATGCTTTTTGACGATCAGAAATCGTTTTATTATTTCAACATGTCTGCAATTGCAGCACGTTCTTCTTCAAGTTCCTGAAGCGTTTTGTCCATACGTTCACGGCTGAATGCGTCAATTTCAAGACCTTCAACACGTTTGTATTCGCCATTTTCACAAGTAACAGGCACACCATAAATAACGCCTTCTGGAATACCGTAAGAACCATCAGATGGAATACCCATCGTGACCCACTCACCGTTTGTACCCAAAGCCCAATCACGCATATGGTCGATTGCAGCATTTGCGGCAGAAGCAGCAGAAGACAAACCACGTGCTTCGATGATCGCAGCACCACGTTTACCAACAGTTGGAAGGAATACGTTCGCATTCCAGTCAGCATCATTGATTTTGTCTTTTAAGTTTACGCCATTTGCAGTTGCAAAACGGTAGTCCGCATACATGGTTGGAGAATGGTTACCCCAAACTGTAAGGTTTTTAATATCAGCTACAGCAACGCCTGCTTTTTGCGCAATTTGAGTTAACGCACGGTTGTGATCAAGACGCAGCATTGCAGTAAAGTTTTTCGCTGGAAGATCTGGAGCAGATTTCATTGCGATGTAAGCATTGGTGTTTGCTGGGTTACCCACAACCAATACTTTCACGTCACGGCTTGCCACTTCGTTAAGCGCTTGACCTTGACCGATGAAGATTTCACCGTTCACTTTCAACAAGTCAGCACGCTCCATACCAGGACCACGTGGACGAGAACCCACTAACAATGCATAGTCTGCATCTTTGAATGCAACTTTAGGATCATCAGTACCGATCATGCCAGCCAACAACGGGAAAGCACAGTCGTCAAGTTCCATCATTACGCCTTTAAGCGCTTGTTGAGCTTTCTCAACTGGAATTTCAAGCAATTGCAAAATCACTGGTTGATCTTTGCCTAACATTTCACCGCTTGCGATACGGAATAACAAGCTATAACCAATTTGACCTGCAGCGCCAGTAACGGCAACACGAACGGGTTGCTTCATGTAATTATCTCCAATTGAGGATCGTTAAGATGATTAAACAGATAGTCTATTTAATCTAATAATCATAAACGGCAAAGATTGTACTCCAAACCCGCAAGAGATGCATTTAAAAGAGAATGAATTTCAACAAAAGTCTGATAGAAAATACAAATCAATTGCGACCAAATGATTAATAACTGCCTTTGATTGTGAACTCATTTGGACAATTGGATACCACATGACTAGAACATTGTTTATAGGTTCCATTGACCTGATAACATACATGAACTTCGGTCAAAACCCGTTCTGAACGTGAAGATTCACAACTAAATCGAATACCATTGGCAGGTAAAGAAGGATTTAAACGAACGAACTGTTGTTGTAGATTATTTTTCTGAATTTCCTTATTGATTCCACTGGTTAAATCCGCAGGAACTTTCAAACGCTCAGCATAATTAATAATCATCCGAAAATACTGACTAGCGGACATCGGAATACAACCACCAATACTACGCCACAATTGGGCGCGGGCATTTTCATCGGGCATAACACGCGCCACAACTTTGGCTTGTAAAGGTGATAATGCAGGAGTAGAAGTGGTTTCACAACTCGGATGACTAGTTTCAGGCAGCAAGCCTGTAATCGTTAAAGAATATCCTTCTAGACATTTACGCTGTTTTTGTCGCGAAGAATCTAGTGCACATACCGCAGGTGTCATTTGAATTTGCATGACATAGCCTTGTAAGCGTGGCGATTCTGCATATAAATTCGGGGTAAACAAAACAACATTTACCCATAATACGCATCCCGTCAACCATGAAAGACAATGGTATGTAAAACTTTTCTTTTTCATCGAACTAAAAACTTAACCGTTATCATAAGAAACCCCATCCTGTTTTAAGGCGTACTACGAACAGGAATTGGAAGCATGCGTTGTTCTATCGATTGAGCCCCCCGCCCCAACAGAACACCATAATGTGCAGCATTGGTCATGACATGCTTTACATAATCTCGTGTTTCAAGTAATGGAATACTTTCCGTATATTGATCGGCTGACAAAGCTTGAAAATCAGGCTGCCATCGGCGAGCTCGATTTGGTCCAGCGTTATATCCTGCGGTTGCCAGCACAGGATTACCACTTAACTGTCCTTGAATCATGGATAAATAAAATGTTCCATAACGTACATTGGTGTTCATATCAGTTAAGGCAGCGGGATTGTAAGTCTCGCCCATTTGTCGGGCAATCAGTTTTGCTGTATCGGGCATAATTTGCATGAGTCCGCCTGCCCCGACATGCGAACGTGCAGAGGTTACAAATCGACTTTCCTGACGCATTAAACCATACGCCCAAGCAGGATCAATTCCTGCATTTTGGCTATGATTAACGACCGTGACTTGATGTGGCATCGCATAGCGATAAGCATAATTATGCTTATTGACAGTACGATCCGCTGCATAAATTGCGCGATCATACCAGCCCATTTCGCTTGCACGTTGCGCAGCAGCCAGCAACAAACCATCATCTTGTTTCAGATATGCCTGACGTACTGCCCAGTTCCATTCACGATTGACATAGCTATCAGGAGCATTAACATTGCGCAAAGTAAAAGCACGTCGAAAATGAATATCTTGATTCAATCTTTGTAAATCATTATTGGTCGCTTGCGTGTAGGCAGGAATGTCATTGTATTTTTTCCCCAAATGATCCCGCGCCAACAAATTATGATAATCATCACCTGATTGAGCCAATTTTTGATAAATCTGCTGTGCTTGTTGTTTTGCCTGCCGATCATTGCGCTGTTCTAAAGCACGCGCTAACCAATATTGCCAGCGATCCTCTTGCTTTTGACTGACCGACATACCATCAATGGCACGAATCACACTTTCCCATGAACCAAAACGAATGGCTTGACGTGCATACACTTCCGCTTCTTCTGGACTCAGCGGATAGCCATAACTTAAATCAAAACTATTTAGAACTTCACGATTAAAGTTATTTTTCATGACTGTGGTACCACCAATGTACCCCACCGTGCGATATAAATATTTTTGAACATCGGGCGGTGTGCCTTCTGCAAGCCGCTTTACATTACTCAATGCTGAGGTTAAATCGCTATCAGCCAAACGGCCTAAGGCAAAAATGAGATACGCATAATCGGTCTGGGAATTTTTAGGTGCAGACCATAAATAATTCAGCGGATTAGATTGAATCTGATTCAATTGTGCAAGCGACAAACTCATGCCTAAAGTCTGTGCAGTGGATAGAGCCAGTCCAGATTGACCAGCTCGTAATTGCCCCCATAAACGTTGTTGTTTATCTTGTGCAGACATCAGTGGGCTGGATTGCATCATTCGCCCTAGTCCATTACAAGACTCCGGTTGCGTATTGGTGGTGAGCCAGACATCTTTATATTCAGCAAATACCAATGGATCACCTGAACTTGCACGAACTTGTGCCACAGCACAGCTTTCAGCACGATCTGGATTGGTCACATAAGGCAATACAGGTTGTGCAGTTGCCAAATCCCCTTGTTTAACTTTTTCTTCGACATAATCTGCCGATAATTTTTCGGCCATCGCTGAGTTTGGGTAACGCTTGGCATAATTAATAATTGTGGTTGCAGGCTGCAATCCTAAATCAGTGTTAAGTTTCCAATATTCTGGGTAATAACCGAGCACATCATTTTGCATAGAAAATTGGTATTGATCGAGCGCAGTTAAATCGCCTGCATTGGCGGCACGTAATGCATCATTAAATTGTTCCTCAGCAGCAAAAGCGATAGATGCTGAAAGTGATGTTAAGACACTGATCGCACTGGTATAAATCCATTTATTTTTAAAGGAAACTGCCACTGAAAATTTACTCTTTTTTTTCCATGCCATAGACGCTTTTTAAAACCCCAATAACTTCTGCGCTCTGCTAGTGTAATTACTCTTTACCCCTGCTACTGTTGTGTTATGTAACCTGCTGATTCAGCAACAGTAATATTCACATTTTTTTAATTGAAAAATCAACTATATTGGCGAATCACTTACTCATCCCAGTCTGCCAAAAACCTTGATTTAAAGCTCAATTTTTAACCATTTTATTTATTTCGCGATCTTTACCGCAAATACTGCTACAATTGCGCGCTTTCGTCGGATCAAATTCCGATAGACCGGTTTACTTTATTTAGGAGCCTACATGACGGTTCAAACTTTCATTCCTAATGGTGCCAAAGCTGCCTCAGAAAACACTGTCACCCAGCCAGCGCACACCCAAGATGTTTCAATCAAGAAATTGTATATTGAAACTCAAGGGTGTCAGATGAATGAGTATGACAGTCATCGTATGGCAGATCTTTTAGGCGACTCTCATGGCTATGTCCTGACTACAGACCCGAAAGAAGCCGATATTCTTCTCATGAATACCTGCTCGATTCGCGAAAAAGCTCAGGAAAAAGTATTTAGTGAGTTAGGTCGCTGGCGCAAGCTTAAAGAACATAATCCTGACCTGATTATTGGAGTTGGGGGCTGTGTTGCGTCTCAGGAAGGCGACAACATTCAAAAACGTGCGCCCTATGTCGATATGGTCTTTGGTCCACAGACCTTACATCGCTTGCCACAGATGCTGGATCAACATCAGGATCAGGTTGAAAAACCTAAAAAAGATAAAATCAAACTGGTAGATATTTCTTTTCCAGATATTGAAAAATTTGATTTTTTACCTGAACCACGTGTCGAAGGTTTTAAAGCATTTGTTTCGATTATGGAAGGTTGTTCAAAATATTGTTCATTCTGCGTTGTTCCTTATACACGTGGCGAAGAAGTATCACGTCCTTTGGACGATGTACTGGCTGAAATCGCAGGTTTGGCTGAAAAGGGTGTTCGTGAAATTTCGTTACTTGGCCAAAATGTCAATGGTTATCGTGGCGAAACTTTCGAGGGTGGAATTTGTACCTTCCCAGAATTGTTACGACTCGTTTCAGAAATTCCGGGAATCGGACGTTTGCGTTATACCACTTCGCATCCACTTGAGTTCTCTGATGACCTGATTCAATGCTATCGAGACTTACCACAAATGGTATCTCATTTGCATTTACCTGTACAAAGTGGCTCAAATGCCGTGTTACAAGCGATGAAGCGTAATCATACCATTGATGTGTATATCGAAAAAATCGAGAAACTCCGTAAAATCCGCCCCGATATGCACTTATCCAGTGACTTCATTATTGGCTTCCCAGGTGAAACTGACGAAAATTTTGAAGAAACTTATCAATTTATCAAAGATTTAGATTTTGATCATTCTTATAGTTTTGTCTATTCAAAACGCCCAGGCACACCTGCGGCTGAGCTCGAAGACACGACATCAGAAACAGTCAAAAAAGAACGTCTAGCCAAAGTTCAACACTGGATCAAACAGTCTAGTATCCGTAAAACGGATGCCATGCTAGGTACAGTACAGCGAGTATTGATTGAGAATGTTTCCGAGAAAAATCCAGATCTTTTAGTCGGTACAGCAGACAATACACGACTGGTTACATTTGTCGGAGATGCTTCGTGGGTGGGACGCTTCGCGGAGATTGAGATTACCGAGATCAAAACTTTGAATTTAGTTTATGGTGAACTCTTGAATCTTGAGCCTGACGTGGCGTAATGTAAGGGTATTAGAACAAGGCTAGAAAAAGGATAACTCTTTGACTGCAGCGATTCGACGTACCGTTACTTTTCCCGGCGTTTCAATGACCCGTTTAAAAAGCATGTTAGGTGCATACAACGGTCACTTGAAGCAGATTGAACAGCGTTTAGATGTACAAATAACTCATCGTGGTGACGCGTTCTACATCGATGGTGACATTGATGCAGTCGAACGAGCAGAATCACTGCTCCAGCGTCTATACGATGAATCAGAAATTTCCAGCCAGATTAGTGCCGATATCTTACACCTGATGATTCAGGGCAGTCAGACTGATCGAGAGCTTATGGATGATTCCGAACAGGAACATACAGGACTGGACAATGTCTGGCTGCAAACCCCAAAAGGTCGTATTAATCCCCGTGGGACCAACCAAAAGCGTTATGTGCAACGTATTTTACAAAGCGACATTTCATTTGGGATTGGGCCAGCAGGAACAGGTAAAACTTATCTTGCTGTTGCTGCGGCTGTCGACATGCTGGAACGCAATGAAATCCAGCGCATCCTCCTGGTTCGACCTGCCGTTGAAGCAGGTGAAAAACTTGGCTTCTTGCCTGGTGACTTAGCTCAAAAAATCGATCCATATTTGCGTCCTCTTTATGATGCTTTATATGAAATGCTCGGCTTTGAAAAAGTTGCGAAGCTGATCGAACGTCAGGTCATTGAGGTCGCACCACTTGCCTATATGCGTGGTCGTACCCTTAATCATTCTTTTGTGATTCTAGATGAAGCACAAAATACAACACCTGAACAGATGAAAATGTTTCTCACCCGTTTAGGCTTTGGTTCACGTGCTGTCATTACAGGCGATATCACGCAAGTCGATTTACCACGCGGACAACAATCTGGTTTGGCACATGCTTTACGTGTACTTGAACCGATTAAAGAAATTCACATTACCCGTTTTCATTCGCGTGATGTGGTACGTCACCAACTGGTTCAGAAAATTGTTGAAGCCTATGAAGGCTGGGATTCTGAACAAAATCGTTTAAGTGCAGATGCTCGGGCTGAGCGCAAAGCACGTCAAGAAGCATTGATGAGTGAACATGATGCAGCGGCGGATGCCCAGCATCAGGAAGTTTAATATATTCATCAAGTTGTCTATCAACTTACGAAATCAGGGGATTGCCATGCATTCCCCTATTTTTATGAAGGATCAGGTTTGAAGCTTAATCTTAGTTTACAGCAAGAATTTAAATCTCCCGATTTAGTCTTGAAGCGTGTTCAACTTAAAAAAGCCATTGAAACGACACTACGTCATGTAGATATAGACAGTGATTGTGAAATTGGTATTGCATGTGTCGATCATGAAGAGAGTCATCGTCTCAATCTGGAATATCGCGGTAAAGATAAATCGACCAATGTCCTGTCTTTTCCAAGTGATATTCCAGAAGAAGTTTTGCCTTTACTGGATGCCCGTCCTTTGGGTGATTTGGTGATTTGTATTCCAGTCGTGTTAAAAGAAGCGATCCAGCAAGGTAAAATAGCACACGATCATTTTATGCATATGTTGGTACATGGCACTCTGCACTTACTGGGTTATGACCATGAACTGAGTGATAAAGATGCCGAAGAAATGGAGGCGCATGAAATCGAAATTTTAGCTAAGTTGGGATTAGAAAATCCGTATTTGGAACAGTAGCTTTCAGTGTTTCGATGAAGACGTCTAATGCACCTCAAACTCAGCCTGTGCTGGGTTAAATTTCCAAGTCCGAATAATCCGTAATTCGGAAATATCTTTCATTCCTGCATCAAAACGACCAAACGGTGCGCCACGACGAACCGAGGCTTTAGCAGCCTCATCTAGTATTGGATGTCCCGAACTTTCAATTAGACGAATCGCACGAATGCCGCCTTGTGCATTCAGCACTACCATGAGTCGAACTTCACCCGATAAATTTTTCTGTTTAGCTTCATCTGGATAATAACGGTTACCATAAAGCTCCACTTTTTCTCGAAATTTATTTAAATAAGCAGCAGAAGCATCTTGCTTGGCTTGAATACCGTCTACAGTTTTAATTCGTTGCTGTCGGCTAAAGTTTTGCTGACGCTGTAAATATTGCGCCTCAATACTCGCAACCATTGCTGCTTTCGCTTGAAACTGACTTTGTAAATCATCCTGTGCTTTTTTTCGCTGATTTTCTTCGGCTTGTTTCTGCCAGCTTAATACCGTCATCAGCACTTTTTCTTCAAATTTAAGTTCACGTTGTTGCTGAATATGATCTAAGGTTTGCGTTACAGATTCACCTGAGCTTTGATCAGGCATTGCTTTAGGCATATCACTCGACATACGGTGAGAATCATGAAATTTTCCAGATCCTTTTTGATTCGCCTGTGCTAAAAAATCAGCATGCTCAACCTGATCCTTACTTGGACGGATCGATACCGCAATTTCTTTGGTCGCAGTATCAGAAGGTGCGGGCATAGCAAAATGAATCAGCAAAAGGAAAATATGCAGCACGATTGCAATCGCAATAGCAGCCAATAAAATAGAATCTTGCCACCAGTGTCGAATCACTGGGAAATAACCTACATTTTTTTTAAACATTGTGTTCAACTAACAAAATGTTGCATCCCCACCTGTGAAAACAGGATAAACTAAAACAATTATTCATTTTCAAATAAAAGCGTGACCAACTTCAAAACCAACAACGATAAGGTTTGAAGTTTTAAAAATGTAGCAATTAATTTTGCTAAACTGCAACAAATAAACTTATTTTTTTCATGTTTTAGATTAGATTGTAATTTTGCAATCGACCACAACAGCTATTTTTGGGACAGCCTTTATGCCAACATTACTGTCATCGATTTCTAACCATTTGCGTCGAGCTTATGAAAAAGCTGAAGAATTTATCGAAGAAGAACGCGAAATTCCAGTTTCACAAGTATTCTTAAATGCAACCTTTAAACGCTATGTCACAGATAATCTCAGTTTTCTAGATGATTTACATGCAGACGTCTACGACGGTTGGCTACGTCTGTACGCCACTTTACATTTTAAAGGATTAAGTACCACACTTTCAGTAGATTTAAAATTGATCCAAATGGAGCTCAATAAAGATACTCAACTTCTGGTCTTCGAACAAATTAGTGACACGCAGGTAATTGAAGCTAAATTTAAAAATACCTTACAGAAAATCGCCTTTAACAGTTACGTTTTTTTCTATCACAAAATATTGCGTAAAGATCCGCTCGGACCAATTCTTGAGCGCTTTAAGGTGGTTAAAGTCAATGATGAATTATTGTTTCTGGATTTAAATCAATGGCTAGGTAAAAGCCGCAGTGTGATCGATGCACTTTCCAAAGTTCATGTTAATCATGCACAACTCAGGGAAGCAGAGCTTGTTGTATTGGGTAATGTTAATTTTATGGCACTATTTAATAAAGGGCTGAGTAAACCAACAGATCAAGAAGATGCTGCCGAAGAAGAGTTAGAACTTGCAGAAACCACGGTCACTCCGATACGACAAAAAAATGAATAAGCCCATAAACAAAACACGCATAAAAACATTAAATATCAACACAATGAAACAATGCATACGGAAATACTGCGTTTTTCTTCATCACGAAATGTAATAATATCCGGAATGATTGAAGACTTTTTCACTATTTCATTTATGACATCAGGAACTTTCTTATGGCACTTCATGTAACGAAAACCATGACTTTGGCAGCTAGTCTGACCACAGCGCTGTTATTCACAGGATTTTCCAGTCATGCACTCGCCATGAGTCCTTTTAAGGCAAGTTATCAATTTTCCTATAATGGGAAAAATTTGGGTTCAGGAACACGAACCTTAAGCCAACAAGGCAATAACTGGACTTATGATTTTTCTGCTAAAGCAGGTGTGATTGCTTCTGCAAGTGAAATTAGTAAATTTAGCTTTAATAATGGGCAAATTAGTTCACAGCAATTTAGCCGTAGCAGTAAGATTCTAGTGCATAACAACACCATGAATATCAACTTCAACCCATCCAGCAAAACGATTAACACTCAAAAAGATGATAAAAAACGCTCATTTGCTTGGAAATCTGGGGTACTTGATGAACTCAATGCTGAATTACAAATCCGCGAAGATTTAAAGGGAAATGGTATAAAAGCCACCTACCCAATTGCGGATGCTAAGGGCATTGATACGCGCCGTTTTGTGAAACAAGGAACTGAAAATATCAAAACCCCTTATGGGACATTCAATACCATTAAGGTCATTATTCAGTATGATAATAAACCAGATCGTAATACCACGTTTTGGCTAGCTCCTAAACTTGATTACTTACCTGTGAAAGTCAGTCATGTGGATGAGAAAACTTCTTATGGACTACTCTTAACAGGTTATTCTGGTAAAACTAACTAAGAATTGTCGATTTTGGCTTGCTTTTTTTTGGATGCTTTTTAAAATACGCTTTTGCTGAAAAGGCATCCGCCCTAGAGGATTCTCCCGTGCATGCACTAGAACAGAAAATCTTAACTGAAGGTATCGTTCTATCTGACCAAGTTTTGAAAGTCGACGCTTTCTTAAATCACCAAATTGACCCTGTACTGATGCAGAAAATTGGTAAAGAGTTTGCTGCTCGGTTCAAAGATGCAGGCATTACTAAGATTATTACCATTGAAGCATCTGGTATTGCGCCTGCAATTATGACAGGTCTTGAACTAGGTGTTCCTGTGATTTTTGCACGTAAATATCAATCATTGACTCTGAAAGATGATTTATATCGTGCCAAAGTGTTTTCATTCACTAAACAAACTGAAAGTACCATTGCCATTTCCAATAAACACATTAACTCAAGTGATAAAGCTTTGGTTATTGATGACTTTTTGGCGAATGGTCAAGCTGCTTTAGGTTTGATTGATTTGATTCATCAAGCGCAGGCAGAAATTGCAGGTGTCGGAATCGTGATTGAGAAATCATTTCAATCTGGTCGAGATCTACTGATCGAAAAAGGTTATCGTGTTGAATCTCTAGCGCGAGTTCAATCCCTAACCGATGGTCAAGTGATTTTTGTCAAAGAATAATTCGAGCAGAGTTTCTTGAATGATATAAAAGAGCGCCACGGCGCTTTTTTTATATCTGTCAGATTTTAAACAACGTTATTGAATGCTCGTCTCGCATTTTCCTGCTATTTTCATCATTTCATTTACAACTGCGCTAAACTATTGAGTTATGATTCGGCTAAAATGATTTCAAGAAAAATAGGAAATTGCATTACATGGGTAAAGTACAAACGGAAATGGAAAAAAAAGTAGTCTGCCCTAAATGTGGTTCGACAGATCTTGAACAACGCAATCATGAACAAGTTTTACAAAAAGCTGGTGGTGTACTTTTAACCTCAGCAGGCGCAGCCGCTGGAACAGTAGGTGGTGCAGCCTCTGGTGCATCCATTGGTGCGGCTATTGGAACCGTCGCAGGCCCTTTAGGGGTGATTGTCGGGGGAACAGTCGGGACATTTGTCGGTGCGATTAGTGTTGGGATTACAGGTGGTTTTTTAGGCAATCGTTTTGGGAAAAAAGCGGGTGTCATGATTGATAAGAATATTTTTCAAGATTATAAATGTCTAAAATGTGGTTATCGCTTTAAACAGTAGATTTCTTTCGGAAGTTCTTTTTATTTTCTGTTGTGTAGAAAAATAAAAAGTAGCCAAGCCTTTATGAAAGAAATCGAGTTATTTATCGATTTAAAGTTTGTCCATCTAATATTGCTCGTTTTTAAAATCGATACATTGCATAGCGATTGCAATATGATTCAACACAGCACATCGCTATGGTATAAATTTTAAGTTAATTTCAGTGCAATTTCAGCCAAACGCTTGCCCATTGCTTCACACAATATTTTTTCATCCTGACTTAATTCCTGATCATGTCTTGGACCACTGACATGGCTTGCGCCATAAGGTGTGCCGCCTGTTTTAGTATTTGATAGCGCCGCAATCGAATTTGGCAAACCTAAAATCATCATACCGTGATGAAATAAAGGCGGAAGCATGCTCAATAAGGTACTTTCCTGACCACCATGCATTGAACCCGATGCAGTAAATACACACGCTGGCTTGCCATGTAATGCTCCATTTAGCCAAAGGCTAGTGGTTTGATCCCAAAAATACTTCATTTCACTGGCCATATTCCCAAAACGAGTTGGTGAACCTAATGCCAGACCCGAACAATGTGCCAAATCATCTAAAGTACAATAGAGATCGCCCTCTGCCGGCACACTTGGCTGTGCCTCTGTAACGACGGTGGTCAGTTGCGGGACGGTTCGAATTTTTGCTGACATACCTGCGGCTTCTATGCCATTGGCAATCAAATGCGCCATCTGTTTGGTTGAACCATACTTACTGTAATAAAGGACGAGAATATAAGACTGCATAATTTAAAATGATGTATTAAAAAACAAAACTATACGATATTTATGCCCTTTTTTGGTTAAGCTTTACATGGAAAACCTAAAAAGATCAAAAAAATGAGACTTTATTTTTATGCTGAATTTTTTAAAAAAGTTACCTTTTTACGATAAAACATGGTTTCAGTTTATCCTGTTTGTACTGCGTCGTTTTGAAGCAGATCGTTGTCGTGAGCATGCAGGGGCACTGACTTACACCACGTTATTTGCAGTGGTTCCGATGTTGACGGTTTTTTTAGTGATTATTTCATCGATCAAAGCGTTAGAGCCTGCTAGACAACAGTTACAGCAACTGATTTATAGTAATTTTTTGCCTAAAAGTACCATTGCCTTTGATCGGATTTTAAATTCATTTACTGAGAAATCCAGTAACTTAACTGTCATTGGGGTGTTATTTCTGTTTTTCACGACCGTGATGATGCTCAGCACTATTGAAACCGCATTTAACCGTATTTGGCGGGTGCGAGAAACCCGCGGTGGCATCGTCGGTTTTATGCGTTATTGGACCATTATTTCACTTGGACCTATTTTATTAGGAAGTGCCTTTGTCATTTCTTCTGCTGTCGCATCCATGAGTATCCTCAGCAATAATTTTGCAGGCTATGAGCTAAATGGCGCTTTTGTGCTATGGCTCATTTCTTTTGGATTGACAATTATTGGATTTTTCTTTTTATATTGGACGATTCCCAATCGAACAATTCCAATTTATTCAGCCATCATTGCGGCTTGTTTTAGTGCCACACTCTTTGAGTTACTTAAAAACATTTTTAGTTTTGCGATGTCTAATTTTACCAGTTATGAACTGGTATATGGTGCGTTCGCTGCGATTCCCATTTTTCTATTGTGGATTTTTCTTTCATGGAATATTGTACTTCTTGGCGTTGAAGTTAGTTATGCACTTACCGCTTTTCATTCACAAAAAACTCAGACTCGGCACCCTGTGCTCATGCTATTGGATGTACTGGAGCTTTTTTATAAGAAACAAAAATTAGGCGAGAGTGTAACTGACCTTGAAGCACTGGATATTATGGGGCGTGGTGAAATTGGACGCTGGCCAGGCTATGTGGAAATGCTAGAAAAGCAGAACTTAATTAAACGTACCGATAAAGATGAATATGTTTTAGTCAGAAATTTATCACAAGTCGATTTCTGGTCATTTTATACCGCTTTACCTTTTTCATTACCGCGTCGTCAGGATGTTGGAAATATTCATCCCGATGATGAATGGATGCAAAAACTAGGGCCTGCATTGATTGAATCGGATGATTATCTGGCTGCCAAACTGGCTATTCCACTCTCGACTATTTTCGAAGAAAAATGAAATGACAATGATGCTGACCTCTTAAATTAAGGGTCAGCATCTTCAAAAATAATAATAAGAAAAAGACAGTCCAACCGATTCGTAACTTTTTGGAAATTCTAGCCTACAATAATATTCACGCACCAATTTGGTGTCAGGTGGAAATGCACATTCCGAAACCATTTATCCGTTACATGAACACACGTATGGAAAGAGTTTATTTACGCGTATCATGGTGTTTTCGAAGTAAAGGCTGATTCAACTCATTATCCCCCCACCGCCTTTATTCATCTATTGAAACGCTGGATGAACCTTACCTCTGATCAATTTAGAAACACATTTTCGGAAGGGTAAATGTATTTAATCATTTTTGAGTAACGACTGAATCAGACTAGAAAAGTTGATTGCAGCTTGGGCATGTGTATTTCGTCGATAAGCCAGAGAGAAACCAACCACGGGTTTAGGTTCAGCCACTTGCAAATACTGAACGCCTTTAATGCCTAATTGCATGGCGGAGGCAGGAACCAATGACACGCCCAAGTTTGCGGCTACCAGTGAAACAATCGATACAATTTGTGGTGCGCTTTGTCCAATTTTGGGTTCAAGTCCATGACTACGGCATGCATCCAATACAGCATCATGTAAACCTGCACTTACCGAATGTGCAGCCATTATAAAATTTTCATCTTTTAATAATTTGAGCTGAATTTCCTTTTGTTGATCAATCACATGTTCTAAAGGCATCACAACCACTAGCGGCTCATACATTAAAGTCTGAAGATGAATCTCTATAGGCACATGCTGAGGTGGACGAATTAAAGCAATATCAAGTTGATCATTCAGCAATCGATCAATTAAAACCAAAGAATTTCCTTCTTCTAAACGAAGCCGTACTTTAGGATATTGCTGCTGAAACAAACGAATACTATGAGGTAAGACTGGATTAAGCATGGCAGTTCCCGTGAAACCGAGACGCAATTGCCCTAGTTCACCGTTCGCCATTTGTTGAGCCAAACTCACAGCATCATCCACACGCTGTTGAATCGGCTGTACCGCATTCAAAAAAACCTGCCCTGCTGCGGTCAATTCTGCACCATGCGATGAACGATAAAACAACTCTGTTCCAATCTCATCTTCCAGATTTTTGATTTGCATACTTAATGGTGGCTGACTAATCCCCAAACGCTGTGCTGCACGAGTAAAACTTTTTTCTTCTGCGACGACCAGAAAATAACGAATATGACGCAATTCCATATATAAAATATATAGTGGTTAATATTTATATATATTAGACAAATAACACTCAGATTGCTAATCTAATAACGTTGGCAGCTAGGCAAGCACTGCCAACACACTCTCTTCTTTCTTAAAAAACTTTGGTTTATTTCATGACGATTCCTTCAACAGTAAGCGAGTCTGAACGCGGTATTGATTCACCTCAAATTATTCATAAGGCAAATTCTGAACATTGGATTAGCCGTGGCACATCTGCTTACCTGAAAGCAGGACTTGCACTTTTCTTACTCGGTTTTGCAAGTTTTTCCATGATTTACTGTGTGCAACCTCTTTTGCCCGAATTTACCCAGACTTTCCACATCAGCCCAGGAACCAGTGCGCTTGCCTTGTCACTAACGACTGGATTACTGGCAATTTCCATTTTATTGTCCAGTGCATTTTCGCAAGCATTGGGTCGTAAAAGTCTAATGTTTGTTTCGATGGGGTTAGCTGCACTGCTGAATATTTTCTGTGGCTTTGCACCCAACTGGCATATTTTACTCATTGCCCGTGCGGTACAAGGCTTTGTAATCGGTGGCGTTCCCGCAGTGGCAATGGCATGGATTGCTGAAGAAATTCATCCCGCTCATTTGGGTAAAACCATGGGGCTATATATTGCAGGAACTGCGTTTGGCGGCATGATGGGTCGTGTTGGAATGGGTTTACTGACACAATATTTCTCATGGCGTGTTGCATTGGGTGTATTAGGTGGAATCTGCCTGATCTGCGCTTTAGGATTTTTATGGTTACTCCCTAAATCTCAAAATTTTATTGCACAAAAAGGGATACAGCTTCAGTTTCATTTATCTGCTTGGAAAAATCATTTAAAAAATCCTCGACTGATTCGTATTTATGCAATCGGTTTTCTCATTACCAGTATTTTTGTCACCTTATTTAACTACGTCACTTTTCGCTTGGCTGCTACACCTTATCAACTCAGTCAAACGCAGATCAGTCTCATCTTTCTGTCTTATAGCTTAGGGATGATTTCCTCATCACTTGCAGGCTCTTTGGTAGACAAATTTGGCAGAAAAATGGCAATGTTAATTGGTTTTAGCTTTATGTTGGCGGGAATTCTGCTCACCCTGAACGCTGGTTTATTTGCGATTATTATTGGAATTGCAGCCATTACCACGGGTTATTTTATTGCACATGCCATTGCCAGTAGCAATGTTGGGCTTGAAGCGAAACAGGCCAAAGGGCATGCAACTGCACTTTATCTGTTATTTTATTATTTGGGTTCAAGCATCATTGGTTCTGTAGGCGGATGGTTCTGGCAATACGGCGGTTGGCATGCTGTTGTATATCTGACGCTGGCACTCGTTGCTGTGGCAATTTTTATCGTGCTGACCGCGCCAAAACCGTTGCAAGCGTTATCAAATCAATGATTTGAAAAAATGGAGTTCACATGATGCAAATTTCTCATCTTGATCATCTTGTCCTGACTGTCGCAGATATTGAAGCGACCTGTAGCTTCTATCAACGCGTGTTAAATTTTGAAGTGATTGAATTTGGAGAAAATCGTAAAGCACTCAAGTTTGGTTCTCAAAAAATCAATCTACACCAAGTAGGGCATGAGTTTGAACCTAAAGCAGCTTTCCCAACCAAAGGTTCTGCCGATCTTTGTTTTATCAGTGAAACGGCGATAGAACACATCATTCAACAACTAAAACAACTGCATATTGATATTGAACAAGGTCCGATCCAGCGTACAGGTGCAATGGGTAGTATTTTATCGGTCTATATTCGCGATCCAGATCAAAATCTGATCGAAATTTCAAACTATCTTTAAACAACTGAAAAACCTGCTTCAAATAGCAGGTGATCTGTATAACCAAAATTAAGCTTTAACAAAGGTTTCCCAAACAAATTGTTGAGTTTTACCATTAAGAACCATTTTGAGCTGATCATCACGCTCCAGTGGCCCTACGCCTGCGGGTGTTCCAGTCATGACTACATCACCTGCTTCAATCGTAAATGCCTGACTCATATCACACAGATATTCGCCAATACTGAATAGTAAATAAGCTGTATCACCCTCTTGGCGAACTGCATCATTAACATAAAAACTATAGGTTACATGTTTCCAGTCTTCAATTTCACTAACATCGACCCAATCTGCCAATACGCACGCCCCATCAAAAGCTTTGGCTCTCTCCCACGGTTGGCCTTTATTTTTTAACTCAGTTTGCAAATCTCTCAAAGTTAAATCCAATCCAATCGTTACAGCACCAATCGCGGCTAAGGCTTTTGCAGGATCAGTTTCATTTTTAAGTGACTGATCGATTCGCAAGGTCAATTCACATTCAAAATGACAACTTCCATTCGCCTGATCCCACTCAATTCCGTCCTGTAAGCCAATCAAACTACTGGGTGGCTTAATAAATAACACTGGACGAGCGGGAATGGCATTGCCGAGTTCTTTCGCATGCTCGGCATAACTTCTACCCACACAAATAATTTTTGATGGTCTTGCGTTCATAGGACTTCCCTTTATATAGCGTTACTTGACGATTATTTATTAAAGGTGTTTTCAAACTGAGACTGTTGTGTACCGTCGCTAAAGGCACGTTTTGGTACAATCACCACAGTGCGGTTTTTCAGTTCAATCATATAAGTCAACTTACCTTTGGCAAAATTGACCAGTTCACTATACGCGAATTGTTGCTTACGACCATTCGCATAAAGTTCCATATGATCCTGATACAAGTCGATGCCTTGTTCACTTTTACCAAACTGATATTTGACAAACTGACGTTTAAACATCATGGGTAAAAACCAGTAACGCATCAAAATTTGCATCACCAGAAAAAATGCTCCGAGTGCCACGTAATAACGCCCAACACCAGAAAATCCAAGATAAAACCCCCAAATGATAATCGCAATACTAATCACGGGCGTAATAAAGCGAGTCAATTGTTTTTTTCCAAATGTCGCAAGTGCAAAGCCGTCTTGAGATTCTTCTAAATTGAGTTGATAACGCAATGAAATGGCGGGTTTCAGTTCTGACATAAAATGTTCAACATAAGCGATGAATTACCCTCAAAATACTACACCAGTTCGACTATTTTATTTAGAGCTTGATCACATTTGATTAAGAATTTAATCCCACTGGCACTGATCAGTATTTACACAAAATGGCTTTTTTTTGAAGCTAAAACGTTTTAAACACTTAAGATTCAATCAAAACAACTACAAATTTCGAGGATGTTATGCAACGCTTTGCCTGTACATGCGGCATTTTTTTTAGTCTTTTGAGTTATAGCAACCCTAGTTCTGCTCAATTTGTCACGTGGAATGAAAATATTCCGAGTAGTCTGGCATTATTTCAGCAGAATCCCCAACAACTGGCAGATTTAGCTCAAAACAATATTTTAATTTATGCGCAACCCTATACCAAAACCAATGTACCTACCCAAAAGAAAAACCCGCAACCGACCGTCCAGTTTGTGAGTGCAGCCATTATTGTGCCTGTCAGCACTCAGGAGGTTGCCAAAGTATTAACCGATTATGGTCATTATGTTGGTCTATTCCCTACTTTAAAATCTGCGAAAATTGAAGAAAAGAGCGGTAATATCACGCGGGTAAAATATAAAATTCAAATTCCTACTCCCATTCCAGTGCTCAATTTTAACGAAGATATTTCCATGCAACATCAAATAGGAAATAACAGTATTGCCACTTTGATTACTGATGCACCTGTCCCCTACGGCTTAGGAAAATTTGAATGGTTTAGTTTAGGCCCACAAAAAACGCTCATTACCTTAACGCAATGGGGCGACCTAAATCAGATTAATGGTTTTTTACTTCGCAAGATTTTATCTGCTGTGCCTGATGCAAAACTCGGCATCCCCATTGGCAGTAATGCTTTTATACTTGAGTCTTTACAACGTAAATGGACAAAAACTCAAATCACGACACTTGATGCGAATCAATTACCGCCGTTACAACTTACCAGCACTCAAATTAGAAAAATAAGTGAAATAAGCCGAAGTACGGGATATCCAGTGTCTTTTATTCAACCACTTTCCACAATACCTTATCCTCAAGGGCGCGAAACAATGCGCTTCACCACAACATATCAGTATTATGCGAAAACTCCACAGCAGCTGCAAAACTGGCTTAATCCGGTGTCTTTTCAAAGCTTATTTCCAAGACAAATCAAAAAAGTGCAATTGACTTCGCCTGCCCCCCAATTACAGGACGCTAATTTTCGGGTTGCGGTAGGATTAGGGGTGATTAATATTCCATTTGTTTTTAAAATGCGTTTTAATCACTTGGACGCCTATCAGTCACAATATAATGCCATTGGTGGTGATCTACGCTTTGTCAAAGGTGAGATGCAATTACTGCCACAAAATAATGGAACACTATTTAAAATGACCAGTGCAGCCAAAATTGATGAAAAAGCGCCGTTTTTATTACGTGCGATGCGTAGCTTACCCTATCACGATATGTTACCCGCAGCAGGAGGCAATGCCGTCTTTAGTCTAAAAATCAAAGAGAAAATGAAATAATTTTGTAAGAAATACTCTTTATGCTAGGCACAAAAAAACCACTTAAAAGTGGTTTAATTTAACTCATATTGAGTTCAAGTTGGTGCGCTCAGAGAGATTCGAACTCCCGACCCCTTAGTTCGTAGCCAAGTGCTCTATCCAGCTGAGCTATGAGCGCGTACTTGATGGAGCGCATTATACGCATTTTTTTTGCATTGATAAGTCTTTTTTCACAAAACTGTCACTAAACGTTTAGTTATTAGGCATTGTTTTAAAAATTATGCTGATGCAGGCTTATCCTATCATTTGGAGTTCATGATTCATGGTAGGCATATAAGTTTGATCGATAGGCAAATAAATTGTAAATACTGTTCCTTTACCCTTTTGCGTTGTCACTTGCACATTTCCTTGATTTTTTTCAATGAACTGTAAACACAATAAGAGTCCTAAACCAGATCCTTTTTCGCCATCCGTACCTTTTTCACTGCGAATCTGTTTTCTTTGGTTAAAGTTTTGAAAAGATTCATCAGACATACCAATACCTGTGTCACGGATGGTAATTTCGACGTGGCCATTTTGCATTAAGGTGGATATATAAATTTGACCACCATTCGGTGTAAATTTGAGGGCATTTGAAATAAGATTCTGAAACACCGAAAGCATCATGTTTAAATCAACAAAACAATGTAAATCCTTTTCGATATTACATTCGATCTGAATACTTTTTTTCTGTGCAACTGCTTGAAGAATTTCACAAACATCTGACATCAGTTCTGCCATATTGACAGGTTGTGGGTTATAAACGATTGCGCCACCTTCAGACATCGCCCACTGCAACAAATTTTCCAGAAGCTTAAAAGTTGCTTGAGCTGTAGAGCGCAAATAACCAGCAATATCACGAATGCCTTGTTCATCCAGCGTTTCGATTTCTGTTTCTAGCACATCAGAGAAACCTAATATGCCATGAAATGGTGCGCGTAAGTCATGAGCAATAATGGAAAAAAACTTATCTTTACTTGCATTTAAGTATTCTAATTCTTTGTTTTTTTGCTGAATTTGAAAATTGGATTTACGTAGTTCAAATTGTTGTACAACTTGCGCTGCCAAAACAGCAAGAGCCTGACGCTGATCAGAGGTTAATTGACGTGGTTTAGAGTCAACAACACACAAGGTACCCAAATTAAAACCATCACACGTCTTTAGCGGAGCACCTGCGTAAAAACGAATCCCAAGATCACTTCTTACTGTTGGATTATCATGAAATCTATCATCAAGCAACGTGTCTTCTATAATAAAGATATCCTGTTGCAAAATCGCATGACTACAAATACTGTATTTCCGCTCCACTTCTCCACGCGGTACGCCATAAGAAGATTTAAACCAACTGCGGTTTTCATCGATCAAACTAATAATAGAAACTGGTGCCTCACAAATTTTTGATGCCAACAACACAAGATCATCTAAACATTGTTCAGCCATAGTATCCAAAATCTGATACTCATTTAAGGCATGCATCCGTCCCAATTCATTTTCAGGCAGTTTTGCTTCAATCATTTTAAGTCTCGATTATGATCAAGTTATGTTTTAAAAAAAGCTTAAAACACCGACTATAGTTTGTAACAACCCACCTATAATTATGTATTATTAATGATAATACAAAGCTTTATACAACTATTATATGTATAAAGTGCGTAATTAAGATAAATAGTATTTCCATTTCCTATACAAGTATATGTTTAATCCCCCCATATTTAATGCATCGAAGTCAAACCTATAAATTTTTCTTTTTAAAGCGTTATGATGCAGTTTTAGGATGGACGTTATAAACGGTTTGAAATAGCGATTAAGTTATCTTCAGGAGATTTTTTCATGTGAAAATTCACCACCACCCCGTATTTCATGCATGCACACTTTGATATCTTTTTTTTAATTAATTCATCTTTTTGCGACAATACCAAATTATTTCCAAGAAATTAAACTCTCGCAATCCCTTAAAGATTTTCGCGCTTGTTGCTGCTCTGTTAATTTTAAATCCTGAAACTGAGAAAAAATTTTACGCGCAAATCGTATTTTAAAAGTCGGCTTATGTAATGCATAATCGGGATAAGAGTGTTTTTGCACTTTTTTCATTTCAGTGAAAATATGATCTTTTTGTGTTAAATCATCTTTCTGAATCACCAAACAGAATAATGCGCGATAATCTTCATATTGAGCTTGCGAAGGCTGCCAAATTTTATACGCAATCAAACTTAGAACAGAGATAGACAAGACGATGAAGACAAGTTTAATCAAGGACATGGAATAAATAAAAGATAAATTTTATCGATATTATAAACAAAAAAACCGCATTTAAGCGGTTAATTGTTCAAGTTGGTGCGCTCAGAGAGATTCGAACTCCCGACCCCTTAGTTCGTAGCCAAGTGCTCTATCCAGCTGAGCTATGAGCGCATTACCTGTGTGCCTATTAAAGGCTTCGTTACTTTTCGAATACTTATTAAATTGGTGCGCTCAGAGAGATTCGAACTCCCGACCCCTTAGTTCGTAGCCAAGTGCTCTATCCAGCTGAGCTATGAGCG
>NZ_JAHPRO010000031.1 GCF_025562455.1 Acinetobacter sp. WU_MDCI_Axc73
GAGGTAATCAATACCCAGCCCCCTGTGTTACAACGATGTACAGTCTCATCTACCCAGTTCGCACCTGCATGTTCAAGTTAGAGGTTGGTTGTACTTTAAATTGGTTTAACTTGATTTAATTTGCCGACGAGCATGTTTAAATGCGGTACGTAAACCTTCTTCTAGCGTTGGATGATAATAAGGTTGTTCTAAGATCTCATCTAATGTGATTTCCTGTTGAATCATCCAGCAAAGTAAATGAGCTAAATGTTCTGCTGAATGTACAAATAATTCTGCCCCAAGTAATTTTTGTGTTTTTTTATCGATATAGATTTCAACACTCCCAATATTTTTCCCTAATACTAATGCACGTCCTTGTTTTTCATAAGAAACGGAACCTGTCACAAAATCAATATTTTTATCTTGAAGTTGTTTGTAACTTTGCCCAACAATAGCCATCTCTGGAGAGCAAAAAACAATACTCAAGGGGGTTAAATTTTTGACAATTCTAACTTGTGGATAACCTAGGCAGTTCTGTACTAATTTGCGTCCTTCATGGGCTGCCTCGTGTTGAAGGGGGGTATCTGTATAAGCATCACCAGCAATAAATATAGGTAAATTTGCTAATTGTTTTGTTTGAGGATCAATAGGAAGTTTTTTTACATCAGTAAATTGTGGATCAATTTTATAAAAATTTAGTGAATCTAATAAACTGGAACGTCCTGTTGCATTAAGTAAATAATCAAACTTTTCTGTTTGTTCTATGTCATTGTGTTTGAAATTTAACTCGACTTGATAATCAGTTAACTTTACAGAGTTAGGCAATGTTTCAAAGTAAATATTGAGCTCTTTAGGCAGTTGCTGTTGTGCCAATTGTTGTAAATCTGGACTAGTTAAAATGCCAATGCGTTTACTACGCGCAAAAATCGCTGTTTTTACACCAAGTCTTGAAAATGCTTGAGCTAACTCGATTGCAATAACGCCACTGCCTATGACTGCTAAAGAAGAGGGGGCTTTTTTTAGCTCAAATATTTCATCTGATGTTATAAGTTTTTCTTTTAGAATATCTTTCCATTCTTGATTGATAACTGGTTTTGAGCCTACGGCAATTATGAAAGATTTTGCCTGATAGTGTTTTCCATTGACTTCGATAATGTCTGCGTTAATAAAAGTTGCTTTACCAGATAATCGATGTTCCTTCGGCCAACTTTGTACATCTTTTATGATCGCAGTCGTAAAACGATCTCTTAATGCGCGTACATGTGACATGACTTGAGAAGTATCATATGTGGATTCAACTGAAATACCAACCTGATTAATATGTTGACTATCATACATTCGATTGGCTGATGAAATGAGTACTTTACTTGGCATGCAGCCGACACGAGCGCAAGTTGTATCCCATGGGCCGTCATTAATGATTAAAATATTTTGGGTATATTTAACTGCTTCTTTATATGCACTGATACCTGCTGTACCTGCACCGATAATGATGAGATCGTACATATTAAATCCAAAAAAGTTATAATTCATAATAAAAGAAAATAAACATCTAGCTAGAAATTCATTGATGAAAATTGTTAATAAAAAGTTTTAGTAATTTGTGTCAGGATTAGATTGATAAATTATGTTAATTTGAGTAAATTTTCGTATAAAAGGCCCTCCATGTTTTTTGGGGGCAAAATATATTATATAAAATGGAAAATACTATGACTTATTTAGCTAATTTGAGAAAATTAGGGGTTAAATCGACAGTTTTAGCATCATCTTTAGCATTAGTTGCTTGTGGTGGTGGCGGTAGTGATGGTTACTATGGCCAATCGGGCAATAATTCAAACAATAATAATAGTGGTGGTAATAACTCTTCAACGGATAGTTCTACTGTAGCTGAAAGTTTAGATATTAAATTAAAAGACTCAAATGGCATTGATCTTCAACAGGCAAATGATAATTCCGTTGTACAAATTGCGGTGCAGGTTCTAAATGCTGATAAAGGTGGGATCGCTAATAAGCAGGTAAGATTGGCAATTTCAGATAGCGATAATCTGGGTGTTACTAGTAAGGCTTCTTTAGTTTCTACAGGTGATAATGGTATTGCAATATTTGAAATTAATGTTCCCACGCTTACAACCCCATCTGGAAAAGTACAATTAACCGCTGTAGTTGATGGTACAACGATCAAGCAAAGCTATACCTTAAATATTAAGAAAACCAGTACTATTGTTAGTGATTATAATCTTAATATTCAACAAGGAGTGGTATTGAATTTACCACAAGGCTCTGCTGATATTACTGCAATTGTGACAGATAAAAATGGTGGTATAAAAGCTGGACAATCTATTACTTTAACTCTTCCACTGGAAATGCAAGGAAAATTTTCTATAGCTACGGGTTCTAATGTCAGTACGGATAGTCAAGGAAAAGCAAAATTCACCATTGTCGCGAATTCTGATTTAAGTGCTGACGATATTCAAAGATTTGTATCTACATCTCAATCTTTGAGTTTTAAATTGATTGATGAGAATAAAGCAGAAAAAATAGTCTCTGGCTCAATTACTTTTAAAGATATTTCTCAAGTTGTTCAAAAACTTGAGTTAATTAAAGCAGATGCTCCAATTGTTGCACAAAATGGAACAACGACCGTTAAAGTGCGCGCCAAAAACAGTAATGATGCAGCTCTTGCGAATAAAAAAGTCAAACTTGTCTTCACAGATAAAAGTGATGCCTATGGGGTGACGATTAATCAACCTGAAGCAATAACAGATGCAAATGGATATGCTGTATTTACATTGAAAGCAAATTCAAGTTATCCGGTTGCTTTGACTCAACAGGGCATTAATTTAAAAGCGATATATTCAGATAATGCGGAAATTTTTGCTCAAGACACTATTAGTGTTATTACAGCAGATACAAATGCCACAGACCAACTTGCTTTACAGCGGTTAGAAATAGCATCCTCATATACGGTTAATGCACAAAATGATACTGTTACCATTCGAGTTAAAGGTATCAATAACAAGGGTGAGGCGGCCACCAAAGGAAAACTAACTTTAAATTTAAATAACGAAGCAAATGCAAACGGGGTTAGTTTTGATGGTAGTGCTGAAAGAGATTTTAGTACTTCGGTCGGGGGGTATATTACTTACACACTACATACTAATGCTAAGACAGATGCAGCCGTAGCAGCATTAGTTGCAGCTGGCATTACTGCAACATTAAAAACCGATAGTAATATAAGCCAAAGTATTAAAATTGATGTTAAAGCGAAAGCGCAAGCTGATGATGAAGTTAGATACTTATCATTCGACCCTGTAAAAGCATTTGATTATTCACAAAATCAAAATATTACGATTACCGTCCAAGCTAATGGCACGAAAGATGATGGTGGTCTCTCTGGGCAAACCATTTCTTTAAAACGTATGGGCTTATCTGATCAACAGCTAGATGCTTTAGGATTGAAAGCAGATGGTTCACTGATACAGACAACAAATGCAGAAGGTTATGCTACCTTTAAATTTAAATATACCTATGCTGGTACAACTGAGCAAAAACAACTAGCATTAGCAGGTCTAAAACTGCTGGCTACAGCTGCGAACGGTAAAACGCAAACTTTATCTTTAAATTTTAAAGAGCCAACAGCATCATCAGAAATTGCACTTGAATCATTAAATATTGATACTGATGGAATTAAAACCTTAGAAGTCAATAAAACGACAACATTGGTAGTGAACGTAAATGCGATTGGAACTGATGGTAAAGCATTTGCAAATAAAGCTATTGGTTTAGGCATAAATACGGCACCTTTGCAAAATGGTGCTGTTATTGCAAATGCAACTCAAGTGACCAATACAAATGGACAAGCAACTTTTACAATTAATATTACACCTAAAAATACTAAAGAAATAGAGAATCTGATTGCAAATGGTTTAACGATTGTTGCTCAAGCTTCTGATTCAACAATTTCTGCGACACGTTCTGTTCAATTAATCACTCCACCAATCATCATTCCTGATTTGGCAAATTTAGACTTTACTTACGAACCAACTGTTTCCGTATTAGGCGGGGAAGTGCAGGTTAAAGTTGTTGCTAAGGATGTAAATGGTAACGCAATCGCGAATACGCCACTTGCAATTGCTCTATCAAATTTGGCTGGCTCTCGAGTTTCTTTGTCTGATACAGCATTA
The DNA here is from genome assembly GCF_025562455.1 of Acinetobacter sp. WU_MDCI_Axc73. Classification (GTDB taxonomy): domain Bacteria; phylum Pseudomonadota; class Gammaproteobacteria; order Pseudomonadales; family Moraxellaceae; genus Acinetobacter. Next base: position 4,164 of record NZ_JAHPRO010000031.1, read on the forward strand.
ACTACCAATAGTAAAGGTGAAGCTATATTCACAGTAAAAGTGGCTGAAGGTCAATATGATGCTAACCTAATTAAAAATGGAATTGGATTTGCGGTTGTTGGAACGAACCAGAATAATGGTGATCGTATTCAGCAAACAGGTAATATTCAAGTTGCTATTCCGAAAGATTCGGTTAATTTACGTTTAACTGCTGACAAAAATGAATTGGAATTAGGTAAAACTTATCAAATTAATGTTGCAGTTAAAGACGAATTAGGAGCAAACACAGGCTATCCAGTGAATTTATCTTTAAATCCAGAAGCAATTGATGCGGGCGTGAAACTAAGTGCTGATTCAGTGGTAACTTCTGCAAATGGCATGGTTCCTATTTCAATTATCATTCCTAAAGATATTTCTGATTCAGCAAAACATGCTCTCATAGATAACGGAATCCAAGTTAAAGGATATATCACAAATCCTAAGGGGGAAAAATTAGAAGCCAAGATTGATTTTAAAGTAGCTGAAGCTGTTAATCAGAATCATTTAGTAATTTCGAGTTCGAAAAGTAACCTGAATGTTAGTGGTGATAGATCAATTATTACGGTCACGTTGTTAGATAAAAATAATCTACCAGTACAGAACCAAGAGATTACGTTAGCAGTTAATAATTCAGCAGGAATTATTATTGGTAATCCTGGAAGTAGTGCTCCATCAAATACAAGTGGTACACCACAAACATTAAAAACAGATTCTCAAGGGAATACTTTTTTTTCAGTTGCAGTTGATGGACAAACTGTTGATGGAGATTTGCTTATTGCTAGTGGTATAGAATTAACCGCGAGTAATCAGGATGTTAATGGTGCATTTGCAAAACAGATTGCTCGTTTAGATGCATTTAAACAGCCAACACAACCTGCTGTAGATTTACCTGCACGATATTCATTGCGTATCTCATCAGCAAAACCGACACTTAATGTTCGTAATGATACTTCTGATGTTACTGTAACTTTGGTTGATCAAAATGGTGGTGGTGTTGCGAATCAATATGTAATGCTCGGAATTGATAATTTTGTAGTTAATGGTGCAATTATCGTAGGTCCATCTGGGTTGACTACAGATGCGAATGGACAAGCTGTCTTTAAAATAAAAGTTGATGAAAGTGCTCGTAATAAAGGCTACAGTGCAACTAATTTTGTAAACGATGATTTACGTTTAAGTGCAAGCTTTAAAGAAACTGGCTATACAGCTGCAAACCAAGTTTCTCTGATAGATATTGTACAAACGGTTGTTCAAGATCCTGTGGCATCTATTGTTATTGGAGTGAATCCTACAGAAGTTGGTACTTCAAGTGATGGGGTATATTACACACGTAATATGTCAGTCAGTGTGACTGATTTTGATGGTAAGCCTTTAGCCAAGCAAGAAGTTGTTATGGATATTGCGCCCGTTTTTTATCTTAAAGGTAAATATTCTTGGGATCTAATTACAGATGCACTTGGAAATCAAAAAGAAGACTGGGTGATTCATCCAACAGCATACTGTCCTGTGAATGCATCAGGGTCACCGATTACAAATAATGAAGTAATCAATATTCCTGTGAAAGTCCCAACTTTCTTGGGGCAAGGTGCGACTGCAACATATACGACAGACTCAGAAGGAAAATTTGATTTTGTAATTCGTTATCCAAAAATCTATGCACAGTGGCTCAATGTACAGATTGGCGCCTCTTCGACCGTTGCATCGCTTCCAAATCGAACAGTTTATAATCTAGGGCTACCGCCATTGAAGTCAGATTATAGTACTGACGGTAGCTATGGACCGAATTTAACAAGTCCATATGGTACCAATACAACGTGTCCATAAAATAAGTATAAAACAACAGCGCTTCGGCGCTGTTGTTTTATATTCCTGTTCCCACCATCACACTTGCTGTAGGACGTAAATTCATTGTGCTACAAGCAGAAATTGTTATACATAAGAATATAAGACCAAGACATAAAACTTTAGTCATCCAGTAAGTCCATTTGTTTAGCAAGCTGATACAAGTTATTTGAACGGTTACCTGTACGGCAGAACATTAAAATCGGTTTTGGCAATTCATTATAATGATTGGCAAAAGTGCGGACATCTAACTCTGTAATTTGACCAGCAACGACAGGTTGATATACATAGTCCAGACCAGCGCTACGTGAAGCTTCTTCAATTTGTGCGCTGGTTGGTTGCTCTGAGCCGCCTTCCATATCTGGTCGGTTGTTAATGATGGATTTAAAGCCTTTTTCGACCACTTGTCCGACTTGTTCTGGGCCTATTTGACCTGCAAAACCAACATTATCCGTCATTTCGTCACTCCAAAATTTAAAAAAACGTTTATGCTGTATCATACCATTAAGCACCCTGTCACATTAAAGTGTGCTTTTAAAATATATAACGACCGATAACCAAAATATAACGCATTGGAGCGCGTATGCACGCTTATACAGTTGAGCCGCTGTATGTTTCCATTGGTCAAGAGACCATTGCTGCTGACTTCTATCGTCCCAAAGCAGATCGGAAACCTGCTGTGATCATCATGGCACATGAATTTGCCGCTTTGCGTCAGTTTAAATTGATTCAGTACGCACAAAAATTTGCTCAGACTGGCTATGCGGTTGTCCTATTTGATTATCGTTATTGGGGTGGAAGCACAGGAAAGCCCAGAGAACTTATTTCACTAAGAGATCAACTTGAGGACTGGAAAACAGTTATTCAATACATGAGTGGTTGTAAGTGTATAGATCAGCGACGTATTGTACTTTGGGGTACAGGACTCAGTGGTGGTTATGTGCTCAATCTAGCCAGTGAATTAAAAAATATTTCTTCAATTATGGTACAGGTGCCTTTTGTGGATGGTGCTGAAACTGCCAAACTTTATCCGATCCAACAACTTCCTAAAGCACTTAAATTATCTAGTCAGGATTATATGGGGTCAAAGGTTGGATTACATCCACGAACTTTGCCTGTCGTGGCGCAACAACAGCTTTCCTTTTTCCCGACGTCTGATAGTTATCAAGGATATTTATCGATTGTAAATCCTGATTACTATTGGAGTGGTGAAGTCGCCGCTCGTGCATTATTCCAGTTGATTCGTTATCGTCCAATTCAATCTGTACGTGATATTAATATTCCTGTCTTATTTATTGTCGCAAAACTGGATAGTTTGGTTCCTATAGACTCGAGTCGTGAAGCTGCGACCAATATCGCACCGTTTGTGACTTATCACGAATGGGATATGTATCATTTTGATATTTATCATGGTAAATGGTTTGAAAAAGCAGTAGCAACCCAATTAGAATTTTTACATCAATATACTGGAGTGGCGTAATATGATTATTGTTTGTTCAAGCTGCGGTGCTAAAAATCGGGTCGCCGAGGAAAAATTAAATGCAGATCCTAAATGTGGTCAATGCCATGCCGTGCTGATTCCACTCGCACCGATTGAGCTGAATGAGCAAAACTTCAGTCATTATGTAAGTAATAGTGATTTACCTATTTTGATCGATTTGTGGGCAGATTGGTGTGGGCCATGCAAGATGATGGCACCTCATTTTTCTCAGGTTGCAGCACAGAATCCACATGTTATTTTCGCCAAAATTGATACAGAAGCTTCACCGCGTTTAAGTCAGGCATTTCATGTCCGTAGCATTCCGACACTGGTTTTGATGAATAAAACCAACGAAATTGGTAGAATAAGTGGCGCGCTTCGATCCAGTGAATTACAGCAGTGGCTGGATCAGCAATTACAAGCCTAAGTTCGGAGTTAATGTGTCAGAGTCTCTCAAAAAGCCTGAAGGAACTTTATCCCTTCAAACCATTGCAATGCCTGCCGATACCAACTGGAGTGGTGATGTGTTTGGTGGTTGGATTGTCTCACAAATGGATTTGGCAGGCGCAATTCATGCAGAACGTTTTAGTAAAGGACGTTGTGCTACCATTTCAATTAATCAGATGACTTTCCTTGTCCCTGTTAAAGTGGGTGATGTGATTAGTTGTTATACCAAAATTTTAAAAGTGGGAAATACTTCAATCCAGATTCAGATAGAAGTTTGGGATAGTCACGATGAGTCGCGCCAAGCCAAACAAGTGACGGAGGGAATTTTTACTTTCGTTGCCGTGGATGTAAAAGGGAATAAACGACAAATTCCTGAAGAGGTTAAGCAAAAAGTTTTAGCGGTTTAATTTACTTTACACAATAAAGTTTCAAAAAAGTTCAGCATTTATGCTGAACTTTTTTATGAGTTTTATTTACACTGTAAAATATTTAACTCTGTATTTTTGCATACACAGATAAAGCTCAGATGGTTTCATCCGATACAATACTTTGATTTGGATCAATGATATGGCAGAAGAATTATTACTCCAACACGGCAATAAAGCTGAACAATACCAAAGCCTGATTCCACAAATTCAAGCAATTGTTGCAGATGAAAGTGATGTGGTCGCAAATCTTGCCAATATTTGTGCGGCATTAAAGCAGCAATTCAACTGGTTTTGGATTGGATTTTATCTGGTTAAGGATAATGAATTGGTCTTGGGGCCATTTCAAGGGCCAATCGCCTGTACACGGATCGCCAAAGGGCGGGGCGTTTGTGGTACAGCATGGCAGCAACAGAACGTTATGATTGTGCCAGATGTTGAGCAGTTTCCAGGGCATATCGCTTGTAGCTCTGACTCAAAATCTGAAATTGTTTTACCTGTAATGAAGCAGAACAAATGTGTTGCAGTATTGGATATTGATAGCGATAGGTTAGATCATTTTGATCATATAGATGCTAAATATTTAAAACAAGTCGTTGCAATCATAGAGCATTTTATTTAGTGATAAAAATAAGCATCCACAACGAAAGCCCAAACACATATTTGGGCTTTCGTTGTTATATATAAATTATTTTGGACGTTTAGGTAACCATGCCCATAACATTTCACAATGAATCGGTTCATTTGAGCCATCGTCAATGACCGTCACAGGAATCAATAACTCACCTTTTTCATTGTCTGCAATAAATTTTTGCTGTTCAGGCGATAGAGTTGCTGTTGCCGTTAATCCACCTTGTACTACTTTTAAATAATCGACATGCAGTGATTTAATGAGCAAGATACGATTATCTGGAACATGTAGCCCTGTTAAAAAACCTGTGGCAGTTTCAGCGAGTAATGCCATTGCAGCAGCATGTACGCCTTTAATGTGGTTTTGCATATTGCGCTGATTTTCCAGACGTACCACGACATGGTCTTGATCAACTTCTAGATAACGAATGTTGGCTGTTCCGACCATGGGTACAATCCGACCAAAGGCCTTACTCCAGAGTGTGCTACGGATACTTTTCGGAAATTTTGACGTGGCTTTCACCAGTTTTGATAAACGATTGGCCTGTGACATAGTGCATCCTGTGTAAAAAGAAAAGCGCTGAAATTAATCTTTAGGTTGTTGAAAAATATAATATTCAACAAAAAATAGCATTTTATTCATTGAGTTCGCCATACTCGCCATTCTACCTATTTTTAAACTCATACAAATGAGCAAAAATAAGCCCCTTAAAAATATTAGGTCATCTTAACAAATCAGGATGTGTGAGAGTAAACAAATCTGATCAACTGCATTTATTCTTTTGACGATCTCTTTTAACCTAAGGCGCTTAGAATGATGCGACAACCGGGTTTACAAACCACATGGGCTTTCGCATTTACACAGAATTCAGATTCACAATATAAAATCAAAGTTGCTGATCATATGCTTGATCAATAGTTTAATCCTGACGCATTCAATACTACTTACAGTAATACTAAGAGGTTCCTGAACCAGCAAATTGGTATGCAATATGAGCTAAGAGAGGCTGTGTTGCGGTAATTTAGTAAAGTAACGATCTTAAATCTGAAAATGAAATGGGTTTGGCAAAATCATGATATAAATTATGATGAAGCTATTAAAGGATGCAAGCCCATTAAATCACTGTATTTGATAATTAGACTAAGAATGTACTTAAAAATCAGATATTTAATTCATCCCCTAACAACTTTGAAAAAAACAGTAATATCTTAAGAGGTATGTATGATTTTACTTGACTATTTCACTGCTTCAAAATCAAAGTTGTTTGTCATGATGTGCCATTTCCTATTTGATTCAGTTTATTGAAATGACACAGGTATTTTGAATACTATTGATAAAAATTATAAATCTTTCTTAATTTTTGTCCATTCCGTTGTGAGTTTCTGCTTAAAATTCTGTTTCTTATCTTTTTTACATTCTTGAATAATGATAGGAGTCACTTTTTCTATCCCTTCAACGTCCAGTACCTGACCTTCAGGTTTGCCTTTATTGGCTTGGGTTGTAATTACACCCACTACTGTTGGTTGATAGGTTGAATTCAAAGCAAGAAAATCTTCACAGGTCCAATTATTGATAGGTTTTTTACTTGGTGCAGCATTTACTAGTACGGGGGTTAATAATGCACATGATAATAGAATGATAGATATTTTTTTCATTGTGGTTTGCCTCTTGAGCTATTAGTTCTGGTGCGTTGTTTTTTTTTGAAATTTAACAACATTTTTACAATAACATAAGAATTTCACAAAATTGTATATCTATTTGTTATTGAGCTAGTATATTAATGTTTCAGTATTTAAAAATTTGTATTATAAGTGTATTTAATATTGACATCGGATTTAAGGTGTTTGCATTTTGATGGTGTGGCAGTATTTTCTTTTAATGTCTTTTATCTTATGCGCTACCTTGTAAGACTATCAATTAAATCAGCGTAGGGATCAAGATCATTGAGTTTAGCGGGTTGGATGAAGTCATGATATTCGATGCTCGTCCCTTTACGTAGTGGCGCAAAAATAAATAATTTTTGCGCTCAGAGGGCAAGGGCATAGCTGATTTTTAAACCAAATTATCGTAAATAAATAAATCTCCATCTCCCAAAGGACAGCTTAAGGTTGGCTCAGGTTTTAGATTGTAATTGATTATGGCTGTGTGGGTGGGTTTGGCGGCACTTGGATCGGAGGTTCTATTGAGTTTTATAGACACTCTAATCATGATGGGCGAACTGACCGCGCTGGTCCTTTAAAAACTGTCTTGATCGGGATTGGTTGAAATTTATATACCACTTTTATTTAATACTTGAGAGGGTGTTTTTTGCTGTCAGTGGTTCATTACAGCATTCACATTTCATCATTGGGCGCGTTTCGTGCCCACAATCTTTATGGGTATAAACGATTTCAGGGTACTTATTCTCATCATTCATCCATGTATTTCCCCACGAACTTAAAGCAAGAATAATTGGATATAGCGCTAAGCCGCGTTCAGTTAATTTATATTCATAACGCTTGGGTGCTTCTTGGTATAAGACTTTAACTAAAATTTTATGCTCAACCAATCGATTCAAACGTTCTGTTAATAGGTGACGAGTGATACCTAATTGTTTTTGAAAATCATCAAAACGTCTGGTGCGTAAAAACGAATTACGAATAATAAGCAACGTCCACCGGTCTCCCAAAATTGAAAGACTTCTTGCAATGGGACATGAAATTTCACCAAGCTCATTCCATTTCATCGACATTACCAGATAATTTTTAAATGATAGTATCTATTATAGTTAAATGAGTTCTATTATGGAACGGATATTGACATATTATTTGATTAAGTGAGGCAGTTTGGTAATTGCCACAAATGAGAATTGTGCTATAACTTATTTATCAGTTCTTTTATGGAACTAATTTGAGTTTATTGTTTTAGATGGAAATAAAACCGAAGCGTATTGAGTCAAAATAGGAAAATGACATGTCAAATATTGTGTTGCACCAGTGGGAAATTTCCCCTTTTTGTCAAAAAGTTGCACGTATGCTTCGTTTCAAGGGTTTGGACTTTGAAACAGTAAATTATAATGGGGTACTTGGTGCAAAAGTTCCAGTATTGTCAAAAGTAGGCAAAGTCCCAGTATTGGATATTAATGGTCAGCGTATACAAGACAGTACTCGAATTGCACGTTATCTTGATGAAGCTTATCCGAATTTACCTCGTTTATACCCAATAGATCCTTTAGAAAAAGCTTATGCTGAATTATGGGAAGATTGGGCGGATGAACTGCTTTATTTTTATGAAGTTCATTTTCGTGCCAATGACCCTAAAGCCCTTGCTATCGCCACCAAAATCTCTGCACAAGGCCGACCTGCGCATGAAGCTGTAATTATGAAGCCGATTTTAAAAGCTGCGTTAAATATGCAACTCAAAATGCAGGGTACAGGCCGAATGGCAAATGAAACGATTGAACATGAGTTCCGATTACATCTTGATCGTATTGAATTTGTTGTTACTCAAACGGGCTGGTTGGTGGGTAGTCAACAAACTATTGCAGATATTGCGGTCGGTTCACAATTACTAGAAGTTCTACGTACCAGTGATAAGTTTGGTGCAGAAATTTTAGCGCGTCCTCATATTGCCCAATGGATTGAAAAGGTCAAATAATGAAACCTGATGCAAGTATCAAGAAATGTGCTGTGGTATTTGGCGTAGGAGCATCTCAGGGAATTGGTGCTGCTGTGTGTCGGCGTATCGCTCGTGAAGGACTGTGGGTATATGTTGTTGGTCGAACTCAGGAAAAACTGAATCGGGTTGTTCAGGGCATTCAAAATCAAGGCGGCCATGCTTCAGCAGTCATTGCAGATACAACGCAATTTGAACATGTTGAGCAAGTATTTGCTCAAATACGTGAGCAAGGTTTGTTACTTGATTTGGTGGTACATAATGTTGGAAGTAATTATCCCTCTAGATTTTTAAGCTCAACATTAGATTTTTTTGACTCTATGTGGAAGTTAACATTTTTATCAGGCTTTCATGTGGGGCAATTGGCTGCAAGTGTGATGTCCGAACAAAAACAAGGAACGATCTTGTTTACCGGTGCGAGTGGGTCTTTGCGCGGCAAACCTTATTTTGCTGCTTTTACCATGGGTAAATCAGCTCTAAGGTGTTATGTACAAGAGCTTTCTGCTCAAATGAAATCTGAGCATGTACATGTCGCGCATATTATTATTGATGGTATGGTAGATGGTGATCGGATTAACCATGCGGTATTTGGGTTAGGGCGCTTGTTACGTTATGGCAAAGGAGCGGGCGGTTTAAATATTGATGCAATTGCAGAGAATTACTGGAAGCTTCATCAGCAACCACCCTGTATTTGGTCACAAGAAATAGATTTGCGGCCTTTTAAGGAAAAGTTTTAATGTCTCAATTTAAATCTGAACAACAGAGTCCTCATGCCATCTTGATCGGTGTTGATCTTGAGGGGCTGGCGAATGCATATTCACAACGTTATCGCTCAGATTCATTATTTTGCGTGGTTCATCAGGCTCATATTGATCAACCTATGATAAAAAACATACATGGTCAGCATTATATCTATGTGGATTTGCTAGATAAAAAGGCCTTGCGTTGTGCATTTGATCTCATTCAAAAAACTGTTGAACGAATTGAACTGGTTATCTTTCAGCCTGCATCGCCTGTCAATTCAGATTTAAAAGCATTAACTAGTCACGATATGCAGCAACTTTGGCAACAATCGGGATTAGCGGCTATACATGTTGCGCAGAACACCATTCAAAAAATGTTAAAAAAATCACAAGGTACTCTGATTTTTTTAACTTCTGCTGAGCAGCCTGATGCTGCTCATTCTTCTCCAGCCCATCGTATGATGAGTGTCGGTATTCGGGCTCTGTCTCAATCTTTGGCACGAGAGTTTCAGCCTAAAGGCCTACATATTGTCAACTTCGAACTTGCTCAGTGGAGTACGGAGGGGAATGATGTCGCGACGGCTATTGTTGAAATGTGTCAACATATCTATCTCCAACCTCAGTCTACATGGGTTCAACAGTTAACAGCCTAGGTCGTTATAAATTTTTCAATAAGTTGATGGTGCCAAGTGATCTTTAAATGACAACAAGCATGTTGAAGGATATTTTAAGTTTAAATGATGGATCCCGAGTCCCGTTTAGCAAGTCATACCATTAATTATTTTGGCTTTAGCCTTATTTGAGAAGAGTATTTTGCCCAATTTTTTAACAAAGCATTCTTTTATATTAATGTGATTTTACAGTACAACATTCTAGTAATCTTGTGATAACCGACTTCATGTATATTTAGCCTAACTTAGGCTGGGTATATACGTCATTTATTGTAAATGCATCTTCATGAGCGATTGTGGGATGGAAGATGTAACTGATTTCAAATTTCAGTATCTTTTAAAATGGTGAATTAAAAAGGGTAAGATGATGGAGGTGTATCCGTTGTCCTACCCGTTTTATTGCAGTTTAAAGCGATATGATAGAGTTTAAAATGATATAAAAATTTAAATATATTTTATAAAATCAAATGGTTGTGAATTTAAATGCAACTATTTAATCTTTGAAGTTATTAAACTGCAATGGAAGACCGAACTGCTGTTCCTTTAGAAAAGCCATGACCTGTTGTAAAGTGTCGCGTTTTTTATCGACCACACGAATTTTGTCTCCCTGTATAGACGATTGCACTTTGATACCACTTTCTTTGATCGCTTTATTAATTTTTTTTGCAGTATCTGAGTCAAGTCCATCTTTTAGTTTGATGACTTGTACTACATTTTTTCCAGAAGCTGTGGCTTTTTGCGGATCAAGCGCTTGAACATCAATTTTACGTTTATAGAAATGATTTTCTAGCATGTTATAGACTTGTTCGCACTGAAAATCACTTTCTGTACTGATTTTGATTTCTTTGGATTTTTCATTCAGTTCAATAGAAACATCTTGTCCGCGGAAATCAAAACGTGTTGCGATTTCTTTTTGAGTATTTTGAACCGCGTGATTAACTTCAAATAACTCTAATTCAGAAACAATATCGAAAGAAGGCATAGCTTAGACCTTTGCAAAGTGAAAGAATATCTGAGATGCTAGGGATGTTTTCTTCATTTGCCAAGTGTTGTTTACATCAAAGGAGTGCGCAATGATCCGTAAACAAGAAATTACGACATTTGAGTTCCCAGAAAATGCCATTATCTGGGATGTCCGTGACGCAAAATCATATGCTGAGGGGCATGTTAAAGGTGCAATAAATCAACCTATTAATGATTTAAAGGCCGATAGTCTGACTCAGGTGGCTGCGGATCAGCCAATTTATATTTTATGTGGTGGTGGTAGTAAAGCACCCCGTGCGGCAGAATTACTTGATGGTCTTGATGCTGCACGTGAATATGTCATTCTTATGGGGGGAACCCGCGCTGCCAAAGATGCTGGTTTACCTCTAGAACAGAGCAATTAATAAAAAAAGCACCCTCGGGTGCTTTTTTATTACATGTTTAAATCAAGACTTAGAAGCGATAACCAATTTTTAAGCCATAAGCAAGCGCATCATTGTCTGTAAAGTTCGCAACATATTCACTACCACCAGCTTGTGCGCCAGTTTGAGCTTTGGCATCTCCTAACCAAAAGTATTTTACACCGCCTGCAATGAAGTAGTTTGCTGCTGGACTAAATTGTAAACCCAGACCAACGTTCCAATAACCTTCAGTAGGGCCTAAAGTGGTCACTGGGTCACCTGCACCAGAATCCCAACCAACAGAAACATTGCCAGCCCATTTGTCAGTAATTTTACGACCTACCCCTACATTTGCCGACCATTGATCATCAGAATATTGAACGAGGTTAAAGCCATTTGGACGTCCAACTAATGGACCAACGGCTTCTGATGCTTTACCGAATTTATACGGCTGGATAGAAAAATCTTTCCAATTTACCCAACGTACATTTGCAAAAGCAACGGTATTAGCCATGATTCCAGTCTGGAAATCAAGATTGACGGATTGAGGTGTGGTAATTTTAGTTTTACCTGATGTAGCATTTGCGGCAACAAAATTTCCAATTGCACTACCGATCGCTGCTTGCTGTTGAGGGGGTAAACCTCCTAAGACACTATTTAATGCACCTGAGCCTGCTGCTATACCTAGTGGACTTGCTAAGCCTAAATTTTCACGAGCTACGAAATCATGATCAATTTCTGAACGATAGGTAATCGATGTTTTCAATGCAATTTCAGGAATTTGGAAAGCTGCACCTGCCAACCATCCTGCGGCTGAATTTTCTTTAATATTGGCATCATAACCATTGAATACGCTATAAGCAGAACCTCTTAAGCTAACACTCCCTTTAATGGTTTGATAAACACCACCACCGTAAATATTAAAATTTTCATTCGGCTGGAAACCAAAAATCATAGAAAGATTTTGAGTGTCAACTTCAACTTGAGTTGAACCTGTTGTCACTCCATTAATCGCTGATGTTGTGACAGGAAGAGAGCTTAAGAGACGATCGTTTGGGGCTGCGACAAAAACATTATCTCCAGAATATTTTGCATCAGCACCAAAAGGTTGATCATATAAAATACCAAAAGAAAAATTAGGCATTAATTGAACTTTTAAGGCAGCGTTATAAAACTGATAATCATCTGCCATATCACCAATATTACGACGAGTCGCTGATGTGCCATCTTCCTGACCCGAAACGTTAGGATCTAGAATTGAGATACCTGCTTCAAAGTAGTTACCAGGTTGTAGAAATGCTGATATGGATTGACCTGAACGATCCAAAGCTGCTGCAAAAACCCCTGTTGCAGGCAGTGATGCCATGATAATGGCAGTGGTTAAATATTTTAACTTCATTCTAATCTTTCCTTGAACAACAAAAATAATTTATTGCTTATTTCCAAGCAATTACAGTCCTAATTTTGGAGAAGTAAGTTCAAAATAAGAAATTAATCTTCATTCCATGCAACAAAAATAACACAATTTAAATAAGAGTAAATGCTCTATGTTGCAAAGTAAGTAAAAAAACGATATTTGTAATAATTTGATACAGATTTCTAATATAGTTTGAAAAATAAATTTTAAAAAATTATGATTTAATTCAATAAATTATTTTATTTATCTTAAATTTTTAATTGTCTCTAATTAGCAAGTAACTAGACACTAAAGTCAAAGATTTATTTTTATAGTTATGAGTGGTTTTACAAAAATGAAAATTTTTTTATTCAAATTTATTCATGAAAATTTTTCTCTCATGGTTTTATTAAGTTTTTTTTAAGGTTTATATGGAATTCAATTATTCATCTAAAATTATTCATAACAAAGTTCTTATTTTTATCTGAAAAAGTATTTTTATAACCTGTGCTTCAGATTGGATGTGTCGAATATGATTTCATTCGCCAAGAAGTTGGCAGTTAACCATCCATTTAATCCCAAATTGGTCACTAAAAGCACCATACAATGCGCCCCAAAAGGTTTTCTGTAACGGCATTTCGACAACTCCACCTCTGGAAAGTAGATTGAATAGGCGGCGGGCTTCGATATCATCATTTTCGAGATTAATTGAGATGTAGTGATTATTATTATTGCCTTTGTTTAAGACGGCATTTGCTGGACTGCAAAATTGCTCATTGACATCTGAGCCCATGAGTACTGTAAATTCGTTGATAGGCAGGGAAACGTGTAATATTAGGCTTTTCTGTGAGTCTGACAATACAATTCCTTCTTGAGGTGGAAGCTCATCATATCGAGTCAGGACCGAAAACTCTCCACCGAAAATCGATTGATAGAAGGTAAATGCTGCTTCGGTTTGACCGTCGAAATTAAGATAATGATTGAATTGCATAAGACTTAATCCTTTTATTTTTATTTATTGTGATTTGATTAACTATAATTTTAAAACTGAATAAAAAATAGTCTTATTTTGTATGTTTATAAGAAAATCCCGCCTTAGCGGGATTAGCGACATAATGCACTAACAATAATTACATTAACTCAATGGCAACGGCTGTTGCTTCACCACCACCGATGCATAGCGCGGCAACACCTTTTTTTCCACCTGTACGTTTTAGTGCATGAATCAATGTCAAAATAATCCGAGAGCCTGTTGAGCCGACTGGATGTCCTAAAGCACACGCGCCTCCATGAATATTGACTTTTTCAGGATCAAGTTTGAAATCATCAATAGCGCACATGGTGACCATTGCAAAAGCTTCATTGATTTCCCAGAGATCTACATCCTGAGCATCCCAACCTGCTTTTTTAAGGACTTTGGCGATTGCACCTACAGGAGCAATGGTAAACTCTGATGGGTGTTGAGAGTTTGATGCAGTGGCTACAATTTTAGCTAATGGTTGTAAATCACGTTGTTTGGCGATTTCACTAGAAGTAAGAACAAGTGCAGAAGCACCATCAGAAATTGAGCTTGCATTGGCAGCAGTGATGGTGCCATCTTTGGCAAATGCGGGTTTCAAGGATGGAATTTTGTCAATTTTGGCCTTTAAAGGCTGTTCATCTTGATCAATTTTAATTTCACCTTTACGTGATGAAATGGTTACAGGCACGATTTCATCTTTAAAATAACCTTCAGTAATGGCAGTTTGGGCGCGTTTAAGCGAGCGAATGGCAAATTCGTCCATTTGTTCACGTGTATATCCACGTGTATTAGCCATATCCTGAGCAAAAGATCCCATTAAGCGACCAGTTTCTGCATCTTCAAGACCATCAAAAAACATATGATCTTTAATTTCACCATGCCCCATACGATAGCCTGCTCGAGCTTTAGGTAAAATATAAGGGGCATTGGTCATGGATTCCATACCACCTGCAACTACGATTTCGGCGCTACCTGCTTTAATCATATCAGTCGCTTGCATCACGGCTTTCATTCCAGAACCGCACAACTTATTGATCGTTACGGCACCTGTTGAGTCAGGTAATCCTGCTTGACGCATCGCTTGGCGTGCAGGGCCTTGCTTCAAACCTGCGGGTAATACACAGCCCATGATGACTTCTTCAATATCAGTAGGCTGTAGACCTGCACGTTGAATCGCTTCACGGATGGTTGCTGCGCCTAATTCTGGTGCTGTCGAAGAAGATAAATCTCCCTGAAATCCACCCATTGCAGTACGAGCGCCATTTATAATTACGATATCGGTCACAATGATTTCTCCCTTAATGATTTAAAGCTTACATTTTCTAAGAAGTATATTAAAAAAGCAGATCTAGAAAATTGACTTAAAAGACCAGATCCTAGACTGAACAGTTTTCTTAACAACTTGCTAACGGTTCATCTCGAGGATGTCCCATCCGACTCAACGTTAATTTACGATGATTATGGTATTGATCAGAACAATAATGAAAAACTCCATTTGAGGCCAAGGGAAGCCCAGAGTTTCCTTCAAAAATGATTTTTCTATTACCAAACCCTCGCCATGACAGAGTACCGTATCTCAATTGCATGTTTTCAAAGGCTAATATAGGTTCATCTAAGTCGTAGTCCCGATTTTTGTTCTTATCGATAAAAACCATATAACCATTATTCCAGTCGTTATTACACTCTTTAAAGGTAGTCGAGGCACACAAAATAATGTTTTGTCTAAATAACAAAGACTCATGTTTGGCTTTTTGTATGTAAAGTGTGAGTGTTTTTGGGACTTTTTTTGCCTCTTGTGCAGCCATATATTGATGATAAGAGGGTGTGGCAAAAGAGGCAATTACAGCAATCACAATGATTACAACGCTAATTTCAATTAACGAGAATCCACAATTTTTATTTTTCATGTTAAGAATGCGTCCATCTTATGTAATTTTTTTTGTTTTTTAACAGTAGATTAAGTACAAATCATTGAAAAAAAAATTGAATTGAAATATTTATTACTTAAGCGTTTGAATACTGTTAAAATAAAGAAAGCGTGAAGATAAGCTATTCACAATAATAAATTGAGTAAATAGTTACCGAATTACAACGGAAATTGTAAGTAATTTTGTCAATAATTTACTTGATTAAAGTTATCAAGCACTTGGAAATCAGTTTAAGTGTTTGTATGATTCAACGTGAGTAGCTTAAAAATAATACTGGGGTATATAAAAAGTTATCTCAGGGCCATAAAAATTTTAGGCTGAGCTTGAACAACAAACAATTTGTTTATCTCTGGAGGATATCCATGAAATTGAGTCGTATTGCACTTGCTACTATGCTTGTTGCTGCACCTTTCGCTGCTGCAAATGCTGGCGTAACCGTTACTCCGTTATTGTTAGGTTATACTTGGTATGATACAGACCATAACAATGACAAACTTACAGCTGGTCCTGAGCTACAAGACGATTTATTCGTTGGTGCTGGCTTAGGTGTTGAATTAACACCTTGGTTAGGTTTTGAAGCTGAATACTCTCAAGTGAAAGGTGATCTTGATGGTGTTCCGGGCAATCCTGGTGCAGAATACAAACAACAAAATATCGTTGGTAACTTCTACGCTACTTCTGACCTGATTACTAAAAACTATGACAGCAAAATCAAACCATACGTATTGCTAGGTGCTGGTCAAGCAAAATACGAAATGGATGGTTTGGCAACGAAGAAAGATACTATTGGTAATGCTGGTGTAGGTGCATTCTGGCGTTTAAATGATGCATTGTCACTTCGTACCGAAGCTCGTGGTACATATGACTTTGATGAAAAATTCTGGAGCTACACTGCACTTGCAGGCTTAAACGTAGTTCTTGGTGGTCATTTGAAACCAGCTGCTCCAGTTGTAGAAGTTGCTCCAGTTGAGCCAACTCCAGTTCAACCTCAACCACAAGAGTTGACTGAAGATCTTAACATGGAACTTCGTGTATTCTTTGATACCAACAAATCAAACATCAAAGATCAATACAAACCAGAAATCGCAAAAGTTGCTGAGAAGTTAGTTGAATATCCTAATGCAACTGCGCGTATCGACGGTCACACAGATAACACTGGTCCACGTAAGTTGAACGAACGTTTATCATTGGCTCGTGCTAACTCTGTTAAATCAGCACTTGTAAATGAATACAACATCGATGCATCTCGTTTATCTACACAAGGTTTCGCATGGGATCAACCGATTGCTGATAACAGCACTAAAGAAGGTCGTGCAATGAACCGTCGTGTATTCGCTACAATTACTGGTAGCCGTACCGTAGTGGTTCAACCTGGTCAACAAGCTCAATAATCTGAGTTTTTGATTGAAAAAGAGCAGCTTTAGAGCTGCTCTTTTTTATTGCTATTTTAAATATAAAAAATGCACTAAAAAGTGCATTGATGAGATCAATTTTAATTTAGGTGAGAAGCTGAATTAGCATTTCTTCATAGATTTCAGCTAAAGGTTCTAGGTCAGCGACATTCACATGTTCATTAATCTGATGAATAGATGCATTTAGTACGCCCAACTCTAAAACTTGTGCACCAGTAGGAGCGATAAAGCGTCCGTCTGACGTGCCACCAGTTGTCGATAATTGAGTTTCGGTGCCTGTAACTTTTTGAATCGCATGTTTGGCTGCATTCACGAGTTCGCCAACAGGAGTTAAAAAGGGTAATCCCGAAAGCGTCCAGTCAATATGAAACTCTAGTCCATGACGATTAAGTAAATCTATAACACGCTGTTTTAAAATTTCTGCTGTAACCTCTGTTGAATATCTAAAATTAAAGGTGACTTCCAATGTTCCTGGAACAACATTGGTCGCTCCTGTTCCAGAATGAATATTGGAGATTTGAAAGGTGGTTGCTGGAAAGTATTGATTACCTTCATCCCAAATAGTTTCACATAGTTCATCAATAGCAGGGGCAGCCAAATGAATTGGATTGCGTGCCAGATGTGGATAAGCTACATGACCTTGTTTGCCCTGAACGATCAAAACTCCGTTGAGTGAACCGCGACGCCCATTTTTAATAATATCGCCTAATTGTTCGGTACTTGATGGTTCTCCAACCAGACACCATGTAATTTTCTCTTGACGTGCTTCAAGTGTCTCAATGACTTTAACGGTGCCATTTATTGATGGGCCTTCTTCATCAGAGGTAATGAGATATGCAATTGAACCTTTATGATCTGGATGCTTTTTTACAAAACGCTCAGTGGCTACGACCATCGCCGCCAAAGCTGTTTTCATATCTGCTGCACCACGACCATATAATTTTCCATTTCTAATTTCGGGTTGAAATGGATCTGTTTCCCAAGCCTGTAAGCTACCTGTTGGTACAACGTCAGTATGACCTGCAAAACAAAAAACGGGAGATTGTGTACCTCGACGCGCCCATAAATTATCGACATCCTCAAAACGCATATGCTCGATTTGAAAACCTGCCTGAGTCAGGCGTTCTGCCATAATATTTTGACAATCATGATCAATTGGAGTGACAGAAGGTTGACGTAAAAGCTCTAAACTAAGATCTAAGGTGGCTGATGAGGTCATAGGAAACAATTTTAGCAATGAAAAACTGGTGATTATAATAGGCGAAACTACCATCTATGAATATGCATAAATGAAAAAACCTTATCAATCGATAAGGTTTTTTAAAACGAATTGTAAGGAGTCAGCTTACATTTTGTTTTGTGTTTTTTCAGCAGTATTGCTTACAGCATCACCTGCTTTAGACACGTCTTCTCCCATACCTTTAAACGTATTACAGCCCGTTAAAACAAATGCAACCATAATTGATGCAGCTAAGATTTTTTTCATCATCTATCTCCACTTTAGATTTAATTCTGATGTACTTAAGAGATTAAAAACTAATCATGAAAATAAACATGAGTGTTTGATAGTAAATATGTTAAAAAATGTTTCAAAAGAGAATTATTCTTGTAAATAAACTATTTATAAGTCAATAAATGTTGTCGATACATATAGTCTTGAATATCGGACTTGGGGTTAAAATATAGTCCATTGGTCCACCAGATAGCCTCATTTGAAGATTGATTAAGGTTGGGACATAACCATTCATGACGTGTTAATCGATAATAATTTTTTTTGGTTTGATTTCCCCATTGACCGAGTCGTCTGTGGGGTTGAATCCAGTTTAAAGATAGCGTTTTATCAAATGAAGCTTCGGGCAAATACAACTGTCCTTTGAGTACAGCATAACGTTTCTGGATGAGATGCTCGTTAACCTGTACAAATTGAAATTGCCGTTGAGTGAAATGGTTCATTTTCTTGGATAAAGTGTCGTCGCGGTTGAGTCCAAACCAACACCCTAAGGATAAATCGGCTTCCCCCAAGTAATATTTTAAAGCAACTTCCCAATGCTCAATGTCGTTCGTATCCTGATTTAAAAGTAAAAAGTCCAGTTCGCCTAAAGTTTTTGTCCCTTGTATTTGTTGAATGCTATGACCTAAAAGCTGGTACGGATGATAATCGGCATCTCTTAGCCAGAACCAGAGTAGGTATTCAAAGCGTAAACCTAACCGAGTACTTTTCAGTTGATTTAAAAAATCTAGTAGGGGAGCAGGAGATTGATCTAGTTTGTCTAAGCGTGGTTGATAAGTCTTAAATTGTTCTTGCCAGAAGTTTGCAGTGTGTAGATCAAAATGATAATGAATACTTAGTTCATCTGGTATGCTTTTAATAATATTAGGGCTTGCCAAACAAAAAGCCAACTGACGTACACTGGGTTGTTTGAATTGTAGCCATGGTTCAAAATATTCAGATTTGAAAAAAAACGAGGGCATAATCACCTGATGCAATAATTTAAACTCGGAATAAGCAAATACGTGATAAAACTTTTATACTAGGCGCGCGTAAGCAATTTTAGGATTCAGTATGAAAACGTTGTTTTGGCGAAGCCTTGTGCTGATATTTATCACACTTGGGATTATTGGTGCAATTTTGCCTGGTATGCCAACAACAGTATTTTTAATCCTAGCGGCGTGGGCTGCTTCAAAAGGCTGGCCGCAAATGGACGAGTGGCTACTTAACCATCCTAAATATGGTCCGACTTTACGCAATTGGCGTGAACATGGTACGGTTCCACGTAGAGCGAAATGGATTGCCAGTATTATGATGCTCATCAGTGGCATCATTATGTTGTTTACCAATGCGCCATTTTGGGTAAAGGTTTTTACTGATAGCATTATGTTGATTGTCGCAGTGTGGTTATGGCTCCGTCCTGAGCACCGTTAAAAAAAGCAACGCTTTTTAGGTGTGCAAGACGAAAGCTGTGCTTGAGTAAAACGTTAAAAAAACTTGAAGCATCGCTTTAATGCTTTTTAGGTGCGCAAGACGATGGTAATGTTCGAGTGAAATTGTTTAAAAAACTTAAAGCATGACTTTGAACTTATACTCTATGGGGATTTTTCAGTATTTCCCTTGTTTTTAATATTAAATCAGAGAAATAGAATGTCTTATAGGATAGAGCAAGCCGATATCTTGATTGATTTAGAGCAACAGCTTTTATATTTACCTCAATACAATAAGTTATATTTGATTTCTTCTGGTAAAAATGGAATTGGCGAACAGGAAAATTCGGGTAAAACACCTCGTGGCTGGCACCGAATTGCTGAAAAATTTGGTGAACATTTGCCTATCAATAGTGTTTTTATCGCGAGGCAGCCTACAGGTGAAATTTATTCCCCGTCGTTGGCAGTACAGAATTCACAACGTGATTGGATTTTATCTAGAATCCTTTGGTTAGATGGTCTTGAACTAGGCTTTAATCAGGGTTCAGGCTGTGATAGTAAACAACGCTATATTTATATTCATGGTACACCTGACATTGAACCCATGGGCATTCCTGTTTCACATGGCTGTATTCGTATGCGTAATCAGGATGTGGTTGAGGTATTCGACTTGATACAAACTGGCGCTCTGGTATATATCTCTGAAACAAAAATTGAATCATTTAATCCTGTACAGCCAATTTTGAGCTCTGAACAGACATTTTAAATTTAGATTGAAATGATTTCTAAAGGTAAGAAAAAAGTTAATGTTTAAATAAGATACAGAATTTTCAGGTTTTTCTACCGAATGACTTATTTTTTAATCATTCACACAGGATTTTAAGAAAAGAAAAGCAAAAGCGTTTGACACGCTGATTAGATTCTCTATAATGCACCTCACAAACGATAAAGACGTTAAGGGCGCTTAGCTCAGTTGGTAGAGCGTCTGCCTTACAAGCAGAATGTCGGCGGTTCGATCCCGTCAGCGCCCACCAAGCCTTTGCGTTAAGACTTTAGTGCAGCGGTAGTTCAGTTGGTTAGAATACCGGCCTGTCACGCCGGGGGTCGCGGGTTCGAGCCCCGTCCGCTGCGCCACTTAAGTTTTAATGTCGTTTGCCACAATAGTGACTTTGTGAAAGTGCAGCGGTAGTTCAGTTGGTTAGAATACCGGCCTGTCACGCCGGGGGTCGCGGGTTCGAGCCCCGTCCGCTGCGC
>NZ_JAHPRO010000032.1 GCF_025562455.1 Acinetobacter sp. WU_MDCI_Axc73
TGAGATTGTACAATGGGTAAATGGTATCTCAAGGGGTTTTGGAAATAAATACTTGTTTACTTTTTAGGAGTGACTTATAAACTACTTATTTATGCAGTTTTCAAACACCTTGCGTTATATTTTAGAATTTTTTACCACCTAGACTTTGGCAGTTGACCGACGAAGTCCATTTGACAGCCTTACCTGTTGCTACAGGGCGCAGCAATGCGATTTTTTTGTAAAAAATAAAAATTATCAGTAGCTTAAAGATCTATTGCGGGTATTTCTAAGCATATCCCACATAATAAAACAGGCCATTAAAATGACCTGTTTTATTATATTATTAAATTATTTAGTGGTTTTTAACCGCATTTAATAACGCTTCTTGGCGTTCTTTTAATGCTTGTGGTAAGCGATCACCAAGTTTGTTAAATAACTCTGTATGGCTTTCGATTTCAGTAATCCACTGATCTTTATCTTGTGTCGTGATCAGATCAAATTCTTCTTTAGAAAAATCTGTACCTGCCCAGTTGAGATCGTCATAAGTTGGAACATAACCAATTGGTGTTTCAACTGCATTGGCACGACCTTCAACACGGTCAATCATCCACTCAAGCACACGCATGTTTTGACCAAAACCTGGCCATACAAAGTTGCCTTCAGCATCACGACGGAACCAGTTGACATTGAAGATTTTTGGTAATTTATTACCCGCAGCTTCAGCCTTTTCACCCACTTGTTGACCTACTTCTAACCAGTGTTGGAAGTAGTCCGCCATGTTGTAACCAGTAAATGGCAACATAGCAAATGGATCACGACGTACGACACCTTGTTGACCAACAGCCGCAGCCGTAGTTTCAGAACCCATGGTTGCTGCTTTATAAACACCATCAACCCAGTCAAATGCTTCAGATACTAAAGGAACAGTATCGGCACGACGACCACCGAAGATAAATGCAGAAATTGGAACACCTGCTGGATTTTCCCAGTCAGCATCAATAGAAGGGCATTGTCCTGCTGAAACAGTAAAGCGCGCATTTGGGTGTGCCGCTTTTTCACCATTTACATGAGGTTGACCTTTCCAGTTTGTTAAGTTTGCTGGAACTTCTTTTGACAAACCTTCCCACCATACTTCACCGTTATCAGTCACAGCGACGTTAGTATAAATCACATCTTTGTGTAAGGTTGCCATACAGTTCGGGTTGGTTTTGGTATTTGTACCAGGAGCAACACCGAAGAAACCAGCTTCAGGATTGATTGCATACAAACGACCATCTTCACCTGGTTTGATCCAAGCGATATCATCACCAACGGTTTCAATTTTCCAGCCTTCATAACCTGCTGGTGGAATCAACATTGCAAAGTTGGTTTTACCACAAGCAGAAGGGAATGCGGCAGCGATGTAGTGTTTTTCACCTTGAGGGTTAGTTACACCCAAAATAAGCATGTGTTCAGCTAGCCAGCCTTGTTCGCGACCCATTGCAGACGCGATACGAAGTGCTAAACACTTTTTACCGAGTAATGCATTACCGCCATAACCTGAACCGAAAGACCAGATTTCACGAGTTTCTGGGTAATGAACGATATATTTTTCAGGATTGCATGGCCATGCAACATCTTTTTCGCCTTCAGCAAGAGGCGCACCAACCGTATGAACACATGGTACAAATTCGCCATCAGTGCCAAGTACGTCATAAACTGCTTTGCCCATGCGTGCCATTTTACGCATGCTGACAGCAACGTATGGAGAATCAGTTAATTCGATACCGATCTGTGCAATGTGACTGCCCAATGGACCCATTGAGAATGGAACCACATACATGGTACGACCTTGCATTGCACCATCAAATAAACCGTTAAGTTTAGCGCGCATCGCGGCTGGTGCTTCCCAGTTGTTTGTCGCACCTGCATCTTCCTGTTTTTCAGAACAGATGAATGTACGGTCTTCAACACGTGCAACGTCAGAAGGGTCAGAGTTTGCAAGATAAGAACCTGGATGTTTTTCTTGATTGAGTGTTTGCATTGTGCCGTTGGCGATCATCAAGTCAATTAGACGTTGATATTCTTCGTCGCTACCGTCACACCACTCGATTTTTGCAGGTTTGGTCAATTTTGCAATTTCTTCAACCCATGCAATAAGCTTAGGATGACGAACGAATTCTGGTGCGTTCACTTGGGTCATGGTGAGGCCTATTTAAAAAACGTACTAAAGTACAAATCTAAATGCTGAGATACAGCAAATAGATGAAGTAAAAAAAAGTGGCGCTATTAAAGCATAAAATGACAAAAAAAATAAGACTAAAGACTAAATTAGAGTTATAGGTTAAAAAATACTTTAAATCTATATAAATCATTTGCTTACAAAATTTATAATGTCTTAAATGTATGCATTAAGATATGTAATACATGTTATTTTTCAATTAAATATATATATAAAACAATATCTTGTGTTAAAAATAAATTTGAGAACAATTATCGATTAAATAAATGGTTATCATTTGAATTTTACATAAAGCGTATTTTATTTGTCTAATTCTTGGACAAAAATAAGGTAGATCATCAGTTTAGAACGATAAAAATGTCAACACTTCGGCCTTTATCCCTTATTTATAATGAAAAGTCTGGATTCCATGCAGCCAATAAAGAAAGCGTGTATGAACAAATCATGACAATTTTTACGCAGCATGATTTTGAGATCCAAGTCTTTGAATTAAGCGTTGAGGATAATTTCGACGATTTCATGCAGCAAGTTCTTTTGCGTCATCATGGTGATAATCATGGTGTGGTGGTTGCAGCAGGTGGTGATGGAACACTAAATGCAGTAGCTTCTAAGCTCAAATATACTGATATTCCAATGGGGATTTTGCCCTTAGGCACGTTTAACTATGTGGCGCGCGTTTTAAATATCCCCCAAGATTTGCTTCAAGCGGCTGAGGTGATTGCAACTGGAACGCCTAAAAATGTTCATTTAGGAACCATCAATGACAGAATTTATTTGAATAATGCCAGCTTGGGTCTCTATCCTTTATTCATTCAAAAACGAGAGCAATATAATCAACGTGTGGGACGGCACACTCTAAATGCATATACATCTGGGCTTGATGTTTTAATTCGTGATCACAAAGAATTAAAACTTTCATTAACTATTGATGGACAGGTTTATCCTGTTAAAACCTCGCTAGTCTTTTTTGGCAATAATAAATTGCAATTACAAGAAATGAATCTAAATATTGCTGAATGTGCTGAAGAAGGTCATGTTGCAGGTATTGTGGTCGCTAAAAGTGATAAATTGAGTTTATTTCGTATGTTATTTCAATTGATCAAAGGTGATCTTGAACATGCCAAAGATGTTTATAGTTTTGCTGCCGATCAGGTCAAGGTCGATTCAAAAAGTAAAACTTTAACCGTTGCTGTGGATGGTGAAATCGAAGAGTTGAGGACACCTTTGACACTTGCTGTAGCAAAAAATGCATTAAGTATTATGGTGCCTGCCGATGCTACTTCATCTGTCTGATTTGCATTTTGGTACGGAAAAACCAGAATGCCTGATTGCAATCGAAAAATTTTGTCAGGAGCATCATCCAGAACTGATAGTGGTGAGTGGCGACTTAACACAACGTGCAAAATTTATTCAATTTTATAATTGTCGGCAATTTTTGGATTCTCTCAAGATTCCCTACATTGTGGTTCCAGGGAATCATGATATTTCTTTGTATAATTTGTGGAATCGCTTTTTTTCTCCATTTGCGCGTTATCAGTTCTTTTTTGGAGAGTTAGAGCCAACCTTGCAAACCGAACACTTTTTTATTATTGGTGTGAATAGCATTCGTCGACGTTACCATACACGTGGATATATTTCACTCGAGCAAATTCAGAGAACCAATGAAACCTTAAAACGTGCGCCTGATGATAAGTTGAAATTGGTGGTATTACATCAACCCTTTTATACTTCGCCAGATGATCCACATGGCATCAAAGATTGTCCAGTTTTAGGGAGAATGGCACTTGAGAACTGGAGTAGAAGTGGTTTATTTGGTGTATTACATGGGCATTTGCATAAAACTGCAGTGTATAACTTAACTCAGATCTATGACTTGAAAATCGATCATCCTATTTATGATATTCATGCAGGAACAGCGACCTCTTATCGTTTACATAAAGGTTTGCCGAATAGTTTTAATACGATTTCAAATGATGGGGTGATTCAACATTTTTGGTTCGATGAAATGATAAAAGCCTTTGTTTTGCACAATTAATCTGAAGCTAAAAACAAGTAAAGTGTTTGAGTGTTTAAAAAAAATACAAAAAATAGCATTTTTTTTGATTTTTCCCCTTGAAGCGTTTTTTTCCATCCCCACAAAAGTGTCATCAAATTCATTTTGATGCTTGCTAAAGCAATAATCATGGTAAGCATCATTTATCAAATCATAGACTTAGTCTGATGGAGTTATTTATGAGCAACATTCGTCCATTACATGACCGTGTAGTAATTCGTCGTGTTGAAGAAGAAACAAAAACGGCTGGCGGAATTTTATTGCCAGGTTCTGCTGCTGAAAAACCAGCTCAAGGTGAGGTGGTTGCAGTAGGTAATGGTCAAATCACTGACAATGGTGTGCGTGCACTTGACGTAAAAGTGGGTGACAAGGTGTTATTTGGTACTTATGCAGGCACTACTGTAAAAGTAAATAGTGAAGAATTCTTAATCATGAAAGAATCTGACATTTTAGCGGTTCTTGAAGGCTAATTTTCACTTTAACTCATTGATAAATCAGATCAAGCATACATCAAAATTTGGAGTAAGCAATGTCAGCTAAAGACGTTAAATTCGGTGATTCAGCGCGTTCAAAAATGATCGCAGGTGTGAATGTTCTTGCAGATGCAGTCAAAGTTACTTTAGGTCCTAAAGGCCGTAATGTGGTAATTGACCGTTCTTTTGGTGCACCACATATTACTAAAGATGGCGTGACTGTTGCGAAAGAAATCACCCTTAAAGATAAATTTGAAAATATGGGTGCTCAGCTTGTACGTGAAGTATCAAGCAAAACCAACGACATCGCTGGTGATGGTACAACAACTGCAACGGTACTTGCTCAAGCAATTTTAAATGAAGGGATCAAATCAGTGACTGCTGGTATGAACCCAATGGATCTTAAACGTGGTATTGATATTGCAGTACGTGCTGTGGTTGAAAATATCCGTGCGACTGCTAAACCTGCGGATGACTTTAAAGCGATTGAGCAAGTGGGTTCAATTTCTGCAAACTCTGATGAGACTGTAGGTAAATTGATCGCTCAAGCGATGGAAAAAGTAGGTAAAGAAGGTGTTATCACTGTTGAAGAAGGTTCAGGCTTCGAAGATGCACTTGACGTTGTAGAAGGTATGCAGTTTGACCGTGGTTATATCTCTCCATACTTCGCAAACAAACAAGATACTTTAACTGCTGAACTTGAAAATCCGTTCATTCTTCTTGTTGATAAAAAAATCAGCAACATTCGTGAATTGATTACGACTTTAGAAGCTGTTGCTAAAACTGGTAAACCACTTTTAATCATTGCTGAAGATGTTGAAGGTGAAGCACTTGCAACGCTTGTGGTGAATAACATGCGTGGCATTATCAAAGTATGTGCAGTCAAAGCACCTGGCTTTGGTGACCGTCGTAAAGCGATGCTTCAAGATATCGCGATTTTAACTGGCGCGACTGTCATTTCTGAAGAAGTAGGGATGTCTTTAGAGCAAGCGACCCTTCAAGATTTGGGTACTGCGCATAAAGTCACTGTTTCTAAAGAAAATACAGTGATTGTTGATGGTGCTGGTGATGCCAATGCGATTGCAGAACGTGTTCAACAAATCCGTGCGCAAATTGAAGAGTCAACGTCTGAATACGACAAAGAAAAACTTCAAGAACGCGTAGCAAAACTTGCTGGCGGTGTTGCTGTCATCAAAATTGGTGCAGCGACTGAAGTTGAAATGAAAGAGAAAAAAGACCGTGTAGATGATGCGCTTCATGCGACTCGTGCTGCGGTTGAAGAAGGCGTCGTTGCTGGTGGTGGTGTTGCACTGGTACGTGCTGTAAATGCGCTTGATGGTTTAAACGGTGCAAATGATGACCAAACTGTAGGGATCAACATTTTACGTCGTGCTATTGAAGCGCCACTTCGTCAAATCGTATCAAATGCAGGCGATGAGCCTTCAGTAGTGATCAATGCTGTGAAAGCAGGCGAAGGTAACTATGGTTACAACGCTGCGACAGGTGTATATGGCGACATGCTTGAAATGGGTATTCTTGATCCAGCGAAAGTGACGCGTTCTGCACTTGAGCATGCTGCATCTGTTGCTGGCTTGATGTTAACAACTGAAGCGATGATTACTGATATCCCAGAAGACAAACCAGCAATGCCTGATATGGGTGGCATGGGTGGTATGGGCGGCATGATGTAAGCTGCCTATATAGTTTAAATTATTGTAATTAAATATGATTTAAACTATAAGTTTTTAACTTACTCACATTTGAGTTTGTTACAGAAAAGGTCACAAATTTTATTTGTGACCTTTTTAATTTATAGCATTACGAGATTTTTTAAAAACAGAAGTCATTATATTAGCTAAGAATTTAGCTATTAGACCTCTTTCATAAATCACTTTTCACTCAGCTCTAAATTGTAAATACCTGCAATCAAGTTGAATCTCAAACCAAGTCGTTTTCCTCTATTTCGATAACGCTCTGCAAGAATTTTGAACCTCTTTAATTGACCAAATACATGCTCAATCCCATTCTTCTTTTATTAATTTCTCGATTATATGTTTTTAGCACAGGAGCTAATCTACAACGTTTTTTAGCCTTGCTCGGTAACAGGCTATTCGGGTATACCTATATATTCCTTGATAGCCTTTATCTGCAAGGATAAATGACTTTTTGGATACTAAATGTAGATTGCGTTTAAACAGTTCAAAGTCATGTACTGCACCTTTGCTCATGTATAAGATCAGTATGTACTGAATTTTACTGTGAATGATTGCTTGCACCTTAAATGTATGCGCTTTCTTCTTACCGCTATAGCTTTTATTTTGTTTTTTTGGGTCGTTGTATTGTAATTTCAGTGGCATCCACGATCACCACATTTTAGTCTATACTTTCACCTTCAGGCAGATCCTTAGGTAAATTAAACAAACCTGACTGGATTAAAGTATCTTCAACATGACGAACAATTCTGGATGCTGTCGGCTCAGATACGCCAAAGCTTGCAGCGACATGAAAATAAGGTTCGATACTCTCTCCAATAGGTTAAAAAGAGCAAGACTTGATCTTCAAGACAGAGCTTCGGTGGTCTGCCTTTTGAGGGAGTTTGCATCTGCATGTGTTCAACCATGAGAGAAAATGTTGAACAAGATAGACCCGTATAGCGCTTAAATTGAGAGTCAGAAAGCTTTTTTGAATCAATGTATTTCATCCCAATAGTATGCATGAAAACTTAGCAGTTTATGGTACCAATATTAAACAATAAGGTGGTCGGTTTTTGATTTATGAAAGAGGTCTAACATAGTCACGACCATTGCAGCATGTGTTAATAGGTAAAAGCACCTACTGAATCGATACTTAGGATATTTAGAAAGATAAAGCGGCAAGATTGGGTAAATTTGATTTATATAAAAATATAAATAAAATAGAGTGTTATCGATTTAGATTAACTGACGCCATCCCCAAATATAATCCGAGATCATTTGATCTGATACAAAGAGCCTTTAATTTCAATACTTAAAGACTTTTTTGTTTGCCTGTTTTAATGCCAATCAAAATTGAAATGTTATCTGTATAATTTTAATATCAATGACTTAAGTATTTTTCTAGGTAATAGGCTGTTGCTGATTTATTTTTAAGCTTCAAAAGATTATCGATAGATCCTGAGAAAATTAACTCGCCGCCCTTATCTCCAGCCAAGGGACCAATGTCAACAATCCAATCAGCTTGAGTCATGATATCTAAATTATGTTCAATAACAATGACTGTATTACCTTTATCAACAAGGTTGTTTAATAATTGAATCAGCTTCTCAGTATCGGAAGGATGTAAGCCTGTACTAGGCTCATCTAATACAAAAATATTATCTGTTTCATTCAGTTCTCTAGTCAGTTTTAATCTTTGTCGCTCTCCGCCAGAAAATGTATTCAGGCGTTGTCCTATTGCAATGTAGTCTAAGCCTAAGCTCATAAGTACTTGGAATTGCAGTTGTAAATTTTTATCTTCAAAAAAATTATAGGCTTCAGCAACTGTCATCTTCATTACCTCCGCAATATTCTTGTCATTGTATTGATATTTCAAAATATTGGGATCATATCCAGAGCCATGACAAACATCACATGTCATTTCAACATCATCTAGAAAAGCAAGCTCAATTTTTTCAATACCCGAACCTTTGCATTGTGAGCAGGCACCATCACTATTAAAACTAAAAAGTTTAGGGCTCACTTTGTTGTTCTTTGCAAAAAGCTGGCGAATGGGATCAAGTAGGTCTAAATAGGTTAATAAGTTTGAACGGACACTGGCCGTAATTGCTGATTGATCAATAACTTTTGTTTCAGGGTGTTGTTGTGGTAAAACTTTGCTGACTAACGTGCTTTTTCCACAGCCTGCGACACCTGTTACGACAGTTAAACAGTTTTTGGGAATATCGACATTAATATTTTTTAAGTTAAATAAATGGGCATCTTTTATCGGAAGCCACTCTTTTCCAATACGTGGTGTTTGTTTATAGGAATTAGATCTTTTAAAAAATTGGCCTGTTAATCCAGAAGAATTCTGAAGCCCTGAAAAATCTCCTTGATAAATTACTTGACCTCCATTTGTACCAGAAAGTGGTCCCATATCAATCACATAGTCTGCAGTTCTTATAAGGTCTGGATCATGTTCGACTAGTAAGACGGTATTACCTTTATCTCTAATTTTTTGGATTATTTTAATAATGTTATCTAGATCTTTAGGATGTAGGCCAATGCTTGGTTCATCGAATATATAGAGTAAATCAACAAGGCTATTGCCTAGATGTTTTACCATTTTGATTCGTTGGGATTCACCGCCTGATAGCGTATTGCTGACCCGGTTAAGGTTTAGGTAACTTAGTCCTACCAGATTTATGTTGATTAGTTTATTTTTTATTTCGTACAGTATGGTTTCAAACTTTTCGCTTTTTAATGATTCAATAAATTCGAGTAAGGCAGAAACAGAAAGGGCGGTACAGTCAGCAATATTCTTACCTTGGATTTTACAAGATAAAGATAGTTGATTCAGACGTTGACCTTTACATAAAGAGCACTCCTTTGTCGTAATGATACCATCAAGTATATTTCGATAGCGGTTGCGTTCTTGGGCTTCGCCCTTTAAAAAGTTGCGTTCAAAGCGAGTAATGAGACCCTCATAGAGCGCAGTTTTTTTCCATTTACTTGTAGGATGCAAAGGTTTGTGTCGGGGGGCGTTCAAAAATAAGTCCCATTCTTTTTCACTATAATCTTTTAGTTTTTTATCTAAATTGAAATAACCTGAATCCGCATATCGTGTCCAACGCCATGCGGTGGGTTGATAAGTAGGGAAGTTGATAGCACCTTTTTCATTTAAGGATTTATTTAAATCCAATATTTTATAAATATCGATGGTTTGTTCTAATCCAATGCCTTCACATTGAGGGCACATGCCATTTGGGTGATTAAATGAAAATACATTCGAATATCCTACAAAAGGTTGCCCCATACGAGAAAACAATAAGCGAAGATTCGCATAAATATCTGTAATAGTTGCGACAGTTGAACGAATATTACCTGTTAGTGGTTTTTGATTAATGATGACAGGGACATTCAAGTTTTCGATTTTATCAACATCAGCCACACCGAAGTGCTGTAAACGATTCCGGACAAAGCTATCTTGACTCTCGTTAATTTGTCTTTGTGCTTCAGCACCAATTGTTTCGAAGACAAGGGATGATTTTCCTGAGCCAGACACTC
This sequence comes from Acinetobacter sp. WU_MDCI_Axc73, assembly GCF_025562455.1. GTDB lineage: Bacteria > Pseudomonadota > Gammaproteobacteria > Pseudomonadales > Moraxellaceae > Acinetobacter. The sequence continues at coordinate 9,970 of NZ_JAHPRO010000032.1, forward strand.
CGGTAAAAACAACGATTTCATGTTTAGGAATTTTTAATGAAATATTTTTAAGATTATTTTGACGTGCTCCATAGATATTTATTGTTCTCTTGGTCATAGAAAATCACTTGAAATTGAATACTTGTAATTAAAGATAGAACAAAATTTATGGAAACGATGTATAGATTATTTAACGAAGTGTGGTGGGAAAACAATCAAAAATTATTGTGATCAAAAGGCAATTACAGCAAGCTGAGGAAATGAAATAGTTATGGTTAAATTTAGATAAGGCCAAAGCATGTTAATGATTATTGATTTTCTAGCAGCTTCAAATGTTGTACGTTTATCTTTGCATAAACCATTTTACATATACAGAAATAGTTGCAATGAAGAGTCAGACTCAAATTCAAAACATTTTAATTCATCTACCTTTATAGCCTAATTATGAAAACACATTGCGACATAATTAGTATCATTTATAGAATTTTGCCATACATAATGCATTATTGATGTGAAGTATTCAGAAGTGGTATAAGCCACTCTGGGTTTATGGATTGAACTTGGAGAGTATCAAGGAAATGCCAATAGACTCCATACAGAAAAAGTAGGTTGATCAGGTAAGATTAAAGATATAATTGCTTTTCAAAAATGGATGGAAACAACCAAACACCAAGCCTGCAAAGCAAGTTGTGCGGTGTTCCAATGAATTTTGTCATAATGGCTGAAATACTACGGTGAAAATCAAATCCTTTACATTGTGAAAATTCAAATTACGCCTTTCTAAGTATTCTTTAGAGCTGAATAAAGCCGTATAGTTAATATTGCTAGCTCAGACTAAAAAAGTTCACAAGGAGATGAGGTGGAACTCAAACAGCTCAAATACTTTATAACTATTGTTGAATCTGGAAGCTTTGGAAAAGCAGCCCAAAAACTCGAAGTCGGTACATCGGCGCTCAGTCAACAGATTACAAAGCTCGAAGATGAGCTCTGTACCCGACTTTTGCAACGTAGTACCACAGGAGTGACGCCAACACCTGCTGGTTTGGCTTTCTTTAAGCAGGCACAATTGTCATTGCGTCATGTGAAGTATGCCATTGAGGCGGCTCATTCATCACGGTTGACGGGTCATGTCAGTGTGGGCTTTTCACCCAGTATCGCGTCGGTGCTTGGCATTCCCTTTATGCAACTTATGTCGGAGCGATATCCAGACATCAAGATCCATTTGGTAGAGAGCCTTTCAGGTAATCTCACCCATCTTGTGAACTCAAGACAGATTGATATTGCGATTATTTTTACCCAAGATGTCGATGTAAACTGGACGTTACAGCCTTTATTAAAAGAATCTATGTTCGTAATGGCGAACAGGTCTTTATTGCATGAACATGGGCTTGAGCACTGTATTCAAAATGGCAAAATTGATCTAAACCAAGCCAATCGATTACCACTGGTTCTCCCAAGTCAAAGGCATGGTTTACGTAAGTTTCTAGATCAAAAAGTTGAGTTATTAGACGTCAACTATGAGGTGGATGGTCTGCATTTATTAATGAACTGTGTTAGTCATTTAAATATGGCCACAATACAGCCAGTGAGTGCACATTTTGATTATTTAAAATCAGATATTTGCTTGCTCAAGGTGGTTGAACCTGAGCTGGCTCGTATCAATTATTTAATTAGTCATTCAGAAGAAGAGCTTTCACCGGCGAGTTTAGCGACCAAAGTTGCGATCAGAAGCACAGTTAAGCATTTAATTTATAACGGGCTCTGGCCAAGCGCAGAATTATTAGACTTTTAGCCTATTTAATTTTACTAAACACCTATTTAAAGTCAGCCTCTCGCGGATAGTCCTGATTTTGTTCTTAAATTACATTAAATTCGAGAGAGATGACATCGAGTGCATGATGTAATTGTGATTGGCGGTGGAAATGCTGCTTTGTGTGCTGCACTGACAGCGAGAGAAGAAGGTGCATCTGTCTTATTATTGGAGGCTGCACCCAAAGAGTGGCGCGGGGGGAACTCTCAGCACACTCGTAACTTACGGTGTATGCATGACGCACCGCAAGATGTTTTAGTGGATACATATTCTGAGGAAGAGTATTGGCAGGATTTGCTTAAAGTCACTGCGGGAAAGACCAATGAACATTTGGCTCGCTTGGTAATTCGTACTACAGCAACATGTCGAGATTGGATGCGTAAACATGGTGTGAATTTTCAGCCACCATTGTCTGGAGCATTACATGTTGCACGAACTAATGCATTTTTCATGGGTGGCGGTAAAGCACTAGTGAATGCATATTTCAGAAGTGCCAAAGATATGGGTGTTGAGATTCGCTACAACACCAAAGTTATTGATCTAGAAATAGAAAATAACGAGTTTAAAGCTGCCATTGCTGAAGACGGATCGCGTTTTGAAGGCGCGTCTTGTGTGCTTGCAGCAGGTGGTTTTGAATCGAATCTTAAGTGGTTGAGAGAGGCTTGGGGCCAAAATGAAAATGGCGAATGGCCTGCAGACAACTTTATTATTCGTGGTACACGCTTTAACCAAGGCAACCTACTTAAATTGATGATGGATAAAGGTGCCGACATTATCGGTGACCCGTCTCAATCGCACTGTGTCGCTGTTGATGCACGTGCACCTTTATATGATGGCGGTATTTGTACCCGTATTGACTGTGTATCTCTTGGTATTGTAGTCAATAAAAATGCTAAACGTTTTTATGATGAAGGTGAAGACTTTTGGCCAAAACGTTATGCTATTTGGGGACGTTTAGTCGCAAAGCAACCAAGTCAAATTGCCTATTCAATTATTGATTCAAAATCAGTGGGTCGTTTTATGCCACCTGTATTTGAAGGAACCAAAGCCAATACCATTGCTGAATTGGCGGAAAAGTTAAACTTAGATGTTTCAAAACTTATAGAGACCGTAAATAACTATAATCAAGCCTGTGTTGCTGGTGAATTTAACCATACAGTACTTGATAATTGCCATACTGAACATTTAAGTCCTGCGAAAACACATTGGGCAGTACCACTGAACCAACCTCCTTTCTATGCATATGCGCTCCGTCCAGGCATTACGTTTACCTATCTGGGTTTAAAGGTTGAAGATGATGCAGCAGTTCGATTCGGTGATCGTCCCAGTCGAAATTTATGGGTTGCTGGTGAAATGATGGCTGGTAACGTTTTGGGTCAAGGCTACACCGCAGGTGTCGGGATGTCGATTGGAACAACATTTGGTCGTATTGCTGGGAAAAATGCAGCTAAAACTGCATTAAGCAGGGAGTTTGAAAATGAATATTAAGGCAAACAATATTATTCCTGTAGTGCAACTAACCGAGAATGAAGAGCAAGTTAAACAAGCCTTACAAATCTGTAATGCCTGTCGTTACTGCGAAACATTTTGTGCAGTATTTCCAGCCATGACCAAACGTCTAGAGTTTACGCAGGCCGATATTCACTATATGGCAAATCTTTGCCATAACTGTGGCGCATGTTTACATGCCTGCCAATATGCGCCACCGCATGAATTTGGCGTCAATATTCCGCAAGTCATGGCGCAAGTTCGTTTAGAAACTTATCAAAAGTTTGCAGTACCTGCATCATTTGGTTCAATTTATAAGAAAACAGGCATTTCGTTGGTTTCTGCCATGTCGGTGTTGTTCTTTTTAATAATGTTGGGTGGTGTTTTGCTTAATGGCACCAATTTATTGGGTCTTTACCAAGGCGATTTCTACGCAATTTTCCGACATAACTTCTTAGCTGTTTTATTTGGCTCAGTCTTTATTTTGGTGTTTGTTTTATTGGGTCTCGGGATTGCCAAATTCTGGAAACGAATTTCTAAGATTATTCCAGAAGGTGTCGAACAGCCAGACATTCTACAAGCCTCTAAAAACGTTTTAACTTTAAAGTATTTAGATGGTGGACATGGTAAAGGTTGTAATGAAGAAGATGATCGTTATACACAAATTCGTCGTGTCTTCCATCACTTCACCATGTATGGCTTCTTACTTTGCTTCGCTGCGACTAGTGTTGCGACGATGTACCACTATTTTTTAGGTCTTCAAGCACCCTATGCCTACAGCAGTTTACCTGTGATTTTAGGCACCTTAGGCGGTAGTGGATTAATCATTGGTCCAATCGGCTTGCTCTATTTGAACATTAAACGTCATCCGCTGCATGGTGACGTAAAGCAAAAACCAATGGATCGTGGATTCATTTTTTTATTGTTACTCATCAGTGTGACTGGCCTGTTGCTCCTAGCATTTCGTGACACTTCAGCGATGGCACTGCTTTTGATTGCTCATTTAGCAACGGTGATGACCTTCTTCTTAACTATTCCTTTCGGCAAGTTTGCACATGGCTTCTACCGCAGTGCTGCATTGTTAAAATTTGCAGTAGAGGAGCGAATTGCCAAACATCATTCAAAGTAAGATTTCAGCTTTGTCATGACTGAATTACTCAACGATCATGTTAGATAAAGCGGGTAAGCTGTTTGAGTTTCAGGATTATTCGATGGTCTACTTTTTAAATGTCATATAATTTTAGGGGGATGACCAATGAGAATCCCCCTAAAACTATTTTAATTTTTTATTTAGAAGAGTTAATAACTTGCCTAACAATTTCCTGTACATCTAAAATGGCTTTGTCCTTTAATGATGTTTTTCTACAAGAAAGAACCATTGGGTACGTAGGGATTTGAATTGGGCATTTGGTGTTGATCAGTGATGGTACAATTGTAGAAATTTTTACTGCGGCATGAGTAGGAAGGGTACAAACTGTTCCTTTTCTTTTTAGTAACCATGGAATAGCTGCAAAATGTGACGTAGAAGCAAATATTCGTCTAGTTTTATTTAATTTCGTCAAGTGTTCATCAACAATTCCAATTTGTCCGTTGTTTGAAATAAGTAGATGCTCAAATCTTAAAAATTTATCTAAGTTCAGGTCAATAGCATCTTCAGGATGCGTGACCAAACAAGAATAATCACCTAAAATCATTAGCTCTCTATATAAAGAATGATAATAAATTCCGCCAGAGGTTACACCTATATCAACATTATGCTTTACCAACATTTCGGCAATAATATGTGTATATGTCTGTTTAATTACGATTCTATAATGAGGAAATTTTAATTTAACCTGCTCGATAATTTCTTGTGCAAATGCAATTTCAAAATCATCTGACATCCCAATCGTGATGATTCTTTGCTGCAAGTTATTGTCATTATTGGGTAGGGATAACAAAGTTTCTCTAAAAATATTTAAAGCATTGCTGACCAATGGTTTTAGTGTATTGGCTTTAGTTGTCGGCGCTAGACCTCGACCAGTACGTTGAAATAATGGATCTTGATAAATATCTCTAAGACGCCTTAAAGATGCACTGACTGCAGATTGAGTAATTCCCAAACGTTCAGCGGCACGAGAAGCATTCTGCTCTTCATATAAAACTTCAAAGCATTTCAAAAGGTTTAAGTCAATTTTTTCGATATTAATTTCATTCATATCTGATAGTGCCAAAATCCTATTCCATAAAGATGCTGATTGTATAACAATGAATTCAGACGTAACTATAGAAACATTTATAGATTGAAGATTATTGATGAAGTTCTTATTTACGTAAATTTTGATAAATGATATCTATTTTGATTAAGATGTTGATATCATTATTAATTTATTAACCTAATCTTGAGTGTGGAATTGATTAGGTATATTTGGGAAATATGATTAAGGAATGATTTTATGACAAATTACTTTGTAAATCTAGCTTTTCGATGAGTTAAATACTCAAGACAATTGAATTACTCAAAAATTTAAAATTTAAACACATATAAATGCTGTTTATAGGGGATTCTTTTGCCGAAAAATGCAGGGATGTGTTTAAGCACAAGCATTTTAAAGTTTCGATATAGGAATTCGACATGTTAAAAAAACTACATGTGCAGGTAATTATTGCAATTATTGCTGCCATTATTTTGGGTTTGGTCTCTCCCGAATGGGCAAAGGCAATGAAGCCATTAGGTCAAGCATTTATCGCTTTATTAAAAATGCTTTTAGCTCCTTTGATTTTTCTTACCTTGGTTCATGGTTTAACTCATATCAAAGATATGAAAAAACTGGGTCGGTTGGGTGTTAAGTCGCTTGTTTATTTTGAAGTGCTAACAACAGTCGCAATGCTGATTGGCTTTGTGTTTGTCAATGTGCTGCAACCTGGTTTAGGTCTACATGCAACTGACTTAGCCGAGCCTAATGCCGCAAAGGGTTCAGCAACACTTTCCGCAGTTGATTTTTTCTTAAATATGATTCCACATACCATCGTAGATGCTTTTGCAACTGGGAATGTATTACAAGTATTGGTTGTTTCAATTTTAGCGGGTATGGCGATCAACTTATGTTGTGGTCCAGACTCCGTCATCGTTAAAGGAATTGATGAAGCGCAAACCATCTTATTTAAGATGCTCGGCTTCATTATGAAACTTGCTCCACTCGGTGCTTTTGGTGCGATGTCGGCTGCAATTGGTAGTTACGGCGGTGAAACACTTATCTATTTAATGAAATTAATTGGTGTTTTCTACGCAGCATGTTTCTTCTTTATCGTATTTGCCCTAGGCACGGTTACATGGATTATTGGTTTACCTTTCCTTACTATTTTAAAAGTGATTCGTGACGAAATACTTTTGGTATTCGGTACAGCATCAGGCGAAGTGGCTTTTCCAAAATTGATCGAAAAACTCAAGAAAACGGGGTGTGACGAAGCTGTTGTCGGGTTCGTTCTGCCTACAGGTTATAGTTTTAATTTGGATGGCACAGCTTTATATATGGCAATTGCTGTAGGTTTTATTGCGCAAGCAACTGACACACCTTTAAGTTTGATTGATCAACTGGTTCTATTAGCAATTTTAAGCTTTACCTCAAAAGGTGGAACTACTGTTGCTGGAGGTGCCTTTATTAAATTAGCAGCGACCTTACAGTCCGTAAAAACTTTACCGCTAGGTGGTTTAGGACTGTTGTTTGGTGTTGATCGGATTATGGCAACTATCATGGCTATTACCAACATCATTGGAAACACGCTTGCGGTCTATGCGGTTGCTCGTTGGGAAAATGCTTTCGATGCAGATGCCTTTGAAAAACAAACAGGGAAGAGGCCTAAGCGCAGTTTACTACGGGCGAAAGATTCTTTAGTAGAGACGCCGCTAGCTTCTGATTCAAATCAATCAAGTCAAGTTTTAGATAAATCTCATTAATGATCTCAACTTCTTATATCGAGAATAGACATGCGTTTAAAAGCTATAGACCCAGAACATTTAACTGCTGAACAACAGGTTGTATTTGATGCAATTGCCAGCGGTCCACGTAAAGGAGTGCGAGGTCCTTTGGCAATCTGGTTGCATCATCCAAAATTAGCCAATTTGGCACAAGGTCTTGGTCAATATTGTAGATATGACAGTTGTTTAGAGCCTCGTTTAAGTGAGTTAGCGATTTTGCTGATGGGGAGACACTGGCTCGCTGAATATGAATGGGCTGCTCATAAGCCTTATGCGATCGAAGCTGGTCTAAGCACAGACATTATTGAAGCAATTCGTTTAGGTGATCAACCCGCATTTTTTCATAAAGACGAACAATTAATTTATCAGTTTATTTGTGAGCTTCATGAGACTAAAAGGGTTTCTGAACAGACCTATAGAGAAATAGAGCAACGACTTGGAACAGATACCTTAATCGATTTAGTCGCGATAGCAGGTTATTACACCCTGATTTCTATGACGATTAATGTTTTCGAAGTTCCACCCCCAGCAGGTGTATCTCCTGAATTACCAACCCCAGAAGCAGGAATTTAATATGTTTGATGAAATTAATCCTCAAGGACGTTTGAAAGATAAAGTTGCAATCATTACCGGTGCTGGTTGTGTCGGTCCGGGTTGGGGAAATGGTCGTGCAGCGGCAGTACTTTTTGCAAAAGCAGGAGCAAAAATTTTTGCTGTAGATCGTTCAATTGATGCGATGCAAGAGACTTTAAATCGTATTCAAAACTTTGACGGTGAAGTGACACCTTTTGCATGTGATGTGACAGACGGCCAATCAGTTCAAAGCATGGTTGAAGCTTGTGTAGAGAAATATGGTCGTGTCGATATTTTAGTAAATAATGTAGGTGGCTCTGCCGCTGGTGGAGCTGTTGCTTTATCAGAAGAGGCTTGGAACAAACAGCTCGACTTAAATCTAAAAAGCGTCTTTTTAACTTGTAAACATGTCATTCCATATATGGAGCAGCAAGGTGGTGGTTCGATTGTAAATACGGCTTCAACTTCTGGAATCCGTTTTACAGGTGCTCCACAAGTCGCCTATGCCGCAAGTAAAGCCGCAATTATTCAATTATCAAAAGTAACTGCTGTCGAATATGCCCCTAAAGGAATACGTGTAAATACTGTCTTACCAGGTCAACTACATACCCCGATGGTTGAGGCTCGTTTAGCAGGCCAACGTACAGGCGGTAATGTCGATCAATTGCTTGAAAGCCGTTTAAAGCGGATTCCTGCAGGCTTTATGGGCGATGGACGAGATACTGCATTTGCAGCTTTGTTTCTTGCAAGTGATGAAGCGCGTTTTATTACCGGAACAGAAATTGTGGTTGATGGTGGAATGACTGCACGTTGTGATTAAGGTGAACTCCATGCGTCTCAGAAGCAATTGAGGTGCATGGAATAATTGTTGAACCTAATAAGATTTGTTTAGGAAGTATTATGTCATTTAATTTGCCAAAAGGTTCATGGGATTGCCATTTTCATATATATGGGCCTTTTGATCGTTTTCCGTTACCTGATGATGCGGCGTATCGCCCTGAACCAGCAACCTTTAATCAGATACTTGAGTTGCATAAAAGTTTAGGAATTGAACATGGTGTTTTTGTTCAAGCCGTTGCCTATGGCTCAGATAACCTCATCATTTTAGATGCAATTAAGCAAAGTAACTTTAACTATCGAGGGGTTGCTTTAGTAGATCACGATATTGCAGATGAACGACTTGTTGAATTAAAGCACGGTGGAATTTGTGGCATTCGCTTTAATATGATGGGACATTTGCCTGGAAGTCGTGATCCTCAAGCATTACGTGGTTTGGTTGAACGAGTTGCAAGGCTCGGACTGCATATACAAATACACGGCAAAATTGAGGATATTTTCCCAGCGATCGAAGCTTGGCAAGACATAGAGGTCGATATTGTGATTGATCATATGGCGCGACCTAATTTGCTTGATTCACAAGATGCAGAAAATACTTTTAACAAGTTGCAACAAGTCATGATGAATCCAAAGCGTTGGCTAAAAATTTCCGGAATTGATCGTGCAATGAATGGACAGCCTGCCAGCACTTGGGATGCTTCACTGAATTGGGTTCAGAAGTTAATCAAACTTGCACCAAACCGAGTGGTGTGGGGAACTGATTGGCCTCATCCAAATGTAAAAGGTGAGGTTCCTCATGATGATGAGCTTTTAATGTTTGCATTAAAAGCACTTGATACACCTGAATTAATACAAGCCGTATTTGTCGATAATCCACGAAATTTATATTTCAAAGAAAATTAATGGCTTAAAGCCAATGAAGTATTCATTGATTGAATACTTCTTCACTTAAAAGGAAGTAAAAATGAGTTTAAAAAAACTAGTCTCAGGAATGGGCTTATTGGTTGCTATGGTTGTGCCAGTACATGCAGCACAATTAAATGTGATTGCATCTGGTTCTTTTCATGGTGCGATGGATACTCTTATTCCGATGTATGAGAAATTAACTGGAAATACGGTTCATATCGAATGGGGACCATCGGCCGGAAAGTCTCCTGAATCATTACCAATGCGAATTAAAAACAATGAAAAAATGGACTTGGCTATTATTTTGGATGAGGCACTTAAATCTAATGAATTAGGTCAAAATTTTGACTTGTCTAGTCGTACTGAATTGGCAAATTCAAAAATTGGTTTAGCGGTAAGTAAAGGCACTAAAGTACCACCGCTAAAGAATGAATCAGATCTAAAGGCCGCCTTATTATCAGCTAAAAAAGTGGCGTATTCTCAAGGTTCAAGTGGCGTCTATATCCGCTCAACACTATTTAAAAAATTGAATATTGAACAGGAAATGCAAAAAAAGGGGCTTGAGGTACCCGGTAAAAAACTGGTCGGAGAAGTGTTAGCAGAACATCAGGCTGATGTCGGAATGCAACAGATTAGTGAGCTTAAACATACTAAAGGGATTACCTTTGTCGCGCCCTTACCTGAAAGTTTGCAATACGTGAGTAAGTTTTCATCAGTGATTTCTAAAAAAGCTGAACATCCTGAAATTGCAGTTCAATTTGTACAATTTTTAAAATCTAAACAAGCAGCAAGTATTTTGACCAACAGTGGTTTGGAACCAATTGGTAAGTGAGGAATCACGATGAAGAAATACTTAACTGTAATTTTATCGACATCCTTGAGCCTCATGGGATGCTCAAGTCTTGATAAGGTTGAATCTAATATGGATCAAGCAAATTTAATTTCAAATTTCCCTGTTCATAAAAAGCAGATCCAAAAAGGTGATGTCTCAATTGAGTTCTATGTACAAGGGATGGGTCCTGTAATTGTATTACTTCCATCATTAAGTCGTGGCGCTAGAGATTTTGATGTTGTGGCAGATGATCTTGCAAAATCAGGCTTTAAAGTAATACGCCCTGAACCTAGAGGCATCAATGGCAGTACAGGATCTTTAGAGAATTTAACATTGCACGATTTTGCTGCTGATGTTGCTTTAGTTTTAGATGCTGAAAAAACAGGTCCTGTGGTCGTGGTTGGACATGCGTGGGGAAGTCAGCCTGCACGTATGCTCGCTGCTGATCGGCCAGATCTAGTTCGCGGTATTGTTATGGCTGCGGCTTCAGCAGGTAAGTTACCTAAAGATTCAACTGAAAAACCGTATGGGCGTTTACGAGATGCGATTGATAACGCAGGAAATTATAAGCTTCCTAAAGAACAACGTATCACATATCTAAAACAAGCTTTCTTCGCACCTATGAATGATCCACATGTGTGGTTAAACGGGTGGTATGAAAAAAATCATGCCGCTGAAGCTCATGCGCGAATTGTAACGCCAATTGATGAGTATTTTTCGGGTGGAAAAACAGTACCAATCCTTGATTTACAGGGAGAGTATGATGCTGTTGTCGTCAAAAATGTAATGAAAGAATATTTGCCAGACCGAGTTGTTGAACAGGTCATCAAAAACGCAGGTCATGCGATGATTCCTGAACAACCAAAAGCGATGGCAGATGCGATAGCAAAATTTTCCAAGCAAGTCTATTTAGTCAAACAGTTGAATTAAATCTATTTATTTAATTTTAAAAACACAATCATCTAAAACATGGAGTTGATTAAGATGAACAAAACCTTAGCGATTTTATCTACAGCAATATTATTAGCGACAACAACGGTTACGCAAGCAAAACAAGCAAATATTTCGTCAGCTACACATACGGCGGCAGCCTCTCAGGTCAGCACTGTGCCTTATGAGATGGTAAATTATGATAATGTCTCTATTCAAGCCTATGTACAAGGTAAGGGACCTACTATTGTGATTATGTCGTCACTAGGGCGCTCTGTACGTGACTACGATGTAGTTGCACAAGATTTAGTTAAACAAGGCTTTAGAGTGATTCGTCCTGAAGTTCGTGGAATTGGTTTAAGTCGTGGCCCAATGGAAAAACTTCATATTCAAGACTATGGGAATGATGTTGCAGCAGTGATTGAACACTTTAAAGCTGGACCTGCAATTGTCGTCGGTCATGCGTGGGGGAATTTCCCAGCTCGTATGGTGGCAACACAACGCCCAGATTTGGTTAAAGGGGTGGTGTTAGCAGGTGCTTCAGCGGGAAAAGTACCCGAGGGATATAAAGGTAAACCAATCGGTCCTGAAATTCGTGAGGCGATTGATAATGCTGGAAATGAAGAGCTGCCAGAAGCTAAGCGTATTGAATATTTAAAACGTGCATTCTTTGCACCAATGAATGATCCTCGTGTATGGCTAACTGGTTGGCACCACGAAGCACACGATGCACAAGGTTACGCGCGTAATAATACTCCTGTAGATGACTATTTCGCTGCTGGTAAAGCACCTATTTTAGATGTTCAACCAGAATACGACACAGTTGCGCCAAAACCTTTACGAGGTGTTTTAAAAGGTGCTTTAGGTGATCGAGTGACGATAGTCGAAATTAAAAATGCAGGTCATGCCTTAGTACCTGAACAACCGAAAGCTTTAGCGGATGCCATTGGTAAATTTGCTAAACAACAATTTGCGAAAGAATCATAGTCCTTCCTTAAAGAATCGAATGTTTTTGAATGTTCGATTCTCATCATGTTGTGCATTACGGCTTTAAGAGACCTTCCATATGATTGATAAAAGTAAGTCCTCACTTAGCGAGGTCCTCTCCCAGATTAAAGACGGTGCCACTATTTTAATTGGTGGTTTTGGTACAGCAGGCCAACCTGCAGAACTCATTGACGGTTTAATCGAACTCGGACTTAAAGACCTCACGATTGTCAGCAACAATGCGGGCAATGGTGATTACGGACTTGC
>NZ_JAHPRO010000033.1 GCF_025562455.1 Acinetobacter sp. WU_MDCI_Axc73
GAGATTGTACAATGGGTAAATGGTATCTCAAGGGGTTTTGGAAATAAATACTTGTTTACTTTTTAGGAGTGACTTATTAACAGCGGCTTTTTAGGACAATGATATAGAAACAATGCTTCGCTTTTATATCATTGTTGCATTTACAAACGATTGTTAATCACGGTTCTATAAAATCAAATTTGCTTGTATCTCACTAGTTTTTTAAGGACATAATATTTACCTTAAATGATATTAATTAAAAACTTAATCCATGTTTTTATTGTTTTTGATCATTTAGAACTCGAAGTAAATCACTATGACTTTCCCTCTTTCTCGTCAAATTCATTTTCCTACTCAAATGGTAGATTTGATTGACCATTCCAGACTCAACCACAGCATACCTTTTAATCCAAACACTGAAATTCATACGCCACAAGGCAAATATACTTGTGTGCATTATGGAATGATGTTTCCAAACTTATCTGCACCTTTTAATTTTTTGAATCTTCTGGTTGTAGTGGGGCAACCTAAAATTAAATTATTTAAAAATGAACATTTAATTAAAACTTCAGCAATCGACACAGCAAATGTATTGGTGGGTACTGCCATTGGTACGCCAGATCATTTTAATGGCTATAGTGTAAAAAATGACTGTGAACTCATGAGCAATGGTTCTTCACTACGCTTTGCGGATGACCTTCTTATTGAGGGTAAATATCCTCATTTTCATGCAACACGCGAAGGTCACGATTTTAACTTTGATCTCAAAATTGAAGCAACAGATAAAGTTGCCAATTTCGTAGAGTTGGTAGGTGGTCTATATCAACATTGGTCTTTGCTGTGTAAGTATGAAGGTTTTCTAGATTATAAAGGTAAGAAAACTGAAGTTCAGGGTCTATGTACCTATGAATATGCTAGAGGCGCGGACATCAATCTGCCTATGCGCTTTTTTACTTATCAAATCATCAATATTGATGAAAAGACACAAGTGCTTTTGGTTGAAGTAATTGGACCAATGAATAGCGTCATTCAGCAACGTGTTTATGTACGTTCACTTGATGACCATGGAGATATTTACGAAGATGGTTTTAACCTTTCTGTTCAAGAATTTGAACAAAATCGTTTGACTACACCAAATGGTTTAAGCATGAGATTACCTCGACAGTTCTCATGGACGGTACTCGATAAACTAGGTTCACCACTCATTACAATTAAAGGAAAATCCAATCAAGATTTCCAATACGGTATGGCTGGAGGTTATGCAGGTAGTTATCAATATGAAGGTACTTTCAAAGGCAAATCAATCGAAGGCACAGGTTATATTGAATGGTTAGATATTCGCTAATACTAAATATTTGATATCATTATAACTTTTTTCAGTTTTACCATTTAGCGTAATGCTGTTCCAGCAGGGCATATTCTCGATTTAACTGGATAATTTCAGTTGGTTCTAATTGAATCTGCCCTGTTATTTTGGCTTGCCACTGACTAAACTGGCTACCGACCATTCTGAGATTAATATTTTCATAACGTCGCCAACCCGTTTCAACTTCAAGTTGCAATTTTTCATCCAGAGAACGTATATGCCAGCGATTTTCCTGTACGCGCTCAAATAACACATCACTCAGCGGATAAAGCCGCCCATTGACCCATAGACAGTTTTCATTCCCAAAACTTTCATTGACACCAGATGCCAGATTAAGCCCAATACGCTGCCCATGAGCATCCCAAAAATTACAAGATAACCAGAACCATGCTGTCTCTGGTCGTAAAAAACCACAGGTATCATCCAAAGCAGCGAAGGTTTTATCGTTAAACTCAATCAGTTGTTGATGCTTATCGATAAAATATCCTTCAACCGCTAGCGTGGTTTTCTTTTGGGTATAGGTCCAACCATTAATACCATTAGGTGAACATAAACTTAAAGGTTCCGTTCCAGCACAGAAAATTCGCGCACTCAGTTTAATTTCGCCATATTTGGTCACACGTACATAGCGCACACCATTGGCATGTTGCATTTCAATTTCAAACGGTGCTTTGTAAAAATAACTTTGGTTAAATTGTGGTTGCTCATCCACATGGGTTTTACGCGCCAAAGGCTGAATAGCATTCCACTCTAGTACTTGTTGGGTTAAATGATCATAAATATAAAAAAAACCATGCCCTGCCCAAGCAATATCTGCGATGGCAAGCCCAATCGAATAATGTTCATGCTGAATACTACAAAATTTAAATTTTTTGTATTTCAGTTTACGTCGCCAACCCTTTTCTATTTTGCCAAAAGGTGATTGATAGACATACCGATTCAGACTAATCGCACTCGGAATTTCCTTAAAACGACCATAACGTGGTTGACCACTTTCTTGTATTAAATCCATTTTCAGTTATCCGTTTAAATGATCCATTTAAAAATCAGGACACAGGTGCAAATTTTACACAATTTTCACTTATAGATGAAAAACAGATGGTTTTTCTGCGCGATTATTTTGATAACCGAATATTTAAGTCAAAGTGAGATAGGTATTTTGCCAATGATTCGAAGCAAATGAACCTTGAACTAAATGAATATATCGTCCATTTACACAATCAATAGGTAAACAATCATCGACATCTAATACTCGATCAACATGTGCTTTTTGCCATTTCTGATCGATATTGGCTTTACCACATTGTTTCGCCATGGTCGCATTGGTTGCAACCACCAAAACATAACGATGTAATTCGCCAAATTCACGCACATCGTAGCCGCCTAAGTTAATCAAATATAACTTTTGGTCGGATGCAGCGGGTGCAGTATGAGAGAAATGGACTTGATAAGATACGCCTTCTGACTCAACACCATTTACTTTCATCCACGCATCAATATGTAAGCCTTTTAATTCACCAAACCATGCTTGTTTCAGTTGTGACGTGATGTCTGACAGTGATGTGCCTATTGCAAAGACCACATCATGCACTTCCGTATGGGCACGGGCATGGCGACCACCCAGCATAACCACAAATAAATTTGACATTTTTATTCTCTTTTGTTGAAGAAAAAAGGCCACCTGATCGGTAGCCTAAATTCTAAAATAATTAAGTTAAAGATTACATTTCAACCATTTCAACGCCATCGACACGTGCAACCGTCATCAAGTCTTTATCACCACGACCTGAAACTGTCGCAATAATAATCTGATCTTTCGACATAGTTGGCGCAAGCTTAGTCACATAAGCCATTGCGTGAGCGCTTTCTAGTGCAGGAATAATCCCTTCAATCTGAGTCAAATCACGGAAACCCTGTAAGGCTTCATCATCATTGATTGGTACATATTGCACACGGTGCATATCTTTTAAGAAACTATGTTCAGGCCCCACACCCGGATAATCCAGACCTGCTGAAATACTATGGGTTTCGATAATTTGACCTTGTGCATCACTCATCAAATAAGTACGGTTACCATGCAAAACACCCACATGTCCTGCATTTAACGGTGCTGAATGTTTACCTGTTTCTACACCATAACCTGCCGCTTCAACCCCATACATTTTGACATCGTAATCGTTTAAGAATGGATAAAATAAACCCATTGCATTTGAACCACCACCAACACAGGCCACCAAAGCATCAGGTAACCGTCCTGCTTGTTCCTGAATCTGCTGACGTGCTTCACGACCAATAATCGACTGGAAATCACGTACCAATTGTGGATATGGATGCGGTCCAGCCACGGTTCCAATCACATAATAAGTACTATCAACATTGGTCACCCAGTCACGCATCGCTTCATTCATGGCATCTTTAAGAGTTTTTGAACCGCTTTGCACTGGTACAACCGTCGCACCGAGTAAACGCATACGATACACATTCATGGCCTGACGCTTGACGTCTTCAGCCCCCATGTAAACCACACATTCCATACCCAGACGTGCCGCAATCGTTGCTGTCGCCACACCATGCTGGCCTGCACCCGTTTCTGCAATAATACGTTTTTTACCAGACAGTTTAGCTAGTAACGCTTGACCAATGGTGTTGTTCACTTTGTGCGAACCTGTATGGTTCAAGTCTTCACGTTTTAAATAGATCTGCGCCCCGCCCAAGTGTTTTGACCATCGCTCCGCATGATATAGCGGACTAGGACGTCCGACATAAAAAGCCAGATCACGGTCGAATTCTGCCAGAAACTGTTCATCATTTTTCATGCGGTTATAAAGGCTTTCTAAATCTTCCAAAGCCGCCATGAGCGTTTCTGACACAAAACGTCCGCCATGAATACCAAAATGCCCACGAGCATCTGGGTATTGCGTATAGTCAACCATCTGACCGTTTTGACTAGCGTTTTGCTGATCCACGTTGGACTCCTTGCATAAATCTTTCTATAAGTTGTTGGTCTTTGATACCTTTGGCAGATTCTACACCGCCACTCACATCTACCGCGTAAGCATGTGTTATGTCAATCGCCTCTTCCACATTCTCAGGTGTTAAGCCTCCTGCCAAAATCAGAGGAATTTGCATTTTAGGAAACTTCGACCAATCAAATTGATGACCCGTTCCACCTTTGAGTTCAGGATGCCACGCATCCAACAAAATTGCACTTGCACCTGCAGCCTGATAACGCTGAATTTCACCCACAACATCCAGATCAGGTTTGACTTGAATAGCTTTATACCAACGACGTTTACAGACGCTCGCTATCTGCTGGCATTGCTCTGGGCTTTCATCGCCATGTAGCTGTATGACATCCAAAGCGACGTGTTCAAGTGTTGCTCGTATCTGTTCTGCGCTGGCATTCACAAATAACCCCACTGTTTGTATATACGGCGGAATATTTGCGACGAGCTGATGTGCTTGAGCTGGGCTGACATAACGTGGGCTAGGTGGAAAAAATACAAAGCCTATGGCATCAGCACCAGCTTGAACCACCGATAAAATATCTTGAGAACGGGTAATACCGCAAATTTTTGCGCGCGTCCGCATAGGGATAAGGCTCTTTGTTTGCCTGATCTATAGCCATCTATAAATCATAAATAAACCATTGTAATGCAATTTAGACTCGTTGCGTGAAAACTTAGCATGAATAGATCGTATTCAGATTGTTTAATTCACAGCCAGACTTTATACTTCGCCCAAATGGCAATAAGTCAAAGCAATCGCTATAGGGAAGTTGGTGAAACTCCAACACTGCCCCCGCAACGGTAATGATGTAAAGCATATTTTTTTAAGCTAATTTGAGCTTAACACCACTACATGACGTCATGTGGGAAGGTGAATATGTGAATACTTATGTATAACATTGAAGTCCGGAGACCTGCTTGTTGCATCCACTAACTCAATCATTCACGAGGGGTGAATGTATGGAGCAAATCATGTCTATTTCTTTACAACCTACTCGTTTAGTGGGTGCTATCGCTATTGCGATGGGGTTTTCATCTGTTGCATTTGCAGATGAATCAACGAATGCCACAAAACTTGATCCAATTGTCGTAACTGCTTCTAAAAGTGAAGAGAAGGTCAGTGAAGTACCTGCGCGTATTTCAGTGATTGATGATAAAACCATTGAACAATCACCTATTGCAGATTTAGGGCAACTGCTTCGCCAAGAAGCAGGTCTAAATATTGTACAAAGTGGCGGTATTGGACAAATCACTTCTGCTTTTATTCGCGGTACTAATTCAACCCATGCCTTATTCCTAAAAGATGGTGCGAGCTTGAACACTGCTTTGGATGGAGGTGCAAGTATTCCATATATTGACCTTAGCGATGCGGCTCAAATTGAAATTTTAAAAGGCCCTGCATCTGTGCAATACGGTTCAGATGCAATTGGCGGTGTGATCAATGTCGTCACCAAAGCGCCAACGCGACAAAGGCTGTTTGTCACCACTGAAGCTGGTGAAGATAAGACCTACAAATCTGTGATTGGTGCAGATTTAGTTAGTCCACAGGGATTTTTTGCCCAGCTACGTGGTCAGCGTATGGAAAGTGATGGTACCCCTGTCACCAATATGACTAATGAACGTTCAGGCTATGATCAAATCGGATATAGTGCCAAGGTTGGCTATGAACAGAAACAGTATGCAGCCAATATCGAAATTAACGAAAATAAAGGTACGAATGTTTACTACGGTGGTTCGCATGACTTTTTTAATCGTCTAATTAATGCAACAGGGCGATACGATATTCTTCCCAATTTAATATTAAATGCTCGATATTCTAATTTTAATGATGAACTAACAGGTAAAAGTTATACAGGCTACTTCAATACTGAAAGAAATGAAGGTGATCTAAACTTACGATGGAACTTCACAGATCATCAAAATATTTTGCTCGGTGCTTCCATTAATAATGCAGATGTCGATAGTCTCTCCATACTCGGCAACAAAAGAAGTTTAGATTCAACAGGCTATTATCTACAACATCAGTACCAAAATAATGGCGTAAGCACTCAGGCAGGTATTCGTGTTGAAGACAATGATCAATTTGGCACGCACACTGTAGGGCAACTCGCAGGTCGTTATCAAATTGCACCACTAACCAGTGTTTATGCCAATGTGGGAACTGCATTTAAAGCACCTACAGGCAACCAACTGTATTACTTTTATGAAGATCCTGTATGGGGTAACACCTACGGTAATCCAAACCTCAAACCAGAAGAAAGTCTTTCTTATGAAATTGGCATAGATCAGAAACTTGCCTATGGTCTTTCTACTTACGCTTCGGTTTATCAAACGAAAGTTAAGAATTTGATCGAATATGTCTTTGGCTATCCTGATTCAACTTATGCAAACGTCAGCAAAGCTAAAATGACAGGTGGTGAAGTCGGTTTGAAATGGAAAGAGAATGATTTATTCCTTAGCACTGAATATGCTTATGTTAAAACAGAAAATGAAGAAACTAAACTCGAATTAATTCGACGCCCTCGCCAAAGCTTGAGTATTACGACAGGTTTGGAAAATGAAGTGTATGGCTTGAGTGCAGCTTTAGTTGCAAAATCGACATCAAAAATTTCTAACTCTGCAAATTCAGCAACGACTCCAGGCTATACCACTGTAGATTTACACGGATACTGGAATTTAAATCCAAATGTGAAACTATTTGCCAATATTAAAAATGTCTGGGATGTAAAATACAAAACTGCAAATTATTATGGCGATGAGTTTTACATCAACGGTGGTCGTCTTGCATCAGCAGGTATAACGCTGTCTTACTAAACAAAAGTTTATAAAGATATTTCAAATTATGTAGTTTTAAGGATAATGTTCTTGACCGACATTATCCTTTTTTTTAAAGGCCAAGATAAGGAAATATTATGGGACACCGTTTAAGTAAAATTTATACCCGCACTGGCGATGCAGGCACTACAGGCTTAGGTGACGGTTCTCGCGTTTCTAAAGATGATTTACGCATTGCAGCATTAGGCGATGTTGATGAACTCAATGCTATTTTAGGTGTACTTCGAGCGCAAATTGCAGATTCCAAATGCACTGAAAAAGCAAAGTGGGAAAAACATTTAAGTCTTATTCAACACTGGCTATTTGATTTAGGCGGAGAAGTTTGCATCCCCAACTATACGTTATTAGAGAATGCTAGCATCGAATATCTGGAAAAAAGTATTGACCAGATGAATGAACAACTTCCAATGCTTAAAGAGTTTATTTTGCCATCAGGTAGTCTGGCATGTAGTTATGCACATCAAGCTCGTGCTGTTTGTCGTCGCGCAGAACGTAGTTTAATTGCGGTACAACAGCGCGATCAAAATATCCAAGCGACGTCATTACAATTACTGAATCGCTTATCGGATTGGCTATTTGTAGCCTCTCGAACCTTACAACACGAAAGTGGCGGCTCGGAAGTACTATGGCAACGTAATATTAATGATACGATTTAAGTTTAAGATCAAAACTCAATCTTGCAAGTAGGTTCAACTATGCAAATCATTGGTCACCGTGGCGCACGTGGCGAAGCACCTGAAAATACACTTGGGGGCTTTCAATACTTAAGGGATTTGGGCGTTCGTGCTGTCGAGTTTGATATTCGTCAACGACACAACGATCAGCTTGTGGTGATCCATGATGATAATTTTTTACGTACCACTGGTCTTTCTGGCTCTGTGTATGAAGAAAACCTTGACCTACAACAATATGATCATCGTCACAACTGGCAAAACTGGACACAAGCCGAATACACCCCTACGCTTGTACAGGTTTTAAATCTACTACATGACTTTAACCATATCGAAGTTGAAGTTAAAGCAGTAAATAATCAAGCGGATGCTGAAAAACTTACGCAAAGCTTAATTCAATACCTACAAGGCTTTGAGCAACAAGTCACCATCACCAGTTTTGATACAAAGATCTTGCATTGCCTACAACAGCAAAAAACTATCTTCAAATATGGACTATTGATTGAAGAAGATATAAAAGCGAAGACCATTGAAATAGCGCAACAACTAGGATGCTGTCATATAGGCTGGATGGATCAATTAGCAACCTCAGACATGCTTCAACTTTCACATCAGGCAAAATTAAATATTAGTGTATGGACAGTAAATCATGTAGAGCGTGCCAAACAACTTAGAGATGAAGGCGTACAAGGTTTAATTACGGATTATCCCAAGTTAATGTTAGAGCAGCTCTAAGATATAATGCACGGATAAATACAATACGACATCATAAGATTTTCAGCCTCTCAAAACTCAAGCTATGGCTTTGAATGGCTGAAAAAATCAAAATTTTAATCTTTGGGAAATTGGGGAAAGCCAGAGGATATATGCCATTTACCCCAATGTCGGTTTAATTACTTTTTCTGCGCTTGCAATAAAACTTGCCCGCTTTGATCCAAGAATAATAACTCTTTGCCATGAAGCTTGAATCGTTTAACACGTTGTAAAGCATCAAGCAATTCAGCTTCTTGTGCCAGTGCACCATCACAACTTTGATGTCCTGCTCGCACCTCCATATCTAATTGCTGTAAGCCAAAATTGTAAGTATAACGACCAAAAATAGCATTACATCCTGTATTTCCCTGCACAGTTTGTAGAGCTGAATTCAGAGTTAAAAAAGGCATTTGGTTAAAAAATTTAGCGCGTTTTTGCTGAACCGTCGTAATCTGCCAAACCACATCCTGTATGCCATCACTGCTTTTACGCGTGGATTGCGAGAAAGCTTGTTTAGAAGATTGCATATTGACCGCCTGTTTGACGTTCGTTTTTTGTACGGGTGCTGTTGTACTTTGACATGCTGCTAAACTCAAAAGCAGACTTAAAAACAGTAAATGTTGTAAAGACTTTCTCACAAAATGCCTACCCTTTTTATTGCATCGTTTATCTTTTACAAACATGATGGATCTTGCGATAAAATCAATAAATACATTGTTGAATTCTGTTACTGTTTTGATCAATACACTTGTACAATAGTGCTAGTGAACATCTGTTCGCTCATGTTAACATGTTGAATCCGTAGCCCGTCATGTTCGTTATAATTTCAGGGCCAGATTGTATTATTCTTAACCTTTGATGCAAAGGTTATCAGGAGCGCTGATGGAGATGAATACTCCCGCAACTCAAGCCCCAATCAACTGGATTGCAATTTTTGCTTTAGTTTTTTTGCCTATTGTCGCGGTTATTGCGATTCCACTTTATGCTTATCATCATGACTTTAGTCTCGCGTCATGGATCAGTATGTTTGTGCTATTAGGTATGAGCAGTCTAGGTATTACCGCTGGTTATCATCGCTTGTGGGCGCATCGTGCCTATGAAGCGACTTTACCTTTAAAAATTATCCTGATGATTATGGGAACCTTTGCGGTTCAAAACAGTATCCTCTTCTGGTCTTCAGGACATCGTACCCATCATCGCCACGTTGATGACGTAGAAAAAGATCCATATTCCATTAACAAAGGTTTTTGGTATGCACATATGGGTTGGATGTTACGCGATTATCCGTCCGCGGAGCCTAACTTCAAAAATGCACCCGATTTATTAAATGACAAACTGGTGATGTTTCAACACAAATACTACATTCCATTGGTGATTGCAGTTCATGTCGTCATTCTTGGCGCTGTAGGTTGGGCAGTAGG
Source organism: Acinetobacter sp. WU_MDCI_Axc73 (assembly GCF_025562455.1). Classification (GTDB taxonomy): domain Bacteria; phylum Pseudomonadota; class Gammaproteobacteria; order Pseudomonadales; family Moraxellaceae; genus Acinetobacter. Next base: position 10,034 of record NZ_JAHPRO010000033.1, read on the forward strand.
TGATGTTTGGGGTGTCATGCTATTAGGTGGTCTAGTTCGTTTAATTTTGAGCCACCATGTCACATTCTTTATTAATTCATTGTGCCACATGTGGGGAAAACGTCCTTATACCGACGAAAATACAGCACGTGACAATTTCTGGCTTGCAATTGCAACTTGGGGTGAGGGTTATCATAACTATCACCATATCTTCCAATACGACTATCGTAATGGGGTGAAATGGTGGCAATATGATCCAACCAAATGGCTCATTTGGTCATGCTCTAAAGTAGGGTTGGCAAAAAACTTGCGCCGCATTCCAAGTTTTAATATTCAAAAAGCTGAGTTAGCGATGCGTTTTAAATATGCTGAACAGGATTTAGCCATCTATGGGCATGATGTAAATACCGATCTTGCCCAAATGAAACAGCGTATTGCTCAGGAATATGAAGCGTTTACGCATACATTGAATGACTGGGCCAAGCTGAAAGAACAGGAATTGCACGCTAAAAAAGCCGCAATGGCAGAAAAGATTCATCAAATGGATCATAAACTTAAAGTCGATTTTCAATTACTCGAACATCGCTTAAGCCACCATCGCGAATGTCTGGAAACTTTGATGCGTAATGTCAAAAAACGCAATGTCGTTTCTGAGTAATCATGATAATGAGATGCTGATCTAATCTTTAGCATCTTCTTCATATTCATAAAGAAGCCCAGCTATTTAAGATGGGCTTCTTTATTTTTCATCGTTTCAGATATAAATTTTAATTGCCCTGTATCAAGCGACGTGCACTAATGATTCCAGGTTGTTGCTCTAAACGTGCCAGCAAGCGAGATAGCTGTGCTAATCCTTTGACTTCAATCAACAATTTCATATTGGCAATCCCATCGGCTTCAGAGATGGTATTGACCTGACGAATATTGATTTGATCTGAAAAAATCACTTGTGTCAGATCTTTGAGCAATCCACGACGATCATAGGCATCAATCACAATCTGCACACTTTGACCACGAGTCGGCTGCATTTCCCAGTCTGCTTCAACTGCACGTTCAGGCTCATTCTTAATCATGCGCAAATAATCTGGGCAAGCTACTTTATGAATGCTCACCCCACGATTCAGCGTAATATAACCACCGATAGATTCTCCATGTACAGGCTGACAGCACTGAGCAATATGAAGTTCGACATTATCCAGACCGTCAATCAAAATACCATGTGCAGACAAAGTATGACTGGCACGCGGATTCAGTGTCGGTTTAAGTACCAGTTCAGGTTCGTCATTGTCCAGATGCATTTGACGATTCACCTGATTAATCAAGGCATGTAGACTAATGTCACCGCTGACCAATGCAACCAATATGTCATCACCTGTTTTAAGGTTAAAGTGTGATGAATAATCGTTGAGATCGATACTTTTGGGATGAATTGCTAAACGTGCCAATTCTTTATTCAGAATTTCACGCCCGACTTCCAGATTTTTACTACGATCCTGCTGTCTGAACCAATGACGTAGCTTATCACGCGCACGAGCCGTTTTAATATAACCCAGAGAGTTCACCAACCAGTCACGGTTCGGCTCACGATCTTTTTTGGTTAAAATCTCAACCTGCTCACCTGTTTTTAAGGCATATGTGAGTGGCACATAACGCTGATTCACCCGTGCGGCATAGCACTTGTTACCCACTTCGGTATGTACATGATAGGCAAAGTCTAAAACGGTAGAACCGCGTGGCAATTCCTTAATATCCCCATCACGACTAAACACATAAATCTTTTCAAAGTCTTCAAAATTTTGAAGATCTTCTAAATTTTCTGATTCATCGTCATGCTTATGGACATTACTTTCATTACGTTCCTGATAGTGCTCTAGTACCGCTCTGAGAGAATGTAATCTATGATTAAAAGAATGATCTGTGGTTTTAGAACCTTCTTTGTAATTAAAGTGCGAACATACCCCTAGCTCAGCTTCCTCATGCATCTCGTAGGTACGAATTTGTACTTCCAGTGATTTGTTTTCGGCAATCACCGCGGTATGCAAAGAACGATAACCATTGGCTTTCGGGTTGGTAATATAGTCATCAAATTGATGCGGGATATGCCGCCAGATTTGATGAACAATCCCTAATGAGTGATAGCATTCTGGAATACTTTTGACTAAAACACGTAGTGCGCGAATATCATACAATTGATCGAAACTGAGATTTTTACTCTTCATTTTCCGATAAATTGAATAAATATGTTTAACCCGCCCTGTAATCTCAGACTCAATCCCATGATCAGCAAGCTCAGTCTTAAGCTTATCAATCACAAACTGAATATATTGTTCACGCTCAAGACGCTTTTCATTGAGTAAAGATGCAATTTCTTTATACCGATCTGGCGCCAAATAACGAAATGCTAAATCTTCGAGCTCCCATTTCAGTTGGGCGATACCCAAACGATGCGCCAACGGTGAATAAATGGTTAAAATTTCACGTGCTACACGCTCCTGACGCTCACGGGATGAGGTTGCCAGCTCACGTAATGCTAATGTTCGTTCAGCTAATTTGATCAATACAACACGGACATCTTCAGTCACTGAAATTAGCATCTTATAAATGCCACTTAAATGTTCGCGCTGATTATTATTAAAGTGATCTTCAAGACGTTTGTTTTTTTCAATTAACTCAGATAGTTTACCCATCGCCAAAGTACCTTTGACGAGGTTAAAGACTTGCTCTCCAAGTTTTTTCTGGATTTCTTCCAGTGTAATGACATTTTCACGAACACAACGGTACAACATCGCTGCACACAGGGTGTCCTCGTCGGCATGTAGATGTGCCAAAATATCAGCCATTCCAATGCCTGTTGAAAAGGTGTTAGAGGAATGATGCGTATTTAGAGTCAACTCTTTTTGTAAAATAAGATAAGCAATCTCTTCAAGCTTGGTTAGCTCTGCCCCATCTAAAATATCACGAACGCGATCCAGCCATGCTGCCAGCTCACGTTGTGCTTCTTCGGCATGTTCTACAGTCGTTTCTTCTGACAACTCAGTTAGTCGTTCAGGTAGCTGTTCACGTACTGTGACCATACCATTCTCCTATGGTGATACTCATTTTTAATCGTTTAGCTCTTTAATTTTTTCAAATAAAGCAATAGATTCAACATGACCCGTATGAGTGAACATGTCCATCACCCCTGCTTTTTTTAATTGGTAACCATGCTCAGCCAGTACACTTGCATCCCTTGCTAGTGTTGCTGGATTACACGATACATAAACGATTCTTTTTGCTCCAAAGTTCGGAATGTACTGCATAACTTCATATGCACCCGCACGTGGAGGGTCTATCAATAATGCATCAAATCCCTGTTTTGCCCAAGAATGATGCGAAAAATCTTTTGTTAAATCTTGTGAATAGAACTCAACTTGTGAAATTTCATTACGTTTCGCATTTTCTGTTCCACGTTGTACCATTTCCTCACTACCTTCTACTCCAACCACTCGTCCAGTTGTTCCAACACAACGTGCGAGCGGCAAAGTAAAGTTACCCAGACCACAGAATAAATCGAGCACACGCTCACCCTGCCGTAGCTGTAGCAATTCACATGCCAATTGTACCATCTGTTGGTTTACACTTGGGTTAACTTGCGTAAAATCAAGCGGTGAAAACGCAAAATTTAAGTCAAATTCAGGCAAGCTGTAATGTAGACGCATTTCTGCTTGTTCATCCACTCGTTTTAAACTGCTGGCAAAGTTTTTAGGTTGCAGATAAAGCTGCCAGCCTTTTTGTTTTACAAAACCAAGTAGTTGATCTATATCTTTATGGGCAAGCGGCTCGACATGGCGAACCAAGAGTGCGATCTCTGAATCTCCCATCGCCAACTCTATATGACCAATACTGCCTTTGCCTATTAGACATTGGAAGAGTTGTTTTAATTCAGGTAAAGCCTCAGACAACCGTACTTGCAGAATTGGACAAGTAGTAATTGAGATTAAACGATTACTCTGATGCTCCCGAAAGCCCATCACCAACTGCTTTTTAGCAGGTAAATAACGCACACCGATACGTGCCCGATGTCGATAATCCTGTTGCATTGAGCGTAAAGGTTCTAGCCATTCAGTGGCTTCTAAGCCAGCAAAATGCTGTAAATGTGATTTCAAAACGCTTTGTTTTAATTTAATTTGTTCATCTGTATTGACATGTTGCATGCTACACCCCCCGCAACTGCCATAATGAGGACAAATCGGGGCTACGCGCAATGAAGAAGGTTCACTCAACAATTCGAGCATTTCCCCTTCTTCCAGACGTTTGGTTTCATGCGTAACTTTGGCACGGACAATTTCATTGGGCAGTGCATAGCGGATAAAGACTTTTTTCCCCGTTTTAGCTTCAGGATGGTTTATATCTGTTCCAAAATGCGCAATACCACGCCCCTCGTGCGATAAGGACTCGACCTGAAAAGTGTACACAGGAGATTGAGCAGAAGGTTTATTGGCGTGTTTCAAGAGATGACCTAATGATTTGATGAGTCGTGAAAATTTGAAGCAAAATAATGTTGAGTGAACGGCGTATGAGGACTGGTTTGTTGCCAGACCTGTAAAAATTCATGGTGTTGCGATTGTTGCTGTAAGTAATGAATGGTCGCCTGAATCCACTGTTCATGATCCTGAGGCAGCAATTGACCTTTGAGCAATAACCAACGTAGATAAATCAGCCATGTATTGAGTACATCACCTTCACAATAACTGGTGAGCTTTAACCATTGTTCATTTTGTACATAGGTCGGAACATGATAACCAGATTCTCCCCGCTTTCCTGGAAATCCAAACAAGCAAGCGATATCATCCAGTTTCTGAAAATTTCGACCATTAAACATCGCCATGACATCCATCACATCGATGTGCCGATGATGATAACGATTCTGGTAGTTATTATAACGCTTTTGCGTATCGAACTCACCCTGATCAAATAGACTTGGTGCAGATAAGCCATGATACATGGCACGAAACAGAATCACAGGCAAGTCAAATTGCGAACCATTCCAACTCACTAAGTTCGGGTGACGTTTATCAAAAATAGAGAGAAATTTGGCTAAAATCTCAGCTTCAGAATAATGTTCTTGACTAAAGGAAAACAGCCTTAAACCCTGCTCATCAATCCATAAACCAGAAATACAGGCAATTTCATGTAAAGGCAAACGCTGAAAATCCATGCCAGATTCCTGACGGCGAATTTTGTTCAGCGCTTGTTCCAGATCATCATCAGGTAAATCCAAATGATATAAATGCGCGCCCGCCTTTAAATCGGTTAAGGTCTCGATATCAAAAACCAGTGTTGGAAAGCGCATAATGTTCTCTAAAATGGTACAAGACTCAGCTGTACGTTCTCAAATATTTAATCAGGATCTTGTACAGAGAACAGACCTGTTGATAAATAACGATCGCCACGATCACAGATAATGCAGACAATCACAGCATCAGGTTGTTCCTCAGCAATTTTGAGTGAAGCCCAAACCGCACCACCCGATGATGTTCCTGCACTAATACCTTCTTCACGTGCTAAACGGCGCATCGTTTTTTCCGCTTCAATCTGTGGAATATCAATAATACGATCCACTCGTGATGCATCAAAAATTGTCGGTAAATATTCTTTTGGCCATCGACGGATTCCCGCAATACTTGAACCTTCAGAAGGCTGTAATCCCACGATTTGAATCTCAGGATTTTGTTCTTTTAAATATTTAGATACACCCATAATGGTACCAGTCGTTCCCATCGAACTGACAAAATGGGTAATTTTACCGCCCGTTTGTTGCCAGATTTCAGGGCCAGTAGTTAAATAATGTGCTTCAACATTATCAGGATTACCAAATTGATTTAAGACTAAACCCTGACCTTCGTCCTGCATTTTCAAGGCTAAATCACGTGCGCCTTCCATGCCTTGTTGCTGAGTCACTTCGATTAACTCTGCCCCATAAGCCAACATCGCATCTTTACGCTCCTGACTCATATTATTGGGCATGATCAATTTCATTTTATAGCCACGCATCGCTGCAACCATCGCCAGTGCAATCCCTGTATTACCACTGGTGGCTTCAATCAAAGTGTCGCCAGGTTTAATCTGACCGCGTTTTTCAGCCTGCATAATCATATTATAAGCAGGTCGGTCTTTCACAGAACCAGCAGGATTGTTGCCCTCGAGTTTTGCCAATACTGTCGTTCGGCTATTTTTGGTTAAACGCTGTAAACGAACCAAAGGCGTTTTACCTACGTAGTGATCTAGTAAAAATTCATCGGCAAAAAAATTAGGTTCTGTATTACTCATGATCTACACCTAAATCGAGGTGCGGCTATTGTATGAAAAAATGACCTTTACTGCACCCATTTCGCAGGCTTTTTCTTGAAAATGCTGAAAGCCTCGCCAGTTTATGACAAAGCCGTGTTAATATGCCGATCAAAGAGATAGATCTGATCGGGCTATGTCAAATTTCAATAAAAAGTTATCCAAACGCTTACATCTGAATCATGCTTATGGTCAACTCATTGCCCTGATTTTTGTTCCGATCATGGTATTGACAGGCGTTGGCACTGTACTGGTGTTAAATGAAACCAATAATTCAGCCAAGTTACAGCAACGTCATGCCGCAGCCGCATTATTAACACGTTATCAGCACACATCCGAAGATTTATTGAAACTGGTCACATTGCGTCCAGATCAATATGATCATGCCCAGTCCATCATGCAAAGCATGTTTACTGAACGAAATTTACAACGTGCAGCCATTATTGATGCCCAAGGGCAAGTGCAACTCAGCATCGGTTATCGTGATACTCGTTTTTGGCCAAGTATTCCAGACTTGGTTTTTTTTGGTCCTATCAAACATAATCATAATAGTATTTATGGACTAAAACTTCAGAGTCCCCAGCAACCCACTTGGCTTGTGGTTGAAATGGACAATCAACCTTTGCAACTGGCACGTTATCGAGTGTTTACAGTTTTAGTGATTACAGGGCTGATTACCCTGTTACTGCTGTTGTTATGTCTTAATTTTTATTCGCGACGCTGGATCGCGCCGATGTATGAAATCCGAATGCAGTTACAACGTCTCAATGCCGATACTCTTGACCAGCATATGGTGATTAATAGTACAGGTGAATTAAGACTGTTACAGCGTGACATTGCCAATATGGTGAAACGACTGCATTTCAGCTTTCTGGAACTCAAGGAACATACCGAACAAACTGAAGATGATTTAAGGCGTACTCTGGACACACTTGAAGTTCAAAATATTACTTATCGACAAGCACGTGATCAGGCGATTTCTGCTAATCAGGCCAAATCGGTTTTTCTTGCCAATATCAGTCATGAACTACGCACTCCATTAAACAGTATTGATGGATTTATCCATTTAATGTTGCGTCAACAAAATCTGAGCAACGAGCAAAGCCTGTATTTACAAACCATACGTAAATCGTCTGCACATTTATTGGCCTTGATTAATGATGTACTGGATTTTTCCAAAATCGATGCGGGTAAGCTCGAGCTTGAAACCGCTTCATTTGATCTTGAAGAAGCTATTTTTGATGTCATGGATATGTTATCGCCTTTGGCAGCGCAAAAGCATATCGATATGGCGTTTTATTTTGATGACCAGATTCCACCCCATGTGATTGGAGATATATTACGTTTTAAACAGATTCTCACCAACCTGATTTCTAACGCAATTAAATTTACGCCCGATGGTGAAATTATTGTTCGAGTAAGACTCGAACAGGATGATATTGGACAATGCCTCATTCACTTTAGCGTACAAGACAGTGGTATCGGTCTGAGCGGAACCGATCGTAAAAAACTGTTTGAGTCTTTCTCTCAAGGCGATGCTTCCGTCACGCGTCAGTTTGGCGGTACTGGACTTGGGCTGGCAATTTCTAAACAACTTGTCCATCTCATGCACGGACAAATTGGTTTTGAAGATAATCAGGAGCGCGCACCGACTGAAAAAGGCTCAACATTCTGGTTTACCGCCTTGTTTCAAGTGGAAGAAGACTATCAGATCGTCCATCCACAATTTCAACACTTACATGTGGTGTCTTTTCTGGCGCATCCTGCAACAGCAAATATCCTACGCCATTATCTTGAAAACTATCAGGTACAGCATACCGAAACACAATCCATTCTGGATCTGTTCAGCCGCCTGAATAGCCTTAAATCCGTAGATAATACTTGGCTCATTGTGGATCATAGTGGCGATACCGAAGCCTTGCTCAAAGAAATTCGTAGTCGTTACACAGGCAATCTAGCAGTCTATGGTTATCAAATGGCGCTTGAGCCAAATATGCTGCATGATTATCGAGCTCGACCACTGTATCAGCCTCTGAGTCGTGCTGCCTTGATTCAACTATTGAGCAATCAGCCTATTTTTGAACCTGAGCATGAGCAATTTAATGGTCAGGGCTTACACGTACTGGCGGTGGATGATCATTTACCAAATCTAATTGTACTCGAGGCATTACTGGGTGAGCTTAATGTAAAAACCACCAAAGCCCTCAGTGGTCAGGAGGCATTGAGTATTATTGAAAATCGTCTTGAGCGTGATAAAAAACCATTTGATATTGTGTTTATGGATATTCAAATGCCTGTCATGTCAGGCATTGATACCACACGCGCCATCCGTTCTTTGGAGTCGACATTAGATGGGAAAATGCGCTTACCGATTATTGCCTTAACCGCACACGCACTATCGGATGAAAAACAGAAATTACTTAAAGTTGGGATGGATGATTACGTCACTAAACCGATTCAGATTGAACAAATTATTCAAATCCTAAATGAATGGACCAAAAATAATTTTGCGAGCAATACCAGACCTGAAAACACCATTTTAATGGATTCGCTTGATCCCACAATTTTAGATTGGCAGCAAAGTATACAACTTGCAGCCAACAAAGAAGATCTGGCGCAAGATTTACTTAGAATGTTAGTAGATAGCTTTGATACTGAACTCAATGAAATGCAACAGTTGATCGAACTAGAAGATTTCCCACAACTTGAACATGTGCTGCATCGTCTTTATGGTGCAACTCGTTATGTCGGTACACCAAAATTACAGCATGTCACTGGCGACTTTGAACAATTCGTTTCAACCTTGAGAAAAGAACGCCGCCGTGCCGATGATGCTTTCACTCAAGAGGTAATAAATCGTTTTGAGGAACTTCAACTCAGCATCCGCGAAGTTGAGAATGCAGCACAGCAAATTTTAAATACCGCGTCATAGCACAGTGTTTTTCAATGTGACTGAGCTGTCATTTTTCCATGATTGGCTCATGTTATGCTGCGTACATACATAAAAGTCAAAGGAATACACATGGCACTTCTTAATGTCAGCAATCAAAATGGTATCGTCACCGTTCGCCTGAATCGACCAGAAAAACGCAATGCCATGAGCTTTGCTTTACTGCGTGAACTGGTCAGCACTGCAAAAAAAATCGAAAAAGACCGCCGTGTACGCTGTGTCATTTTAACTGGTGAAGCTCAAGTCTTTAGCGCAGGCATTGATCTGGCTGACTTAAACGCACCTAAAAACAGCCTGTATGCCGCATGGGAGCTAATAAAACCCGGACAAAGCCTCTTTCAAAAAGCCTTTTTGGTATGGCAGAACCTGCCTGTTCCTGTGATTGCAGCCATCGAAGGTTATTGCTTTGGGGCAGGCATGCAACTGGCACTTGCCGCAGATATTCGAATTGCACAACCAGAAACCAAAATGTCGATTATGGAAAGTCGTTGGGGACTTGTTCCAGATATGGGACTGACTCGCACGATTAAGGGTTTGGTCGGTGTAGATTTGGCGAAAGAATTAACGCTAACTGCGCGTATTTTTGATGCAGATTATGCCAAAGAAATTGGTCTGGTCACCCATCTTTCTGAAAACCCACTGGAACGTGCCAATCAGTTGGCACTTGAACTCATACAGCGTTCTCCTGACGCATTAACGGCAGCAAAACGGGTTTTAGATGCGATGGAACACGAACCAAAAAAAGCACTACGGTTGGAAAAACTTTGGCAGCTTAAATTAATTCTCGGTAAAAATAGCCGTTTGGCACGTCAAAAGGACAAACATCCTGAAACTGAATTTTTGCCGCGCCAATACAAATAGATGGATATACAGGTCGATAAGGAAGCCAATATGAGAGTTGATGTGAATACGCCAATTGCATTTTTAGGTATCGGTTTAATGGGCAGCCGTATGGCAAGCCGTTTAATCAAAGCAGGGTTTAAAGTTTCAGTCTGGAATAGAACTGAAGCCGCCTGTGAACCATTAATTACAATGGGCGCTACATCTTTACAGCTTAAAAATATTGGCGATTATCCTGTCATTTTGACTTGTCTGGCGGATGATTACGCGGTCAGCCATGTATTTGAACAAATTAAACCACACTTAAAAGCTAAACAAGTTATTGTCGATTTTTCCAGTTTGTCTGTAGAAACGACCTTAGACCTTGCTAAGCAAAGTGCACAACAGCAAGTCAACTGGATTGACTCTCCTGTTTCTGGCGGAACAGCGGGTGCAGAACAAGGTACGCTCGTGATCTTTGCAGGCGGTAATGCACAAAGTATTGAAACATTAACCCCGATTTATCAGATACTTTCACAACGTGTGACCCGTATGGGTGAAAATGGTACAGGACAAGCGACCAAAATTTGTAATCAATTGATCGTTGCAGCCAATAGTGCCTTAATCGCAGAAGCTATCGCATTGGCGAATTTAGCTGGTGTAGATACTACTTTGCTCGCAACCGCACTAGCAGGCGGTTTTGCTGACTCAAAACCGTTTCAAATCTTAGCACCACGTATGGCAACACATTGCTTTGAACCAGTGCAATGGAAAGTACAAACTTTATCGAAAGATTTAAACAATGCAGTACAATTGGCAAAAAATTATGACCTCAATATTCCTGTGGCAAACCAAGCTTTAGCTCAGTTACAAGCGCACCAACAAAAAGGCTTTGCCGAGCAAGATTTAGCGACTATGATCAAACAGGTAGAAAATAAACCTTAAAGGATAAAGATCATGAGTCAGCTAGCAGTGAATCTTTCTCTTATTTTTACCGAAGTCCCCCTGATCGAGCGCTTTGCACTGGCACGCCAAAATGGCTTTGCACATGTGGAAATTCAGTTTCCTTATGAGTTGGATATTCATCAGATTCGTGAACAACTCGAACAGCATCATCTCACCCTTTGTCTGATTAATGTCCCTGCGGGTGATCTGATGCAGGGTGGCAATGGTCTGGCAGGTATTCCCAACAAAGAGATTGAATTTCATCAGGCGCTTGAACAATCGATTCAGTACGCGAGTGCGCTAGGTGTACCTCGAATCAATATCTTAGCTGGCAAACAACCGCTGGATGCAGATTTACTTCCTTGTCTAAATACGCTGGCCAGCAACCTTAAACTGGCATGTCACCTCATGACTGAACATGGGATTGAACCTGTATTTGAAATGATTAATGGCACCGATATGCCACGTTTTTTAGTGCAAAATATTGCACAAGCTCAGGAAATGCTTGAGGCGGTACAACACCCTGCTTTAAAAATGCAATATGATTGCTATCACATGGCAATGATGGGTGAAGATGTACTCGAAGGATTAAAAGAAAATATTGACCAGATTGGACACATCCAGTTTGCAGACTATCCAGGTCGCCATGAACCTGATACAGCCGAACTGAACTTTGCACAGATTTTTCAGTGGTTACAGCACAGTCAGTACCCAGGATATATTGCCGCAGAATATAAACCTCGATACACATCTGCGCAGTCTTTCGAATGGAAAAAGAAATATTTTTCCAATGACGTAAATACATAATGTGTTACAGCGAGGGTTTGAAATTTAGTCAAAACTTCGCTATATTAGATCCTGAGTAATTGTCAGGAAATTATACCCTTTATGAATTTAGAACCATCGCCCAGCGCTTCTAATTCTCACGATCTCGCAATGAATTCAACGTCGCATAATGTAGAAGCTTGTCTAAAAGTTGTACATGATGCACTTACCGATGTAAAAGCAAAAGATATTTTAGAACTTGATGTAAGCAGCATTAGCAATGTCGCTGATGCGATTGTTATCGCGAGTGGCACATCTACCCGCCATGTTAAAGCCCTTGCTGACAATGTTGCCGACGAAGCACGTAAAGCAGGGTTTCGCCCTATTGGAATTGAAGGTGAACGTGATGCCGAATGGATCCTAATCGATCTCGGCTTTGTTGTTGTTCATGTGATGCTACCTACTGCACGTAAGTTTTACGATCTTGAAAGCTTATGGCGCAATGCTCCAGAGGCAACAGCCTAAAATTATAAGAGCAAAAAAAGCGACCTCAATGGTCGCTTTTTAATTCGCAGATTCAAATCCCAAGTGCAACACATTTGTAGTCAGTTGAAAAAGTTAGGTGTATTCATAGAATCATTAGACTT
>NZ_JAHPRO010000034.1 GCF_025562455.1 Acinetobacter sp. WU_MDCI_Axc73
ACTATTTTTTCATTTGAGTATTTCACTAATTTAATTCTCTTATCTACTCAATAAATAATAATACTATAACGATTTTATTGGAGGTTTTTTGATTCTATTTAACATAATGGGCGTTATACGAAACGCATATAAAAATAGTTTTATATTTCAAAAAGTTATGCTATAAAAAAATTGGGACGCAAACCCGAAAAGCCGACTTGGAAACAAGTCGGCTTTTTTATGAGCAATTTTGATAGTTCTTGCCAATAAATTTGACTAAAAATTACGCTTCTCAACTTGAGTGATACAATTTTGTGATACATTATTGTATATACAAATTTGAATGTTTTTTATGGAACAGTATTTCGAATGGGATGAGGCAAAGAATCGAAAGAATCAGAAAAAACACGATGTCTCTTTCGAAACGGCAAGCCTTGTTTTTGATGATCCACTGAGGATCTCAATTCAGGACAGACATACCGATGGTGAAGAACGTTGGCAGACCATTGGGAAAGTAAAAGGCGTACTAATGCTCCTAGTAGCTCACACCATCTTTGATGAAGATGACTGTGAAATCATACGAATCATTAGTGCAAGACAAGTAACTAAGGCGGAGCGAGATAGATATGAGCATGGTTAGATACTCACGCAAAGAACTGAATGAAAAATTCAGCGACAAGCAAGATGCTGAAATTCAACGCTTGCTTGCTAAGGGAACGGTTCCTGACGATCAGCTAGATCTCTCAGATATGCCTGAAATTACCGACTGGAGCAATGCTGTACGCCATAATCAATTCTATCGCCCAGTGAAGCAACAGACTTCCATTCGTTTAGATGCTGATGTACTTGCATGGTTTAAAGCTCAAGGCAAAGGCTATCAAACACGAATGAATGAAATTTTACGGGATGCTATGCTCAAAGAATTAAAAAATCATCAGTAAAAATGGGAGCTTAAGCTCCCATTTTTGACTTCGCATAAGGTGTATTATGTTAATTTTAGTGAGGCTAAAAGATCTTTTCAATCGGTAATCATTCAAAAACCTATTCAGTCTTTCAACTCATTGGGCTAGTTATTAGTTTTTAATACCATTAACAACTTTCCCTGTTACATCCTCATAGAACAGCAATAGTGCGTAAACACGAGATAATTCTTGACTAGACCTACTGTATGACTCGGCTTTTTTGTAAATAGACGAAGACCATGTGCTATAGAGTTTAATAGACTTTAGAACATCTAATTTTCCAGATAGCGCAAGTTGTTTAATATTTATCGCATTTTGATATCTGTAATTATCTGGAATATAGTTGAGGCTTCCATAATTTTGGAGTAAACCTTTTGCACTTTTACAGTCTGTAGTATTTTCCAGTTTATTGTTGGACTCACATCCTTTAACGTTTATGGTATCAAAACCAGATACCATTCCATGAAATAAGAACCATTCATTAGTGCCCATGAAATTGTAAAGTTGACCAATAGAATTTCTATCATAACGTGATTTTAAATTAGATACTTTTTCTCTAAACCTCTCATTATTCGAGTCATTACAAAGAGTTACTAAAGCTAAATAAAGAGACTCAGATGTAATTTTTTTCGGGTCTTGTCTAGTATTGATTGGAGAAAGAATTGCCCGTTTTAGAATAAATTTTTCATCATATACCTGAATTAAGTCATCTATATAATAAGTATTATCTTTACAATCAACTGTAGTATTACTTAACAAATTTTCGTTTGTTTTAGAATTATGCACATAGATAGTTGCATTAACGAGTTTAGGTTCATTGGTAACAACTACAGAATTTTCATCTAAATACATCACACCTGCTAAGGATCTCCATTTCCTCTCAGCAGCATGAGCAGTCATACATGAAAAGAGAGTTATCACCAAAAAAGTTAATATTTTCATTAAGTAGTAGCATATTATTAAAAATAATTTGATAAAAAGTATAATAGAGAAGTGTAAAATTAGCACTTACATAGCCACTAATTTATCAACATTCGTCAGATGACACATAAGTTGTCATTTCTGATTAAATAATATCAATGAGTTATAGAATTTAGTGACAATCAATGACATTAGTTAGTGACACATAAGCTGTCATTTATTTTATTTTGTTATTCAATATCTTAAAGTAAATATTTCAGAAAAATAAAAAGATATAATAATGAAAGAAGACTTTTTTACTTAAACCAGATTGAGATGTTTTTAGAGCATGTGCTGTTTGTGATAAATTGAGATTATGTTGAGTGAGTTCTCTAATAATTCTAAGTTGTTGAAAGTTCATAATTTGGATATAGAATATAAAAATAAGAGCAAATATATAAATAAATGCTCTTTTAGATGATCAATGATTAACGCATTGTGACGAATTCTTCAGCAGAAGTCGGATGAATTGCTAAAGTGTTATCGAAGTCTTTTTTAGTTGCTCCCATTTTTAAAGCAACAGCAAAGCCTTGCAGAATTTCATCCATACCGTATCCAATACCATGAATTCCGACCACTTTCTCATCAGTTCCTACACAAATTAATTTCATTTTTGTGAGTTGTCGATGTTCTGTTATCGCTGTATACATGGATGTAAAGGAAGAACTATAAATTTTGATGGCATCTTTACCAAATTTTTCTATGGCTTGATCTTCGGTTAATCCAACTGTTCCAATAGGTGGGTGACTAAACACCACAGTCGGAATATTTTCATAATCTAAATGTTCATTTGGCTTATTGTTAAATAAACGTTCAGACAGTCTTCGACCCGCTGCCACAGCAACAGGTGTTAACTCGACTTTACCTGTAATATCACCCACTGCATAAATGCCAGACTGTGTTGTATTTTGATATGCATCAACATGAATAAAGCGATTCTCGTTCAATTGAACTTGAGTCTTATTAAGATTGATCGCTTCAGTTGCAGGTTTTCTACCAATTGCCCAAATCAAGCAATCTACACTATGTTCTGTACCATCTTCTAGGTGTAATACAAGTGAGTTATCTTGAACTTTAGTCACTTTGTTAATCTGACTATGAGTATGCACGTTAATATTTTCACTGCGCATATTCTCTAATAGTGTTTTACCAAGGAAATGATCTAATCCACGCAAAGGCTGATGTTTACGAATAAATAATTGTACATTCGAACCCAATGCATTAAGAACACCTGCCAATTCCACAGCAATATAGCCAGAACCAACAATAGCAGTCCGCTTCGGTAAGTGTTCTAATCCGAAGAAACCATTGGAATCAATACCATATTCAGCACCTTCAATTTCAGGTTTGAATGCTTGAGTCCCCGTAGCAATTAAAATATGGTCAGCTGTGTACGTTTCACCATTTACTTCAATTGTTTGAGCATCTAAAAATTTTGCAAAACCTCGAATGACATCAACATTATTTTTAGCTAGTCCTGTGTCATACGATGTATGTATTCGGCTGATATAGGCTTGTCTGTTTTCAACTAATTTCTTCCAGTTAAAGGATTTCAATTCTGTATTAAAGCCATAGTCAGGACCATATTTATGAATCGCATCGGCAATTTGAGCTGAATACCACATCACTTTTTTAGGAACACATCCTACGTTGACACAGGTTCCACCAATATCACCCATTTCTATCAGTGCACATTTCTTACCATACATGGCAGCACGATTGACTGATGCAATACCGCCACTGCCTCCGCCAATCGCAATATAATCATAGTGTTTAGACATAAATGAAATTCCTGTTTTTTAGATTTAAAAAGTTAAAGACTTAAGCATTCATTTGAATGACAAATCTAAACTTAACATCTCCTGCTCTTAAACGTTGTAAAGCATCATTAACACCTACTAACGGTACAGTTTCTATTTCAGGACGAATATTTGCTAATAGACTAAAATCGAGCGTTTTTTCTGAATCGTGAGGTGTTCCTGTTAAAGAGCCTTGAATTTTACTTATACAGTAATAACAAATAGACTTGCGAATACTAAGTTATATAGAACCTGCTAGCAAATTAGGGGTGGTTATAAAGCGAACTTATAGAAAACATTTAACATAAAATCTCTTCTACGAAATGCACGTGTTAGAACCCAATTAAATCTTTAATTGGGTTCACATCAAATACTCTATTGATCACGATAAGCTCGAACTTTCTCAAAAATTGGATAAAAGTCCAGACCATCATCCTTCATATCTGAAATTATGACCGCAATTACTGCAATCGTAGTGGGCACTTTACCGTTCTTTTTATAGTTGGTAATGGAGTTCGCGTTCATATCTAAAAGCGCTGCAAATTCTTTAATAGAAAGGCCAGACTTACCTATAAGTCTTTGAAATTCTTCGTAAGGCATAGTTTAAAAAGCAGAATTGTTCTGATGGAAAAGTATAGCACAGATCATTTATTTACATTTAAACACATAAATAATGTGATTAACACACTATTTATGTGTTTAAATATTCCCATATCCTTCTTTCAGGACATATGAAGAAGGTGTTTTTAATTATTTCTTCTTAAAATGAGGCATAACAATGGGTAATTTAAACTTGATTAATCATTTATACCTTTCTGAAAATTCTAGAAAAATTGGAACTCAACTCATTAAAGAGCTCTCAATTAATAGATCGAACAATCTGAGTTTATTTTTAAACGTTAATAAATGTTTTGACGATCGAGAAGCAACATTGGTATGGACGCAGCATCATCTTGATCAACATATAGATGATGATTACGAAGACGTTAAACGCGCTTTTTTAGCATTCTTTCCTGATGGAGCATTTATGCAATTTTGAGACTGTTAATTGAATAGCTAGACTCCCTGAATGGTCCTTTTAAAGGACCATTACACAATTTACAGTCCTACAGTCAGTTTACCTGACACAGATTTTTGTACGCTCTATCAAAATCCAAAACGAGGACCATCAAATCCTTTCGTTTTTTCTTGTGTCTGTTTCTGCTTTTCTTGCTCTAGTAACTTTTGCTTATTCAATTCTACCTCATAGTAGGGTTTGTACAGCTCATAACGATTTTCAGCTCTCAACCGATTAATTTCTACAATCATGTCCTGTTTTTGCTGATAGCGAACTGGATCACTTTCTTTGGCAAACCGCAGTGCCTTATTCATCATCGGCACATCTTGCAGATTAGTATCGTATTTTTTATTGTAATCCTCATTGGATAGACAACTCACCTCATTCGGAACCTCTACCTTTAGCCCTCTAATTTCAAGCACTTTGGTCGGTGCATAACGCTGTAAGCTGTCATTAATGAGTTCTTCAGTTTTTTGTCGGTACAACTGCAATTGTGCTTTGCCCATCCCTAATACATCGGCTGTTAATTTCTGAGCGCCCCCTTTCTCTGGCTGTTCAGGGTTATAACGCTTAAAAAACTGCTCAGGTGTTCGCTCTATTCCATCCACATGGCGTTCACTATAAATCAGATGCAAATGGGGTTGTTCTTGACCACCTAGACTACCAACATGATGATGGATAGCACAGCTATAAGGATATTGATAACGGTCAGCAAACTCTTGAATAAACTGCTCTGCCAATTCGATACGTTGTTCCGATGTAAGCTCTTTTGGTAATGCCACCACCAAACTTGAACAGACTCGACCATTTTTGCGTTCATACAGATCCGAGGCCTGCCAAAATTCTTCCGGATTCCCCTCGGCAAAGCTCGGCATATTACCTGAGCAAACAAACTCAAGTTGTTCATGAACATGATCTTTATGTTGTGCAAATTGTGCAGTTCGAGTGATGTAGTGAAAGCGCTCTTTGGCCGTTCTAGGCTTGTTATTTTTACCACCTTTTTGGGGCGGATTTTTACTGTTGTGTTCAAGATTACAGAAGAACATATTTGCGTCTAGCCCTCACGTTATTTTTGATGTTGTAACGACACTTTTTTTGCAGCAACACACATTTTTGATGTTGTAACGGTAGATCGCTATTGCAGAAACAAATGTCAAAAATGCAGCAACAGTACTCTGATAGATACAAATCAATAACTTACGTCTCTAATGGCCTGCGGAGCACGAGGAGAAGTGTTTCTAATTCGATATAATTGCGTTAGTAATTATATCGAATTAGAAACACGGAAACGAGCTTAAAGATTTAAATAAATGTTCTCACATTAATTTAAATCTTTTCCCGTGATGGCATATGCTAGACTGAAGCATCAGAATTACACCTATTTTCGAATGGAGCATAGATGGCCACACGCGGAAGACCAGCAAAAATACTCACAACAACTGACCTAGTAGAATTAGAAAAATTTCTCGCAGATTTACCATATCTAAAGAAAAATCAGAACCTAGCAATCTCGCTTCTTCACAGCAAAGAATTTTCAGAGTTAGATGAAAAAGACCTCAGCCTTTTAAAAATAGTTCACCGTGAAAAAATTCAGTTTCAACAAAGACAGGCGATGATCACTCAAATCCAAATTAAACAAAGAAACCAACAGCAACTATTGGCAAACGAAATAGAAATTTTGCAACTACTTGAACAAGAGCAAGACCAGGACACATTCTTTCGCTTAGATCGAGCACTAGAGTCTTACCAAAAAATAGAAAAAGCAGCTCTAGAAAACCGGATCCGTTTAGAGAACGAACATAAACGCGATATTTTGAATAAAACCAACAAAAAACAGACGGAAGCTCAAAAGAAGCGGAATGCTGAAAATCAACTTAAATATGCGTTAGGGGGAATAATTTTATCGATTTGGAAACATGCCGAATGGGACATTGATCCAAATAATTTAAAAACAGTGGAAAATAGAATTAAGAGTAGTTTTCTTTCGAAATCCAAAATACAAAAAAGTGCGCTTTACAAAGAAGCCTTCGCAATGACACAAGACCACCAAGAGGCCCAAAAGCTCTTCTTTCTTGCACTAGAGAAACTCCCAACCTACAACATCCAGCAGGAAGACTTCCATAAGGTATTGCTAAAAAAGGTGCGAGAATCGCAATAAATGCTCATTTCAGCGCAATTTAGACTTAAACCATACAAACCTTGGTCTTAAATCCAATCATCGCTCAAAACGCAAATGATGGCTTTATAGAACCCATAAAAATAACCCATCGCCTTTTATGCTTTTAATACCTAATAGGTATCAAAAGAGCGAGTGTCTACGAGCGAACCCCTAAAATTCGCGCCTAGACTCCTTGAAAAACCGTTTTTTTAGGCTGTGAAGCCTAAAAGAACCTAGATCAAATGCTGAAAATGGCGCCTAGATCGAGCGTAGCGAGTAAAAAAGCTTTATGAGCGAAGCGAATTCCGAGTTGCTTTTGATCTTGCTTTTTCTCAAAGTCATAAAGGTATGAGCTAAAAAATTGCCCCTCGAATCGAGCGTAAGCGAGATTCAATAGAGTTTGAGCGTAGCGAAAACCAAGGGCAATTTTTCTTTGCCAGGGCTTTTAATTATTTTTAAGATTTTAAATACTTTTAACTATCCTTAAAGCCTTTATTTAAAAGGCTTTCAGAGCTTATATCCCCACGTTTAGTTACCTATATCCCCACGTTTAGTTACCTATATCCCCACGTTTAGTTACCTATATCCCCACGTTTAGTTACCACTTCCCCACGTTTAGTTACCTATATATATTCATTAAAATCCCCCAAAATAAATATTTGTGGTTATACCCACATTGATATAATCTGTGGGTATAAGAACTTTTAATCAAACTTATGTCAAAAGAATTAGTTGTAAAAACAAATCGCTTAAATCAAGCCTTTCAGACTTTGTCCTTATCAGAGTTTCATATTGTTCAACTAGCTATTGTTGATGCAAGACATACCGGTACAGGCCTTAGCACGGATACCCCATTGCGAATAGATGCTTTGAGATATGCTGAAATTTTCGGAACAACGAGACAGAATGCTTATCAGCGAATGAAGGAAGCTGAAGACTCTTTATTTAATCGCAGATTTAGTTTCTTTGATGAAGATGGAAAACTTGTAAAAAGTAGATGGATTCAGCAAGTAAAATATTTAGATGATGAAGGTGCTATTGAACTAGTTTTTACACTAGCGGTTGTACAAGGCATTAGTAAAATTGATGGAATAAAGGATTTCTTTACTCAATATCTACTAAGCCAAACAGCACAACTAAATAGTACCTACTCAGCAAGACTATACGAGTTACTTATTCAATGGAAAGCTGTTGGTAAAACGCCAGTATTTGAGCTAGAGACCTTTAGAGAACAGCTTGGGATTGGTGTTAATGAATATAAGCGTATGGATCACTTCAAAACTAGAGTTCTTGATTTAGCTATTACAGAAATTAGTGAAAAAACAGATATTGAAGCTACTTATCTACAGCATAAAAAGGGACGATCTATATCAGGATTTTCTTTTTCATTTACACAGAAAAAATCTAAAAATACATCAAACGAAAATCTAAAAAATTCCGAAAATTTAGATCTCTTTTCAAAAAAAATGACCGATGCACAACGTCACCTTTTTGCTAATAAACTTTCTGAACTTCCAGACATGAATAAATATTCTCAAGGTACAGAAAGCTACCCACAATTTGCAGTTCGAATTGCTGAAATGCTACAAGATAAAGAGAAATTTGAAGAACTTCTGCCATATCTTAAAAAAGTAGGATTTAGCACAAAATAAACTTCATGTTCAGGTAGGATGTTCATCTAAACATCCTTGTACATGCACTGAGGGATTACATTGAACACAACAAAATTCAGCGTTATGGACGCGAGTAAAGCTTTTAAAAAGTCTCGAACAACAATATACGAAGCTATAAAAACTGGTGAATTATCAAGGGATCATGATGGACTCATAGATTTATCTGAACTTATCAGAGTTTATGGAAATCCTATCGGTGTTCAGTCCAGTACACGTACTGAACACGCCCATAAGGATGTACACGTACATGTTCAATCTGAGATTGAACATGTATTGAAAGATCAGATTTCTCTACTCAAAAATCAGTTAGATCTAGCCAACCAAAGAGAAAAGTCTTTGATGCAGCATATAGAAGATTTGACCCACAGAATTGAGTTTAAAGGTCAGCTTGAACAATCAAAGACAGAGCTAGATGAACGTAAAGTTACTACTCATTCTGAAATGACAGGAAATTCTCGACCAGAACCAGAGCCGAAACATGACGGATTGACTACTCCGGTCGAAGCAGAAAATAAGCGGATTCCAGTACCGGAGCACATTGAACACGAACCGGAAAAAAGGGGCTTTTGGAGCCGTTTTTTTAGACCCTATGATTAACCACGATTGTTTAACTAATATGAACAAAGTCGTGAAACATTGATCAAAGAATAGGCGTGGAACGTGAAAAATCATAAAAAAAACCCATCTTGGGGAAGATGGGCTATAAACTAGAAACTACAGCATTGATTTCTATAGATAATTATAACGCATTTCGTATAAGGTGTATTATGTTAATTTTAGGGAAATTTAAGAATCTCTATGCAATGGTTTATTCAATATTCTTTGATTTCTTATCTTTTAGGTTAATCAGAAATAGCCAATAACATAAGCCAGGAAATAGAGCCATAAAGATAGTCCATGTATCTGTATACATCTTCCACCACTCTTTCGAAATTTCTCCTGTGTGACTCCATCCAAAAAGAATAAAAAATGGAGTAGCAATAATTATAGAGGCAATACAGATAGTTAATAAATTAAGACTGTTATAACGATTTAAAAGAACTGAGAATATGAAGCTGAAAGGTACAGTCAAAATAGAATAAGCCAAGTAGACAAGACCGTGCCCTACAAGAACCACTAAAATCGAGTATAGGCTGTATTCCTGATTCATTACGATAAACAGGACTGCTGTAAAAAAAAGTAGTGGTAAAGGAGAAAGTAAGAGAGCTTTTACTATTTTTTCATTTGAGTATTTCACTAATTTAATTCTCTTATCTACTCAATAAATAATAATACTATAACGATTTTAACATAATGGCGATTATACGAAATTCAGCGTTTCAGGCTCCCAAAACCAAGTTTATTTCTTGCATAAATGTATCCTATAGGATACATTTTACCTATGTACTCAATATATACCACTGAAGTCTTTGATGACTGGTTCACCAAGTTAAAAGACCAACAGGCAAAAAGACGCATACAAGTCCGAATTGATCGGGTTGAAGATGGAAACTTTGGAGATACTGAACCAGTTGGTGAAGGTGTCTCTGAATTACGTTTCTTCTTTGGACCAGGCTATAGGATTTACTACTGCAAACAAGGGCAAAGGGTTGTTATTCTTTTATCAGGTGGAGATAAGTCTACGCAAAGTAAAGATATAAAACTTGCCCTGCAATTGGCACAAGATTTAGAGGAGGAGCTATAAATGGCTATTAAACTTCGCAAATGGGACAGTGCTGAGCATCTTAAAACAGAAGAAGATATGCAGGCTTACTTACAAGTATGTATTGAAGAATCTAATGGTGATGCCGCATTCATTGCTAAAGCTTTAGGTAACATTGCTAAAGCTAAAGGAATGGCTCAATTATCACGAGATACAGGTCTAGGCCGAGAAAGTCTTTACAAAGCACTTTCTGGTGATGTTAACCCTAGTTTTGATACGGTGATTAAAGTTGTAAAAGCACTGAATTTGCGCTTAGCAATTTAAAAAATGGAGCTTTAGGCTCCATTTTTTAATTTTGTATAACGTGCATTAAGTTAATTTTAGAATAATTATAAAGTGTCTACAAAATCGGTAGCTATTCATTTATAAGATTAAAATTACGGTGTTTACACAAAATTTAAGAAATTTTATCTTCAATTCAACTAATATTAAATCTGTATTTAATCAAAGGTATTTTTAAAATGTTCCTAGATTGGCCAGAACATACAGCACATGTCAAAAAATCATTTGGATCTTTAGGAAAAACTCATCCTAAAATGCTTCAAGCTTATTTAGCACTTAATGATGCTGCTGCTGCCGAGGCATTAGATATCAAAACACGTGAATTAATATCTATAGCAGTGGCAATCACTACGCGTTGTGAAAGCTGTATTTCAGTGCATGCAGAAGCAGCAATGAAAGCTGGCGCAACAGAAAGCGAAGTAGCTGGTGCTTTAGCTACAGCAATTCATTTGAATGCAGGAGCTGCATATACATTTGCTTTACGAGCTTTAGAGGCATGTGAAGCACAGAAATAATATCTTTATTAGGTATTGAAAAAGATAATTTGACTAGAAAAACTGCTACATAATTATTTGAAAAAATTTAATGTACAGTCTCAAAAATGGGAGTTCAACAAAACTCCCATTTTTTATTATTGAGTCAGTTCTTAGTCGATGTAATGAGAATTTAATATAATAGTAATTACATTAAATTTCTTTAATTATCATAAAGATAATATCATTTTTAAAATTTCGTATAACGTGTATTATGTTAATTTTAGGAACGCTACAAGATAGATTAGACTCGATTTTTTCTCTTTTTGAGATATAAATAACAAATCAACAGAAAACTAAGCCAAAATAAGTAGTCCAAGATAAAGTAGTGAAGAAGGAACTCATCTAAGCCAGTTTTCTCACGTACTTCTTTAATATCCGGCAATTCAAGTTCTGTGTGAATATCCACCGATTTTATAGACACCTTTTAGTTAGATAAAAAAGCAATTTTTTTGATCTTTAAAGAATGAGGATATAAGCTGTTTAAAACTTAATTCTAATTGGTTAATAGGTGAAAAATGAAATTAGCAGAAGCTCTCTTACTTCGAAGTGATCAACAAAAAAAAATTATTTCACTAAAACAACGTATCAATGCAAATGTATTGGTACAAGATGGTGATCAACCATCTGAAGATCCAAATGAACTACTAAAACAAGTATTTTCTTTAATTCAAGAATTTCAAAAATTAAGTTATGCAATTCATGAAACTAATGCTTTAACAAAATTAAATGATGGCCGTTCTCTACTTGCTTTATTGACTTTGCGTGATGAATTTGTAGAACAGCACAAAACCCTAACTGCAGCGATAAGTAATACATCTCGTGAATCTGATCGTTATAGTACGCGGGAAATAAAGTGGCATAAAGTTATTCCAGTTTCATCATTACAAAAACAAGCTGATGATATTAGTCTTAAATTACGTGATTTAAATGTGTTAATTCAGTCGAATAATTGGAAAATTGATTTGATTGAAGCCTAATAGTCCTTTAGATATAATCAAGTTGAACATACTGGGCGAGTACAAGATCCCCTACTTCCACAACATAGGATTGTAAATAAAGTGTAGTGGCTTGCAAAGCAAGTGGATAAGCTTAAAATTTTAAGTACAAATCAATCCATCACTTGGCATAACTCAAATCTTTGTGCAAACAAAGTTACACGTTACTTATAACTACCATGTACTGACAGTATGTTCACCTCAATTACTAAAAATAAAGAAATGAGCAAGCATCAGCTCAACTACATTTCTATTTTTAATTCAGTTCGGCTTTGTTGTATAAAGAGCTGAAAGATAGACTTTGAAAATTATAAAAATCGGAAATTTATGATATAAAAAATGTGCTCGACGATGTCGAAAAGCCGACTTGGAAACAAGTCGGCTTTTTTAAACAACTTTGTAATATTCTCTAAATGATAATGGTTTAAAAAGTAGGTATTTATTGATTTTTACTATTTTATCAAAGACTCTATTTCGAAAACTATCCCTCAATTTTTGTGGGTTAGAGCTTACAAAGATATCGGCTTTTTTTGGTTATTTGGAATAGGACTAAGTTTCCTAACAGATTGGTATATATAACAATTTTATTATTTATATGATTTATATAAAATAAGCAAAAAGAATTTCACTACAAGGAAATCATGAGAAAAAAGATCACCTATCTAGCTGGGGCTATGACCATAGTTTTACTAATAGCGGTGATTAAACATGAAAATGAAGTAAAGGGGGATGAACAATTTAGATATTTAGATTCCATAGCATCTAAGCAACCTTAGTAAAATTGCACTTATATTTAGAAATACTAGATCATATAAAAACCATTATTTAACATAAAATCTCTTATGTGAAGCAATCTTTGTAACTCCAAAATAGAAATGTCCGGTTTCTCCAAAGTAAAAATGTCCGCTTTTAGATAACTTTAGCAACTCGATAGACAGTTGCAACTCCACAATTCACTGCTTTGGCAATTTCTTCCTTAGTCATATTGCCAGCTGCTAGCAATTCTTTTATTCGTTTGTGCTTAGCCTCATTGGCTTTCTTACCTGTTGGCTTGTAACCCGAACGTGCCAGGCCCTGCTTAATACGTTCTATACGTTTCTCATTGTCTAGGCGAGCCATTGTTGCCAGGAGATCAATCAACATATTGTTGATGAGTTCCAGGATTGAATGAGTAATGCTGTCACTGGTTTGAATCATTTGGTAGGTAGTAGGAAGATCCGCTACGACTAAACGAAGTCCCTTCTCCTGGATCCTGCGCTTCAGCTCTTGAAAATCTCGTTGGGTTAGGCGTGATAAGCGGTCAATACTTTCAACTAACAAGGTGTCACCTTGATTTGCTTCTGACAGCAGCTTATTCAATTCAGGTCGGTCTAACTTCGTACCACTATAGTTTTCCACGTACACAATGGTTTCACCCAAATTCAAGTTTTGGTTTAGATCCTGAAGAATCTGCAAAGCCCTTTCTGCATCTTGATCTTTAGTTGAAGCTCGTAGATAAATACGTGTATTCATTTCTATCATTTAATCTTAATTCTATTAGATTAATGATAACAATATCATTTAATTATTGCATTAAGTCTAATGATAGATATTGTATGCGATTTGGCTTGCTATCATTCAGCTATACTCTTTTGATAGAAAAAGCATGACTGAAAGCCATGCTTTGGGAGTTCGTATAATACGTATCATATTAATTTTGGAAAAATTAGATATTGATTGAGAGTGACTAAAGCTGTAGAGTTTCTTTTTAAGTGAGTCCCCAAAATGAAATTCCAATTTATATTTGAAAACTTTAAAGCTTTACCAAATGGAACAGATGCTTTCAAGCAGTTAAAAATTTTATGTGAGCAAGAAATTGGCAACAATAATAATTTAGATAATTCGGCCTTATTTCTTATTTATGGGTTTGCGAAGAACTACGTCTTATTGTACGAAGATCAAGAAGTTACTCCTGAATTTGCAAAAAAAGCAAAAAGCCAATTAATTGATTATATGTCTGAACTTAATATTGCTCTAATCAGTCAAGATTCTAATCTTATATTAGAAACTCTTAATAATATTTCAAAAAAATATTTTAAAAGTTCAAGAATATTTTAAATCTTAATAATCAATGAACAAGCTATCATTACAGGGGTTTTTGATTCCCCTTTTTGTCTCATTCTTTATGAGTGGCATTAACGCTATTCTAGGAGCTTTAAATGAAGATAAATTTTTATTATCAATTGTTTTTTCACAATGGATGATTAATTGGATTATTGCTTATCCATGTCTTTTGTTTCTTGTTCCTTTCTCAAAAAAGATCGTTTTAAAGCTTTTTTATCCTCAGTTGAAATAATGAATGTTATATGAAACGAGGACAATAGACCGTCGTTTTTCACTTTGCATAAGATATTCTACGTTAAGTAGCGGCTAAAAATGCCCTTGATCAAGGGCATTTCGTATAACGTGTATTATGTTAATTTTAGAGAAATTTCATAATTCTGATTTTTTAGCTTAGGCCTTTAATGCAAAACTCTTATTCCTCTTTAGAAGAAATTTCATCTCTTGAATCTTTTGTGATAACGAGTCATATAAGTTCATATCATCATAAAATGATGTACGGTTTACCGAAAAATTTTAAAAAAATAGTTAAAAATGATAGTAATGAAGCCTTTAAAATTAATGCTAAGGCGTACCACTCCTCTGTTACAGGTAAATTTTTAACTCATAGATCATCTGCATTATTTGATGACATAGTTGATCATCCAGAAAAGTTAAAAATAGACTCTCAGTTTCTTCAAACTCTTAAATCACTAAAGCTATACCCAAATGATATTTTTCCCGAATGGAATCAGCATATTGAAATATATAATATTTTACGTATCTTGCAATCTTCTTTATTATTGGCGCACTTATTACCATGTTGGTTGAAGGCACTTATTTCAAAGAAGTAACCTATACCAGTTTACTTGCATTGTTTATTGTTGGATTAGGCATCTGTGCACAGAAGTTTAACTGGGGAAAGCATGCTCAAGATAAATCTGATAACACTCAGGCGGACTTGACCAACAATCTGTAATGTAAAACTAATGTCAGATTAAGCAAAATTCAACATACACTAAAACCAATGGCCTCCCAGTGAAAGCCATTGGTTTTTTAGGCTAAACTCAGCAATAAGTTCAATTTTTACTCAAATGTTAGCCACCGTTTTTATCTATCTTTCTGTATTCATATTCTAGAAAACTGTCAGCCTGTTTGATATTGCAGAACACTTTCAGAAAAGAATTTTGTATAGATTGCCGGCTCACTTTTAAGTGCTTTCACTATTCCCTTTATTCTAATAATTTTTATATAACACTTGAATAAAAAGCAAACGATTATCATTTACAGATCTCGCTAGTCAGCTTATCATTTCACAAACTTACAAATTCTCCGTATTTTCTTCACATTTAACCTATACATCATTTTAAGGATCTCTTGTGTTACTCCCTCATTTCAAAAAATCAGTCCTCACCCTCTGCTTATTTCCCTCCATACTTTATGCAGCCGATACATACCCTACTGTGACGCTTAACACGATAACTGTGCAAGCCGAAGGCAACTGGTTAGATGAAGCCAATGCACAGAAAGTACTAAATCATGCTGGAGCGCGTACAGTCATTCAGCGTGATGAGTTGATTAACCGAGGCGTAACTTCTGTCAAAGAGGCTTTACGCACTGTGCCTGGTATTCAAGCTCCTGAAAATGCAGGAACAGCAGGGAGTGATGCATCGTTAAGCATCGGTGTCCGTGGTTTAACGTCACGGTTTTCACCACGCTCACAGGTACTCGTGGACGGTGTTCCACTTTCGTTTGCCCCTTATGGTCAATCACAACTCTCCTTAGCACCCACTAGTTTAGGCAATACTGAAAGTATCGACGTGGTGCGTGGCGCGGGCTCTGTTCGCTTTGGGCCACAAAATGTAGGAGGGATTATTAACTTTAACTCGCGTACAATTCCTGAAACCTTTGCTGGAACGGTAGACCTCACTACAGAAATTGCAGAAAACGGTCATGTAAAATTTAACCCCAACTTATTTGTGGGTGGAACCTTAGACAACGGTTTAGGCTTAGCGCTGTTATATTCTGGCGTTAATGGAGAGGGTTTTCGCGATAAAAATGATGACTCTGACATCAACGATATTCGCTTAAAAGCAGCTTATGCAATAGATGAATATGCAAAAATTGAAGCCAATCTACACCGCTACGATGCAGATGTAGATATGCCTGGAGGTTTAACCCCTGCTCAATTTGCTGAAAATCCATATCAGTCCTTGCGCAATCATGATTATATGAAAGGGCATCGTACTGACGGTTCAGTTAAATACAGCTATAAAAAAGATGACAATGCCTTTGAGCTTTTGGCCTA
Source organism: Acinetobacter sp. WU_MDCI_Axc73 (assembly GCF_025562455.1). GTDB lineage: Bacteria > Pseudomonadota > Gammaproteobacteria > Pseudomonadales > Moraxellaceae > Acinetobacter. The sequence goes on from NZ_JAHPRO010000034.1 coordinate 16,491, forward strand.
TCACACTGACACCTTCCGTGATGCAGGAATGGAACGTAGTGGATCAAAACTGTACCAAACGGCGCCACGTAATTATAAAGTGACGGCAATCGAGCCACGGTATTCGCATGCGTACCAACTTGGGACTACTGAAAATGAAGTTTCTGTGGGCTATCGCTATCTACATGAAACTAGTGAAGAGGCGGTTAATCGTGCAAGCTATAACACGGTCACAGGCCCTACAAATGAATATGCTTGGACCAAAGCAGACGGGAAAACAGATGCACATGCATTGTTCATCGACAACCGCACAGATGTGGGTGCATGGTCTCTGATTCCTGGTGTTCGTTTTGAGAAAATCAAAACCACCGAAAATATGTACAAATTAAATAAAGATGCATCGGTACTCAACGGAGTACATGCTGAAAAATCCTATGATGTAGTATTACCAAGCTTTTCAGTCATGTATAAAGCCAATGATTTGTGGAATATTTTTGCAAACTACGGTAAATCTTTTGCACCACTACAATATAGCCAAATGGCTAATACCAATGCGTCAGGTGCCTATCTGACCATGCAAGGCTTGCAACCTGAAAAAGCCAATAATTATGAAATTGGTACACACTATTTAGACCCATATCTATCCCTAGAATTCACCCTGTTTTATATTGATTTTTCTGATGAATTAAAACGAGATGATGCAACTCAAACTTACTCAAATTTAGGTGCCACTGAACACAAAGGAGCCGAGTTCGGATTTAAATATAATCTCGGTGCAATCAGTGACGAACTCAGCGGTATTTCGCTATATGCCAATACCACTTACACCAAAGCAACCGCATCTGCTGGGGAAAACAAAGGACAAGATCTCGACTTTTATTCACAATTGGTCGGCAATGCTGGAATAGACTATAAAATTGATCAATGGACACTAAACACTAATTTCTACGGTCAATCTGGTCAAACCGCATCGGGCACCCATGATGCTACTGGACGCTATGGCAACATTCCTGGTTATGGTTTAGTGGGTATTCGGGCATCCTATGATTTTTCCAACACACAACTCAATGGTCTCAAAGTGGGCTTCGGTGTGAAGAACCTATTTGACCGTGAATACTACACTCGTTCAGCGGATCAAGTCGGTGGAATGTATGTAGGTGCGCCACAAACGTATTATCTACAAACCTCATTTGATTTCTAGACACTCAATTCTAGAAAAGCAAATATTCAGGCAGAGACACCTCTCATTCATCTTTGCAAAAGTGATGTCCTCGCCTGAAACAACTTTCCCTTTATTTCTAGACAGCACCGAAAGCTGAAATGGATACTCTGTCTGATAAATGTCAGCCCCTCGGCATAAGTTGCTCAGCTCAACCTACAACCTTCAAATCTAATAAAAGATACTAGGTGTTTAGTCCCAGATTTTAATGGTGCAATATTCTCAGATAAATGGAAGGAAGCACTATGGGACAAGTTCTACACAGCAGCGCCACAACGACACAGGCAGTGCGTCGAGCAATACAAAATAGTCAAGAGAGCTTAAGAACGCTAGCCAAGCGTTACGGCATCAATCAAAAGACCGTCGCAAAATGGAAGAAACGTACTTCAGTAGATGATCTTACAACCGGCCCAAAGAATCCTCGCTCAAGCGTGTTATCGCCTGAAGATGAGGCGGCAATTGTTGCTTTTCGAAAACGCACTTTGTTGCCGCTAGACGATTGCCTTTATGCATTGCAGCCGAGTATTCCTTATCTGACACGCTCGTCGTTACACCGCTGCTTACAGCGGCATGGTATTTCACGACTGCCTGAGGTACAAGGTGATCGCCCTGTCAGGAAGCGCTTCAAGAGCTACCCCATTGGTTACTTTCATATCGACATCGCTGAGATGCAAACAGCACAGGGTAAGCTTTATCTCTTCGTTGCCATTGATCGCACTTCCAAGTTTGCGTTCACTGAATTGCATACTAAAGCCAGTAAGATGGCAGCCGCGGAGTTCATGCGCAATCTGGTTAAGGCTGTGCCCTATAGAATCCATACGGTGCTAACAGATAACGGCATCCAGTTCACGAACCGCACCTGTGATCGCTACGCCTCTGAGCACATCTTTGATCGGGTTTGTACTGAATGTGGCATTGAACATCGTCTTACCAAGGTTAAGCATCCATGGACCAATGGACAGGTCGAGAGGATGAACCGAACGATTAAAGAAGCTACTGTCAAACGGTTCCATTACGACGATCACACTCAGCTATGCATTCACCTTGCTGATTTTATTGCTGCATACAACTTCGGCCGCAGACTCAAAACACTCAGGGGCCTGACTCCCTACGAATTCATCTGCAAACAGTGGACAGATGAACCTGAACTTTTTAAAATTGATCCGATCCATCAAATGCCGGGACTAAACACCTAGAAAAAGTGCTACATAATTATTTGAAAAAGTTTAATGTGCAGTCTCAAAAATGGGAGTTCAACAAAACTCCCATTTTTTATTATTGAGTCAGTTCTTAGCCTATGTAATGAGAATTTAATATAATGGAGATTGTATTAAATTTCTTTAATTATCATAAAGATAATATTATTTTTTTTGAATTTCGTATAAGGTGTATTATGTTAATTTTAGGGAAATTTAAGAATCTCTATGCAATGGTTTATTCAATATTCTTTGATTTCTTATCTTTTAGGTTAATCAGAAATAGCCAATAACATAAGCCAGGAAATAGAGCCATAAAGATAGTCCATGTATCTGTATACATCTTCCACCACTCTTTCGAAATTTCTCCTGTGTGACTCCATCCAAAAAGAATAAAAAATGGAGTAGCAATAATTATAGAGGCAATACAGATAGTTAATAAATTAAGACTGTTATAACGATTTAAAAGAATTGAGAATATGAAGCTGAAAGGTACAGTCAAAATACAATAAGCCAAGTAGACAAGACCGTGCCCTACAAGAACCACTAAAATCGAGTATAGGCTGTATTCCTGATTCATTACGATAAACAGGACTGCTGTGAAAAAAAGTAGTGGTAAAGGAGAAAGTAAGAGAGCTTTTACTATTTTTTCATTTGAGTATTTCACTAATTTAATTCTCTTATCTACTCAATAAATAATAATACTATAACGATTTTA
>NZ_JAHPRO010000035.1 GCF_025562455.1 Acinetobacter sp. WU_MDCI_Axc73
TCTACAGCATTATCAATTCAACGCAACCCCTTTTTTAAGCCTTTTTATTCTATCGACTAGGTTTTGATCATATTTGGTGAGTTTGATTATTATTTGGACCAATAAGCTTAATTTTAAAACAACTTCGCATTTTTTATTATTTCCGTTAACAATATTTAGAACTTTTTTTAAACAGCTAATTTAAGTAGAATTAGACGACGGTTGCATATTTATAAGTTTTATTGACATGTTTTACAATATAAGAAGAAGTCTAGCTGTTGCTATGGTCATTCTAATGGTCTGTGAAACTGTGCCCGCTGTTTCTGTCCATAATGCTTATAGCCTGACTTTAGCCATTTTAAGCTATAGTAAATGGCCAAATAATATTACGCCAACTTTATGTGTCATCGATAATCCTGTTGCAACGGCAGCATTTCAAAGTCAAGTCAAACAATCTGCTTATGAATATCATATTCAAGGGTTGAGCTCGGTCAATTTTTCAAAATCTCAATGTCAAGCGGTTTATTTTTCTAATCTTACACCTCAACAACAGCAAAATTTAGTGAATGCTTATCCTCAAAGGAACTTATTATCTTTTAGTAATAATAATCCTGATTGTGAAACTGGAAGCATTTTTTGTTTATACACGCAGCGCGGATTAACCACCTTCAAAGTTAACCTCGATGCTTTAAGCTACTCTCAGATTCATATTGATCCTCGAGTATTACTTTTAGCGCGCAATGCGGAGTAAGGAGATATGATTTCAAATTTGTATGAATCTAAGTCTTTACATTCTTTATTCCGTAAATCTCAAGCAACGATTTTTATCATTACTTTTTTTATCTGTACGTTCACGTTTGTACTTATTTCAATATTTACCATAGAAACTTATGCCAAACAAAATTTGAATATTTTAGGGTTGACCGTGAGTGAACGGATTCAGCCTGCACTGGTTTTTAAAGATCAACTAACATTACAACAAATTTTAAATGAATATACGGAGCAGCATTCGATTCGTACAATCCATATTTATGACAAAAATCATTTAGAATTGGCATCAAGCTCAAAACCCCCTGTTTACTATAGTCAATTACAAAGTTTTTTGGATTATGTTTTTCTAAAAGATCCTATCAAATTAACCATTTACCATCACAATAATAAAATTGGTGAGCTGGTTCTTTTTGGAAGCTCCGAAAAAATTATTCAGTTTATTATTACCATTTTAATTGGTCTTGCGATTGCCATGATTTTTATTGTCATTGCCCTATGGTGGTCAACCAATATGACCTATCGTTATATTATGCAATCCATGCGGCCATTGACTCAGATTGCCCAGGTCGTCAGCGATCAAAAAGCATATAATCTACGCTTTCCAAATAATAATATTAAAGAATTTCAAGATTTAAATGATGTATTTAATCAATTATTGGAAGAAATTCAAAAATGGCATACACACCTACAAAATGAAAATCATCAATTATCATTTAAAGCACATCATGACCATTTAACTCAGCTGCCAAATCGAAGCTACTTTTATCAGGAGCTTGTTGATTTATTTGAAGATAATCATAAACGACAGAATTCCGCCTTAATATTTATTGATAATAATCATTTCAAACAAATCAATGATCAATTTGGACATCTAGCAGGTGATGCTGTGCTAGAAGAAATGGCGAAGCGTTTAAAATCAAAACTAAGACATCAAGATTTTATTGCACGTTTGGGTGGAGATGAATTTGCCGTCATTCTGCAATCCATTCACCAAGTTGAGCACCTGATTACAATTGCTGAAAATTTAATTGCCAGTAGCAAAGCACCGATTATATTTGAAGGGCAATCGATTGAATTCAGCTTTAGTTTAGGCATCGCATTTTCACGATTTGCCTCTACGCCAGAAGATTTAATCATGCAAGCTGATCAATCAATGTATAAAGCAAAACATTTAACTCACCACTGGTTTATTTATAAACCTTAATTTTTTATTTATAAACCTTAATTTTGGAATCCCATATGCTTAACCATTCCCTGAAAATTTCATTTTTAGCAATCATTTGCATTGCACTTTCTGGTTGCTTAAGTTTTGGCCCACTAAAATACAAACAAGTCCGTATGTTAAAAAAGGAAGGATTTGTACTGACTGATGAAGGGTGGACACTCGGTTTGCCAGAACGGCTGTTATTTGATTTTGATAAAACAGATATTCAACCTGCACATGAGCAGGAAATTTCACGTTTAAGTCATCAGTTGCAAAAATATGATTTGCAAAAAGTGAAAATCATTGGACATTCCGACAATATTGGAACAACTCAATATAATTTAAAGTTATCCCAAGAACGCGCACAGAGTGTTGCCAATATTTTCATAGCACATGGTTTTAAAGCGCAAAATATACAGATTGTTGGGCGTGGTGCTGAACAACCCTTAGTACCCAATACGAGTGAAAAAAATCGTGCTGAAAATCGTCGTGTTGCTGTAATTATTATTCCTTAAATTTAAAATTTTCAAATCTCCATTACGATACAATCATCTAGTGGAGATATTTTAAAGTAATAAATTTCTGACATAAAAAAACCGCATTTAAGCGGATATTTTATCTATTTTAAAACTTAAGTTTTAAATGGTCGGAGCAGTAGGATTCGAACCTACGACCCCCTGGTCCCAAACCAGGTGCACTACCAGGCTGTGCTATACTCCGATACTCTCTTTAAAAGAGTGGGGTGAATGACGGGATTCGAACCCGCGACAACTGGAATCACAATCCAGGGCTCTACCAACTGAGCTACATCCACCATAACATTTGATTCTTAGTACCAAGCCACCGAATGGCGCGCCTGACAGGATTCGAACCTGTGACCATCCGCTTAGAAGGCGGATGCTCTATCCAACTGAGCTACAGGCGCGTAACCGATGATATGTCTATCATGCGATATTTCGCCGAATTTAAAATATCAAATACTTCATAATATTTTAAATGGTCGGAGCAGTAGGATTCGAACCTACGACCCCCTGGTCCCAAACCAGGTGCACTACCAGGCTGTGCTATGCTCCGATTTATCTCAGCTTTTGTTATATCGCACATCGTGCGGTACGGTGTGCATTCTAGGCGCGGCGTGTGATTACGTCAACACCTAGAATTAAAAAAAATTAAAAATCCTTACCGAATGTATATTTAAGCAGCATTTTAGCGTTTCAGTGATGCACTAAACGCCAACATCCGATCCAGAGGAAGTTTAGCCCGTTGTGCCAAAGCAGCGTTTACGTGTATTTCCTGATCGGCATGTTGTAATACATGCAGAATTCCATCGAGTTCATTCATTGCCATCCAGGGACAATGTGCACAAGAACGACAAGTCGCTCCCTCACCTGCTGTCGGCGCTTCAACTAAAATTTTATCTGGAACCGCTTGTTGCATCTTATAAAAAATGCCACGATCGGTTGCCACAATTAAACGTTGATGTGGCAATGTTTGCGCAGCTTTGATCAACTGAGAAGTACTACCCACAGCATCTGCAATATCCACTACCGATTCTGGTGATTCAGGATGAACTAGAACGGCAGCATCTGGATAAAGTGCTTTCATTTTGGCAATGCCACGAGCGCGAAACTCCTCATGCACAATGCAAGCCCCATCCCAAAGCAGCATATCTGCACCAGTTTTCTTTTGGATGTAACGACCCAAATGTTGATCGGGTGCCCAGATAATTTTTTCACCCAAGCTATCCAAATGTTCAATAATTTCAACTGCGCAACTTGATGTTACCACCCAATCAGCACGCGCTTTGACTGCGGCTGAAGTGTTTGCATAGACCACAACCGTATGGTCAGGATGCTGATCGCAAAACGCTGTAAACTCCTCAACAGGACAACCTAGATCCAGTGAGCAAGTGGCTTCCAAAGTAGGCATTAAAATGGTTTTTTCTGGAGATAAGATTTTAGCCGTCTCTCCCATAAATTTAACCCCAGCAACCACTAGAGTACTCGCCACATGGTCACGTCCAAAACGTGCCATTTCCAGTGAATCAGAAACACACCCACCTGTTAGCTCTGCCAGTTCCTGTACATCAGGATCGCAATAGTAATGCGCAACTAATACAGCATTCCGTTTTTTGAGTTCTGCTGCAATTTCCGCAAATTTTGCCTGTTTAACATCTGCACTTAAGTGTTGGTCTTTCGGCTCGCCTAAACGATCTAAATGCGCCTGCACAATGTTTTTTGCGTCGTTCGCAATTAAATTCGCACTACTCATAAACGTCTTCTCATCCTTTTGCATACGGGCTGGCATGCTTGTAACGTTACATCACAAGTTACTGGCTATGATTTGATAACTTGAGAACCAAAAGTGGGCAGTTAAAAAAGCCTCCCAGAGGAGGCCTGATTATAGCTTAAATTATAGCGAAATATTTAAGATCGATAATCTGCATTGATTTTGACATAATCATAAGACAGATCACAGGTATAGACCGTGTCCTTCGCCTGTCCTCTTCCCAGATCAACACGAATCGTAATTTCTTTTTCTGCCATAACCGCTGCACCCATTTCTTCGGTGTAATCTGGATTTGCTCCGCCATCCAAACAGATTTGCACATCACCCAACCAGACCTGAACTTTGCTGCTATCGAGATTTTGAATGCCCGCTTTACCAATCGCCATCACAATCCGTCCCCAATTTGGATCCGAAGCAAATAAAGCAGTTTTAATAAGTGGTGAATCTGAAATGCTATAGGCGACATCACAACATTCTTGGGTATTGGCTCCGCCCTCGACAGTCACAGTAATAAATTTGGTAGCACCTTCGCCATCTCTCACAATCAACTGTGCCAAACGATTCATAATACGAGTGAGTACATCAAGCACCACGGCATAGCGTGAATCGGTGTTCGACTGAATTTCTTGTCCGCCTGCCTGCCCTGTTGCCACAAAAATACAGGAATCATTGGTTGAGGTATCGCCATCAATGGTAATGCGGTTAAATGAATGCTCGACTGTCGTTTGCAATAGCTGTTGAACAATAGCTTGACTCAGCGGTGCATCGGTCGCTACAAAACTGAGCATGGTTGCCATATTTGGTCGAATCATTCCAGCGCCTTTACTAATGCCAGTCATGCTATAGGTGATACCATCGAGCTCAAACTGTTCAGAAGCCCCTTTAGGCACAGTATCGGTAGTCATAATGCCAAAAGCAGCATCCGTCCAACTTGCTTCATCTAAAGTGTCTAACGCAGGCTGAATACCATTTAACAAACGCTCAATTGGAAGCTGCTCACCAATAACGCCTGTTGAAAAAGGTAAGACCTGCTGACTTTGAACATGGGCTAGTTGCGCCAGTTTGGCACAGGTTTTAGTCGCATTTTCTAAACCAAGTTTTCCTGTTGCCGCATTGGCATTACCAGTATTGATAATGAGATAACGTGGCTGTTGTGCTGATGAGCTTTCATTTAAATGTTTTTTGCTGAGTATAACTGGTGCAGCGGCAAAAGTGCTTTGGGTAAAAACACCTGCAACCTGTGAACCTTCAGCAAACTCGAACACCACTAAATCTCGTCGATTCGGGTAACGCACATACGCTTGGGTTGAACCAATTTTTACACCCTTTACCACATGCATATGCGGCATTGTTACGTCACCAACAGCCATTTTAAATATCCGATGAGTTCGTTATAGAAAAAGAAAAGCTTAGTTCAAAAAAACATAAAAATCGAGCGCTCAAACTCACTTTACAGCAATAAAAAACCAGCAATATTGCTGGTTTTTTATTTTGACTTTTTTAGTTGGCAGCAAGTTGAGCAGATGTACCCAATAAAGCCTGCTTGGCTTTTTCCTGACTCGCAGCAGAAAGCGCAGGGTTAGTCGCGACAATGCGGCTTATATTTGCAGAGTTGGCAGCACTAATCGCCGCTGTTTTAAAAATAATAGGTCGAGTTCCCGTATTACCCAGTGTATAGCGAATTCCTGTTCTAGGACTGATTAAAGTCGTCGTTTGATTTTGAACAGTTGCTTGGGCTGTGGTATTACCTTGTGCAGCCATGACCTTATCAACAGTAGTGGTTTGGGTTGGCTGTGCATTTTCAGTTGCAGCAAATGTAAATGCTGGAATTGTTAAAGCCGTCATTACTAATGTTTTTAATACTTTTTTCATTGTCTTTACCAGTTTTCACTTCAAGATGTGCAAGTAAATAACATTTAATCGAACAAACTGCAAATACTATTCACAGCTTGCAACATCTCGTAAAAAAAGCAGAACATAAATGTTCTGCTTTTTTAAATCACAATCTTTTATAGCACGAACTTTATCTTGCGATTAGATACGACCATGACATTGTTTATATTTGAGTCCAGATCCACATGGGCATGGCGCATTACGGCTCGCTGGTGGCGTAATTTGCTGCTGTGGCGCTTGTTCTTCGATCTCGTGATGAGTCACTGTTCCTGTTAAGCCATCAACTTCATCATGTTCAAAAGATAAGCGCATTGCTTCTGCCTGTTGCTGTTGTTGTGCCTCAAGCTCTGCAAGTTCTTCTGGTGTAGGAATATGAACGCGTGACAAATCAGTCACAACGTCAGTTTTAATAATGCCTAACATATTAATAAACAAGTTAAAGGCTTCTTTTTTATATTCCTGCTCTGGATTCTTCTGAGCATAACCACGTAAATGAATCCCCTGACGCAGATAATCCATCGCAGCCAAATGATCTTTCCAATGGCGATCCAGTGAATTCAACATAAAGTGACGTTCCAGCGTAACAGCTGTATCTGTTCCCATCTGGGTACGACGCGCTCGATAGCGATTAATCACTTCATCTGTAATTCGTTCTACCAATCCTTCTTCATCTAGACGACGATCATCATTGAGCCATTGTTGAATTGGCAACTCCATACTCAAGTCAACGCGCAAGGCATTTTCCAAACCCTCAACGTCCCATTGGTCATGGATCGATTCAGGTGGAATAAAATTCGCAATCATACCTTTCATGACATCACGATGCATTTCTTCAATATAGTCTTGCAGCGTGCTTTCAGCTAAAACTTCATCACGTTGTGAATAGATGATCTTACGTTGTTCGTTATTGACATCATCATATTTTAACAAGTTCTTACGAATATCAAAGTTACGCGCTTCGACTTTACGCTGTGCATTTTCAATTGAACGACTCACCATTTTATGTTCAATGGCTTCATCTTCTTTGAGACCCATGGCACGCATCATCGCGACCACGCGGTCACCTGCAAAGATACGCATCAAATCATCTTCAAGCGATAAATAAAAGCGCGATACACCAGGGTCACCCTGACGACCCGCACGACCACGTAACTGGTTATCGATACGGCGTGATTCATGACGCTCAGAACCGACGATATGTAAACCGCCTGCATTCAGCACAGTTTCATGATCATGTTCCCATTCCGCTTTTAAACGTGCCTCATCTTCAGGCGTTGGATTTTCAATTTTAGCGAGTTTGGCTTTCCAGTTACCACCCAAAATAATATCCGTACCACGACCAGCCATATTCGTTGCAATGGTGACTGAATCTGGGCTACCTGCCTGCGCAATAATATCGGCCTCACGCTCATGTTGTTTTGCATTCAGCACTTCATGCTTAATGCCTGCCTGAGTCAGTTTATGCGATAAAACTTCACTGGCTTCGATCGTTGCCGTACCCACCAAAATTGGCGCACGAGTGGCTTGAATACGCTTAATTTCCTGCACAATCGCATCGTATTTACCGTTACGATTCAGATAGATTAAATCATTTTGATCTAAACGAACCATTGGACGATGGGTTGGAATAATCACCACATCTAGTCCATAAATTTCTTTCATTTCCGCCGCTTCGGTATCGGCTGTACCTGTCATACCTGAAAGTTTTTTATATAAACGGAAATAGTTTTGGAAAGTGGTTGTCGCAAGGGTCTGGTTTTCTGGCTGAATTTCCAGCCCTTCTTTGGCTTCAACGGCCTGATGCAAGCCCTCTGACCAACGGCGGCCTGGCATAGTACGACCAGTATGTTCATCGACAATAATCACTTCGCCATCATGAATAATATAATGAACATCACGATGATATAAGAAATGTGCACGAATCGCAGCGGTGACATGATGTACCAGACTGAGATTACTTGCAGAATAAAGGCTTTCACCTTCTGCCAACAAACCCATGGCAATTAGTTCTTGCTCAACAGTTTCAAAACCAACTTCGGTCATTTCAACTGAACGCTGTTTTTCATCAATCCAAAAATGCCCACCATCGGCCACTTTTTCTTCTTTTTGCGCACGAAGTTTGGGTGGAATATTATTGATCGCGGCATACAGCTGGGAAGAGTCTTCGCTTTGACCCGAAATAATCAACGGCGTACGCGCTTCATCAATCAGGATCGAATCGACCTCATCGATAATCGCATAATTTAAACCACGCTGTTTTTTCTCTGGCAGTGAAAACACCATATTGTCACGCAGATAGTCAAAACCAAACTCGTTATTCGTACCGTAAGTGATATCATCTTGATAAGCATGTGCTTTTTCAATAGGAGACTGCATAGAGTAAATTGTACCTATGCTCAACCCCAAAAACTCGAATAAAGGACGGTTGAGTTCAGCATCACGCTGCGCAAGGTAGTCATTGACTGTAATGACATGGACACCTTGTCCACTTAAGGCATTTAAATAACAGGCCAACGTACCCATTAGGGTTTTACCTTCACCTGTACGCATTTCTGCGATTTTACCCTCGTGTAAGGTAATACCACCGATTAATTGCACATCATAATGACGCATACCCATGACACGTTTTGCCGCTTCACGACATACGGCAAAAGCTTCTGGCAATAATTTATCCAGACTTTCACCATTTTTATAACGTTCTTTAAATTCTGGAGTTTTTGCAGATAAGTCTGCATCGCTTAGTGCTGATATCGTCGGCTCGAGCGCATTGATTTGATCAACAATTTTACGCATGCGTTTAAGTTCGCGCTCATTTTTTGTACCGAAGATACCTCCGATCAGACTTGCCAACATGAATAAACTCTCTAATCCTGTTTGTTATAAGGTCTGTCAATATCAACAAACCCTAGGTCGGTTAATTTTTTCTTAGCTGTTATTATGGAGTCACAAATAAGAACTACAAGGGTTTTACGCCCAAACAGTGAAAAAATCTGCTAGATGACTCTAACATTACATAACCAAAGAGCGTTAATGTAGCAAATTTGCATTTAACTTACACCGATTTGCATGCGATTTTCTGATCTATTTTTTCATGGTCCATTTTTTCTTTATCTTTAAAACTCATAACAACATGCGAAAACAATAATTTTAAATGCAATAAAAAAACTGCATATTTAATGTCATACAACATATAAAGATGATACGAGGTTTTGAAATGAGCTTGCGTTTAGGTGACACTGCACCCAACTTTGAACAACAATCAACAGAAGGTGCAATCAATTTTTATGAATTTCTAGGCAATCATTGGGCAATTTTATTTTCGCATCCAGCCGATTATACGCCTGTATGTACCACAGAACTTGGCTATACCGCTAAACTCAAAGATGAGTTTGAAAAACGTGGAGTGAAAGCGATTGCACTCTCAGTCGATGATGTTGAATCACATCATGGCTGGATTAAAGATATTAATGACACTCAAAACACCACAGTAAACTTCCCGATCATTGCAGATCAAGATCGTAAGGTTTCAGAGCTGTATGGATTTATTCATCCCAATGCTAGTGAAACCACCACGGTACGTTCATTGGTTATTATCGATCCGAATAAAAAAGTCCGTTTGATTATCACTTACCCAGCATCAACTGGTCGTAATTTCAATGAAATTTTGCGTGTCGTAGATTCATTACAACTCACGGATCAGCACAAAGTAGCAACTCCAGCCAATTGGCAACAAGGTGAAGATGTGGTCATTGTGCCTTCACTCAAAGATGAAGACGAAATTAAACAGCGCTTTCCACAAGGTTACACTGCCGTTAGGCCTTATTTACGTTTAACTCCGCAACCCCATTAAAACAGCATTCAACAGATGACCTTACATTTCGCCTATATGCTGACGCGTTTAAGCAATACATTTTCCATTGACCCTTCTTCACCCATAAAAGATGGATTCGAAAATGACTTTCGAATCCATCTTAGGTCAAATCATAACAAAGTCATTAAGCATTTTTGAGTGCTTCTTCTGCCTGAAGCTTGAGTTGTTTTTCTTCCATTTGATCAACTGGCAGACTTAAAATGTCTTTTTCACCCTCACTATGACCAATAATGGTCGCGCCAATTGCATCGCCCCACATATTCACAGAAGTACGAAACATATCCAAAATCCGATCTGTCACCAAAATCAAACCAATCGCTTCTGCCGGTAAACCAACCATAGTGAGAATCAAGGTAATGGCAACCAAAGAAGCGGCCGGGACAGCGGCAACACCAATGGACGTTAGAACCGCAGCAACCACAATAAAAAATTGCGTCATGAGTGATAATTGCATGCCATATGCCTGTGCGATAAAAATCACCGCAACGCATTCATAGAGTGCTGTACCATTCATATTAATGGTCGCGCCTAATGGCATCATAAAACTGGTGACACGCTTAGAGATCCCCGCACGGTTTTGCGCGCACTCCATATTGACTGGTAAACTTGCAGCCGAACTTGCCGAAGAAAATGCGGTGAGTAATGCTGGAAACATTGCCTGAATCAAACGAACTGGAGACAATCGCGTTAAAACTTTGACGGCTAAAGTACTCACTACAAAAGCATGTATAAATAAAGCGAAAACCACGGTTACAAAGAACCACGCCAAAGGTTGCAATGCTTCAAAACCTGTACGGGTTACAATTGCTGCAATCAGACCAAAAACACCAATCGGCGCAAAACTGATGATTAACATGGTAATTTTCATGATTACATCATAGCTGGCATTGACCATATCCTTGAGTGTTTGCGCAGCTTTGCCCTGCATTTGATTTAAGAAATAACCACACAGTAAGGCAAAAATAATTAAGCCAAGAAGTTGGTTTTCCAGTGCTGCTTTGACCAGATTCGCTGGGAAAAACTGCAAAATAATTTGGCTAAAATCACCAATAGATCGACCTTCAACACGCTGTAAGACTTCACCTGTACTGGCAGCAAGCCCCAACATATCTTTGGCAGGCACACCATTGACAATACCTGGTGTAAATAAATTTGCCGCAGCTAAGCCGATAAAAACCGCGATAAAACAGCTAATCAGATAAAATGCAACGGTCTTAATCCCCAAACGTCCAATTTGATCGTCTTGTCCAACGCTGATCATTCCATTGACAATCGCCAACATAATCAATGGAATAACGATCATTTTCAAGGCATTGAGAAATAAATCACCCAACAAGGTATAAAAACCTAAAATGGGAATTTTTAATAAATAACCATCTGTTGAAGTCAACGATCCGAAAATAGCGCCCAAGATCATCGCAATAAAAATCAGATGATGCAGTTTTAATTTCTTCATAAATTACCGAGTTAATCCAGAGTTGGAGTTCCAGCAAAATCGAGATAATCGATTCACTTTAAACAATCGACAATATAATCATATTAAAAGGCAAATTAACAACTCTTTTATTCTTAAATTAAGCTTAAAAAATACAACTATATTCTTCAAAAATATTTTTATAGATTAGATGAAACAACTTGTATATTTTTATGCCTCAGAATAACGCACATAAAAAACCAGCACATTTATGTACTGGTTTTTAAGAAATTGAAATTAAGTATCTTTACCAATAAAACTGATCATTAGGCCCCGGTCAAGCTCAGCGCTGATCTAACGGAACCCAATCGATGACCCAAGCCGACTTCATATTTAAACTGCTATCTGACACAATTTTCTTACGAGCAGCATCGGCAGTTTCACGGCTTTTAGATGGCCCCACCATAATCCGAATGCCTTTAGAGGTTGGACTTGTAGTGACCTTATAGCCTTTGGCACGAAGTTTGGAAACGACTGCATCTGCATTGGCTTGGTTGGCAGCCAATGCCACTTGTACCATCCAATTTTTATCTCCATTTTCCAACAAATCGCGTGCTTTATCTGCATCTGCTTTTTTCTTGGCATCTTCTTCAGTTTTGCGTTTTTTCTCATCTGCAGCCTTTTTTTCGGCCTCTGCTTTACGCTTATCTTCAGCAGCTTTTTTCTCAGCTTTCTCGTTCTCTATTTGACGTTGCTTTTCTTCAGTGGCTTTCTTTTCAGCAGCTTGACGCTCGTTTTCAGCTTTCCGTTTTGCCTCAGCCTCTTTTTGTTTTTTCAGTTGTTCTGCTGCTTTTTGCGCTTCTGACTGTTTCTTTTGTTCAGCAAGTTTTTTCTCAGCATCTAATTTTTGCTGATCAGACTTTTTCTGATCGGTGGTCTTTTGTGTCGAATTTTGAGCAGCAGCTTTAGCCTGATCGCTCATTTCTGGCGGAATATTGTCTGAGCTTTCCTGAGCGGCATTACGACGCGCATTAATCGCTGCATATTCCTCTGCGGCTTTACGCGCTGCTGCAGCCTCGGCCTGTTGTTGTTGCACTAAAAAGTCTGCGGCACGCGCTTCTTGTTCTGCCACTGCTTTTTCACGCGCACGGCGCTGTTCTTCAAGTAAACGCTTTTCAGTTTCAACATCAACCGCAAGCGGTTGTAACTGAACCATTTCGCCTGACTGATTTGAACGATTATTGTTCTTCGCAGGTTGTTCGACTTTTGGTTGGGGTTGAACTTGTGTTTGGTGTATTTCTTCTTTTCCTTTCAGGAGTAATGCTGCCAATAAAACACCACCACCTAATAAAACAACACCGCCCATCCAGCGCTGTTTGTTATTCATTGACATTCTTCCAGATACTCCCACACCGCTTCTAATGTATGAAACGAACCACAGACTAAAATTAGCTGGTTATTGTTGGTTTGCTCAAGTGCTAATTTAAACGCTTCTTGGATACTTTCAAAGCTGTGTACTGTCTCACCTTGTAAAGCATCCATCAATTGAGATAACGGTGCAGCACGAGGAACATTCAACGGCGCAATTTTCCAATTTAAAACAGTGGGTTTTAATCGCTCTACCACTGATTTTATATCTTTATCTGCCAACATCGAAAATACAGCAACAACTTGTGTGTACTGTTTATTGTATTCCAAGAAATTTCGCAATTGCTTTAACAAAAATTCTACACCATGTGCATTATGCCCAGCATCAAAAATAACGGTTTTATTTGCGATGACTCGCTGTTCAAAACGCCCCGCCAATTTTGCTTTTTTGATACCTTCAGACAAAGCAGCCTGCGACAGGTTTAGACCACTCAAAAGGACTGCAGCCACCGCAGTTGAAATATTTTCCAGTGCCAATGAACCTAATGGCAGTTTTAAAGTGGTACCCGATGATGCAAAATTCCAGTTTTGTGCATCGCCTGCATCTTGATAAAAATAATCTTGTTGTGCCACATACAACTTTGCCTTAACTTGATCCACTTTCGCCTGAATTGCTTGAGGTAAATCTTGTATGCCCGCAAAGATTACTGGAATATCTGGACGAATAATACCTGCTTTCTCATACGCAATTTTTTCAATCGTATCGCCAAGCCAATCCGTATGATCCAGACCAATATTAGTAATTACGGCAACATCTGGATCTATGACATTCACCACATCTAGACGCCCACCTAAACCAACTTCAAGTACCCATACATCACATTGTTTTTGTTTAAAAATAACAAAAGCAGCCAAAGTCGTGGCTTCAAAAAAAGATAAACTTAAATCACACTGACGGCGCGCTTGATCGACTTCTACAAAAGCGTGAATTAAAGTTTGGTCATCGACTTCCTGACCCTTTAATTTAACCCGCTCATTAAAACGATAAATATGGGGAGATTGATACAGACCAACCTGATAACCCTGCTCATTTAAAATGGAAGCTAAGGTGGTTGTCGTTGATCCTTTACCATTGGTTCCAGCCACAGTAAATACTTTGGCTTGTGGTCGCATGACCCCTAGAGCCTCAGCCACTGGAATCACACGTTCCAAACCTAAATCAATACCTGTAACGTGAACATGGCCCCAATAATCGAGCCATGTATCTAAATCATCTGTTATTTTAGGAGCATCATGTTTCAAGGTAAGTTCATCAATTTCGCCACGATACGAGATACAGTATCACGTAATGCATGACGATGAACAATTTGATCGATTACACCATGATCAAGCAAATATTCAGCGCGCTGAAACGGTTCATCTAGTTTTTCACGAACCGTTTGTTCAATTACTCGCTTACCGGCAAAACCAATCATGGCTTTCGGTTCAGCGATATGAACATCACCCAACATCGCCAAAGATGCCGTTACGCCGCCATAGACCGGATGAGTCAAAACCACGATGTAAGGTAAATGGGCATCTTTCATTTTTTGAATCGCAGCAGAAGTACGTGCCATTTGCATCAGAGACAGCATACCTTCCTGCATACGTGCACCGCCAGAAGCTGCAAAACAGATTAAAGGTTGTTTGAGCTCAATTGCACGTTCTGCTGCTTGAATAAAACGATCACCCACAACCGTACCCATTGAACCTGCCATAAAATCAAATTCAAATGCACACGCAATCATTGGAATACTGTTTAAGCTGCCTTGCATTACCACTAAAGCTTCAGTTTCACCAGTTTTGGTTTGTGCTTCATTCAAACGCTCAGGATAAGGTCTGCTATCAACAAATTTAAGCGGATCTTTGGCGACAAATTCTTGACCTAACTCCGTTTGTACTTGATCAAAGAACCATGTTAGGCGATCGCGTGCTTTCATACGCAAATGTTCATCACATTGTGGGCAAACATAGGCATTAAATGCGATTGCAGTACGTGTCACCAATGCATGACATTCAGGGCATTCAATCGTTGGCTCAGTGAATGTTGCCTTAAGAACTTTTTGCTCATCAGGCATGTGGATGCCAGGAACATGACGTTCAGTCCACGGTGTCGATGGGCTAAGGATTTTCCCTGATTTCACTTCTTGATTCATACTAACTCGTCGAGCGCAGCTCGAAGCTCCTTGATTTTATTGACCGTTTGTTCAACCGCTTGGTCGATTGCCAATGTAGCAAAAGGTTTAACTAAAGCACTTCCCACGATCACCGCATCAGCAACCTGCCCCATGGCTTTGGCAGATGCCGCATCACTAATACCAAACCCAACACCAACAGGTACGTTTGTGTGCGCTTTGATTTTTGCAATACGTGCTGCAGCTTCGGCTGTGTCTAAGGTGGCTGCACCCGTTACACCTTTGAGAGACACGTAGTAGATAAAGCCACTGGCTTGTTTCACCACATGTTGAATACGCTCATCGGTTGAGGTCGGTGCAAGCAAAAAGATTTGATCCATATCATGCTGTTGAAGCACAGCATCCAAATCTTTGGCTTCTTCAGGCGGCATATCTACTAAAAGAATGCCATCCACACCAGATTCTTTCGCAGTTGATACAAACTTTTCATAACCAATCACTTCAACAGGATTTAAATATCCCATCAAAACTACTGGTGTTTCTGTATCATTTTTACGAAATTCCTTCACCATATTCAGCGCATCAAGCGTATTGGTTCCACCCGCTAATGCGCGTTCAGCCGCAAGCGCAATCACTGGCCCATCTGCCATTGGGTCGGAAAAGGGTAAGCCCAGTTCAATCACATCCACACCTGCATCGACCATTTTATGAAGTAACGGTACGGTAACGCATGGCTCTGGATCGCCCGCCATGACATAAGAAACCAACGCTTTACGTTGTTGGGATTTAAGCTGTTCGAAACGGGTGGCGAGACGTGACATAGGGTTGTGCTTTCCTTGATTTTATAAACTGAGGAGTTGTTTGTAGAAATACAGAACACCGCATTGTAACGCTATTTTTTGTCCATTGAACAGTCTTCACGTTGCTATGTACGCTGTTGTTGTGATTCCCTACAACCCAGACTGTACATTTATCAATATTTTGCTATTTTTCTCAATGATCAAAGCTTCCTATTTTTTTACATTATTTCATGCAATAAAATATCAAATTAAATTAAAATTTATTCAAAAAATGATATGAAAACAAAAATATAAATAACATCAGCAGACCATTAAAGTGATTTCTGGCTTTATGAAAAACATGGCAGTTTGATATATCTGTTATAAAATTTGGGGGTATCGAATCAAGTTCTTTTACTGTTGTATGCGTAAAAATTCAGTCCATTCTCAAGGTTTTTTTGATTTAGCGCGACTTATGGATAACCCTACAGTTGTTTTACATACTGTTTTGGCGTTTGTCCTGTCCAGCGTTTAAAGGCACGTCCAAAAGCACTTTGATCGGCATACCCCAATAATGTCGCGATTTCGACCAGAGAACGTCCTTGCTGTAAATAGTATTGACTGAGCTGCAAACGATATTCATCCAGAATATCTTGAAAATTAAGCTGATATAATTTTAACTGTCGTTGTAAGGTTCGTTCAGAATAATGCATTTGTCTGGCCACATATTTCTGAACAATCTCATTTTGTTGTTTTAAGCCTTGTTCAATAAATCCCCATACTTTTTGTTTTAATATCTGCTGTCGATGCTCAAAAGTATCGGTCTGTTGTAGGGATTGTTTGGCTTGATTTGATAACACCTGATTCAATTGCTGATCAGCAGCAAAGCTTTTGGCCAATAATACATGTTGATCAAAACAGATTTTGTATTGCCCCTCATACACCTGAATGTTACAGCCAAAAAATTGTTCATAATGGCTTAATGACAAATTTGGCATCAGTCCGAGTTGAATAAAACTCGGAGGGATTAACTGTTCCTGCACAATCAGTTTGGCGATTCTAAAAATCATTGCCAAGTTTAGCTCATAAATTTCACGATAATCCTCATATTTTGCACTCCATAGAATCTGAATCAGTTGATCTTGCTCCACGATTTTTAATCGTTCCAAATTAGTTTGCTTAAATAACAAAGGATAATATTGCTCAAGCAGATACAAAGCTTGCTGTAGATTTAAACTGGTGGATGCCAGATAGCCCATCATGCCCACATCCTGTAAGCTAGCATGTTCAGCCATCACTAGACTAATAGGCCGTTTAAAATACAACTGAAGCTGTTTGAGTAGCTGCACATAAACAGTTAAGTCGAAACCTTGTTCAGAGTCACGATGCAAAGCCTCAGTAAATTGTTTCCACTGAGTCAATTGTTCGGAGCCATTCAGCAGCGATTCCAATTGATAGTGTTGCAAGACGCGATGTAGAAGGCGTACATATCCCACAATGATTTTCACCGACATAGATACACCTTTTTAGACGAATGTCGCTATTTGTATAAAATATGGCAACAACTGTCAAAACAAAACAGATGGGTGTCGCCACACTAAAAATTATCGTTTCAACCGAGAATTAAAACAAATGAATGCACAAGTCCAATATCAGGTTGATCCTGTGGTGCGTACTAAGCTGGATTTTAAACTAGAAGAAATTCCTCGCTTTTGGTTTGCAGGCGATCCTTTTCGTACCCGCATTTTTGATGCCCTCAGCTTAACCTTTCCTGATGGTGAACGTTATTTTATCGAGTGCGTTCGTCTATTTCGGGACAAGATTCAAGAGCCTGAGTTACAAGCACGAGTAGCTGACTTTATTAAACAGGAAGCCCAGCATGGGATTGCGCATGACAAAATGAATCAACTCATGAAAGAGCAAGGCATGCCTGTTGAAAAATTCACGACCATGCTAAAAAAGATTTTTCGCTTTGAACTCACCAAACGTTCACCTCAATACAATATCGCCATGACTGCGGCAGCAGAGCATTTAACGGCGTTAATGGCAGAAACTTTTTATAGCAAAAAAGAAACATTGAAAGACGTTCATCCTTATGTTCGTGCTTTACTAGCATGGCATTCTATCGAAGAAATGGAACATCGTGATGTGGCTTTTGATGTGATGCAGCAAGTCGGTGAAGTCCCAGAAGCTACACGCAAATTTGCGCTCGCAATAACGACTCTGCTGATGCTGGGCTTTACCTTATATCGAGCCAATGTGATGTTGCGCTGTGATGGCTTTAGTGGGCGTCAGCGATTGCAACTCTTTCGTAAGGGCTTACCGTGGTTTCTGGGACCTAAAGGAGTTTTAACAGCGATGAAAAAGGAATATTTGGATTGGTATAAATCTGACTTCCATCCTAGCCAGCATCCTGTTATTCACCAATACGATGTCTGGGTCAAAACTTATGAGGCCACCAAAGATCCTATTTTAGCAGGTCAGGCATTTTGGGAAGCGGGATAAGTTCCACCACCCAACTAAACATGTAATAATATAAAAAATAACTTTGAGAATAACCTGATGCCCTATGTTCAAG
>NZ_JAHPRO010000036.1 GCF_025562455.1 Acinetobacter sp. WU_MDCI_Axc73
CTATGATAAGATTAACCCGTTAGGTCAGGTGGCCTAACTTAAATAAAAAAGTCTCCGACAAACCCGGTACGGTTCACTCTCGGCATACACAAATTTCTTTATGGTCATTGGTGTAATCAATCTCTCTAGCACCATGAAGGCCAAATATACACATTAATAATCTGATCATCTTATTCCTCCTTTAAGTACTTAAAAGGTATATATCTTAGGCATCTATATTTATATGAATCCCTGTAAGACAGCATTTCGAACAACTGTGTCGAAGTTTGAATGAAATGAATTTTCAGTAGTGTGACGCTTTGACAATAAACAGAAACTTGCTACCGCACCTATGCTCACCAAAGTTAATATTTTCATCTTTAATTCCATCCATTTAGAACTTTTGATTCAAACATATCACTGTGATTTGTATTTATCTAACCGCCTTGTGATGAATTACTGTTCACAATGTAACCACATTATTATTTATGTAATTGAATTTATTAAATAATGAAACAATTCCTATTAAATTACACTGATTTATTACAACTTATAAATTTAAAGCTTTATGTGCCCATTTCAGAAATTTATCTTTATCGTTGAAATTAGGGACATTCAATAAATTGATATAGGAAACTTCACCAAAGTTTCCTGAGATTTTATTTGATTCAAGAATTGTAAAATCTTCTTCTCGCCCTACATGTACTTCCCGAAAAAACTCCGTAACTTTCCGATCAAGGTTTAGTGAGGTAAACGCCTCTCTTTCAACTAAAAAGTCATAGATCTGGCTAATCACATGTAGTTCAAATTTTCTATTCATTTTTTCCGTTCTCATAATTATTTTAACAATTGGTTCAATTTAAACTAATATCTTTTACGGATAAAGACAATAAAAACTTACTATCAGGGACAGTTAAATAGATTTTCGCTTAGTCTTTGCCAGTAAGATCTCTATACGTTGAGTAACTTCCAATAATTTAAGCTCAGCATCACGCCAAAAATAATAGACGTCACCATGTATGACATACATTTGCTTAATGTAGTTTGCTGCTTTTGTCTTGTTTACTTTTTTAGCATTAAAACATGGTTTATCAAGCACTATTACCCTGCCATCTAAATCACCACCGATATAAATATTCATTTCTATTCTTCTTGTTGTAAGTAATGATTAAAATATATCACAACAAAAAAGCGCAATTATTTGAACGCACTTTATCGACTAAGCATCTGATAAAAAATTAAAATTTATACCAATACGATTTAAGTTAAGCTCCTATTAAAAAAGCCCTACATTTCTGTAAGGCTTTCCCCTTGGTCTTTTGCGCCGAAACAAGGAATCGTTGTTTTTATTTACAACAAAATAATTAAATCATTAATCGAATAAAAAATGAAGAAAAAAAACCTGCAACTTGGGGAAGGTGCAGGTATAAACTGATATTAACTACCATGGAGAACTTAATACCAAATAATATACTTGGTTTATATTGAGATCTCATTCACATTTTATACCAAATTATCTAGTAACAAAAAAAGCCCATCAAATGATGAGCTTTTTACGGTAATTAAGTGAATTTCCATATGTACGTCCACTATAGAAGAAATATGCCATATACCTTGATCAAGGTCAAGTGAGCATATTCTCAATTTGCACTTATAGCTTTGCTTTAATACTATTCATCTAACCACTTAAAATAATTGACCTAATGTCTGAACCTCAGTTTTCTCTTAGTGATTATCTATCCACAGTACAGGAAGTAATTCAAATTACTTTCAATGAGCCTGTATGGGTGAAAGCTGAGATCCGTAATCTAAATATTAAGGGCGGACATTACTATCTTGAGTTAGCTGAAAAGGATGAAAGTACCGACAAAGTTATAGCGAGTTGTAAAGGAACCATCTGGAAATTTATAGCTCAGAAAATGGTGCTTAAGTTTGAAAGAGAAAGCGGTGTAGAGCTTTCAAAGGATTTAAATGTCTTGGTAAAAGTTAGAGCCAAGTTTGATCCTCAGTATGGCTTTTCGGTGAATGTTGAAGATATTGATTCAAGCTATACGCTTGGAGATATTGCACGGCACTATCAACAAATTTTAGAAAGACTTACCTCTGAAGGCCTATTAAATAAAAACAAGCTCGTCCCTACTCCTTTTGATATTCAGAATGTCCTGGTAATTGCTCCTGAAAATGCTGCAGGTCTAGGTGACTTCAAAAAAGATGCTGATGCTTTAGAAAAATCTGATGTATGTCATTTCAAGTACTACTCAGCAACATTCCAAGGGAACACAGCTGCGCAAAGTATTATCACCTCTCTAAGTAATGGCCTCAGACAATGGGCTACCGATTTCAATACACCACCTGATCTCATTGTGATTATTCGCGGCGGTGGTGCTGTAAACGACCTTGCCTATTTAAATGATTATGAACTAGCAGCATTGTTGGCCAAACGAACCGTTCCGATTTGGGTCGGCATTGGTCACGAGAAAGACCGTACGATATTGGATGAAGTTGCAAACCGTTCTTTTGATACACCAAGTAAGGTAATTAGTGGCATTCGTAATCTAATTGCTGAACGGATTCAGGATGTCTTAGATTTATTCCAAACCATTAAGCTATTATCCCAACATCAAATCACGGCGTACCAAAGCCAAAATGATCAATACATGAGAGTGATTAAGACGCTTGCGCATGGGCAGATTAATGAAGCAAATAAGAGCGTAGATTTGATGCGAAGCACCCTACATTATTTAGCCCAGCAACAGATCAAACTGGCAACGAATCAAGTCGAATCACTGCTGCGGGAAACCCTAATTCAGAATCCAAGAACCGTGATGGCTAAAGGCTACGGAATTGTTCGTAGTGAAGGAAAAGCTATTCGCTCTATTCAACAGATTTCAGGTGATAGCATCCAGGTCGAATTACAGGATGGCACCATTCAAGCAAATGTAACGAAGGTAATTAGTAATGAGTAAAAAAGAACTCTCTTTCAAGGAAGGCTATGGAGTCCTTAAAAAGAATGCCGAGCTATTGGAGTCACAGGAAGAGCCAGACATCGACAATTTAATGAAAATCGTTGAAGAGTCTATGGTGGCATACAAAGCCTGTAAAACACGTGTTGATGCTGTACAACAAGCTTTGAATGAGACATTTAAGGAATAATAAGTGGTGGTGTTTCAAAAAGTATGCTGAAAAAAACAATATGGCTTTTGATAAAATAGAGGTATGAAAATAACGCTACAAATCAAATGTCCTACCTGTCTAAGTAGCAATATAAAGAGAAATGGCATCAAAGTAGATGGGAAACAAAACCATCAGTGCAAAGATTGCAAACGTCAGTTTATTGGTGATCATGCATTAAGCTATCAAGGGTGTAACTCAGGTATTACCGGCAAGATCTTACATTTAATGGTGAGAGGAAGCGGTGTAAGAGATATTGCTGAAGTCGAGCGTATCAGCATTGGCAAGGTATTACGAACCTTAAGTGAATCGATCTATCAGATTCGGCCTAAACAAAGCCACTACGAATGTCTTGAAGTCGATGAACTTTGGACTTTTGTAGGGAATAAGCAAAATAAACAATGGCTTATTTATGCCTACTATCGAGAATCTGGAGAAATTCTTGCTTATGTTTGGGGTAAGCGGGATTTAGCAACGGTTCAACGTCTTAAAGCTAGACTTAAAAAGCTTGGGGTTCAATATGCTCGAATTGCGAGTGATCACTGGGATAGTTTTATCACAGCATTTCAATGTTGCAAGCAAGTGATCGGTAAGTTTTTTACCGTCGGTATTGAAGGTAACAATTGTAGAACTCGTCATCGAATCAGGCGTGGATTCAGGAGAAGTTGCAACTTTTCTAAAAAGCTCGAAAATCATTTTAAAGCCTTTGATTTGACTTTCTTTTACCTTAATAACGGATTTGTTTAACGCCAGCATACTTTTTGAAACACCACCTAATAAGTTAATAATATGGGAAAATTTTATTTTACTTTTTGGTCTACATTAGATGAAATAAGGATTTGATCATTAAACAACATTGGATGAATGTGTTCGAATAAGTTTAATTTCGACCATGTTTGCCTTTGGGAGGAGTCTACCATTAAGTTGTAAGATCAAAACCAATCGAGATATTTCCTCGATTTATTAATGCTCGGTTATTGGTGGACCAATTCACTGTACGATAGATTTTAGGTACAGGCTTCTTCATTTGGAATTTATATTGTTGAAAAATATTCAAGAAGAAATTTATGCAATAAAGCGACTTCAACTTATACATCTTTGTGTAACAAAGCCATAATAAATATAAAAAATGAATTCTTATTAAACATGTAAGAAAGGTTTACGATGTATTATAAGCATTAATAATGTAAATTACGTTCTGCTTGTGTTTGCTTATTGACAACTTAAGTATTATAAAAAAAATATCAACCTATAATAAAATATAATTGCAATATGAGATATTAAAATTGAGAAATATAATAGATAAATCAATTTCACAATTAGAATACTTGAACTCTTTAAGAGATAAGCTTAACTCAAATTACAATAAGCCCTGTCTATTCTTAGATATAGATGGAACTTTATCTGATTTTCAATTAGATCCTACTAACAGTTATATTCCGACTAAGACTTTAAATATTTTAAGACAAATTATTTCAAATAAAATTCCTGTTATAGCTGTGACAGGACGAGACATTGATTCTGCACGTAAATTATTTGAATCCCTTGATCTTCCAATTGCTGCATTGCATGGATTAGAAATATATCTAGGAAATGAAAAAGAATTACGTACACCAAAGAGTTTCTTAGAAATTTCACATATTTACAAAATTTTAGCTCGAGCATGTATCGCCTATCCAAGTTTACTGATTGAAAACAAGAAATCATCAATTGCGTTGCATTATAGGAAAGCTCCAGAGCTAGAAGATATAGCAAAAAAAATAATATTAGAAGGTCAAAAGGTATTCCCCAACCTAAGATTAATTCAAGGGAAATTCGTTTATGAATTAATACCCGCTCAAGCCAATAAAGGCTTAGCAATCAAGGAAGTTTTAGCTCATTTAAACCAGTATGAGGTTTACACACCAATTTTCATTGGCGATGACGTCACGGACGAAGATGGTTTTTATTTTGTGAATCAGGTGGAAGATGGCATCTCAATCAAAGTCGGTCAAGGGCTTACCCATGCCAAATACCAGCTTAAAGACACAAAGCAAGTACATGATTTTCTGGAATTATTTTTAGAATACATTCGAAACTATGACCACAATGTTAAGGGTAACAAAAACTTAGATGGAGAGAAAACATGTCTAAATTAATTATTTTATCGAATCGAGTCAGTATTCCCAATGGGCAAAAAACTACAGCAGGTGGGCTTGCAGTCGCTATACAAGATGCATTAGATGATATTGGTGGTGTATGGCTCGGATGGAATGGCGAACGAGTTCATAAGCAAGAGGAAGTACATTTTAATATTCTTCGGAAGGATAAAGTTGATTATGTCACCTGCCCTTTAACAAATTCTCAATATTCAGATTATTATGCGGGGTTTGCCAACAATTCACTTTGGCCTGCCATGCATTATCGTTCAGACCTGATCGAGTTTAAAACATCAGAATACGAAGGATATCAAAAAGTAAATTATTTATTCGCTCAAAAACTTGCCGAAATTGCAGATCCAGACGATACCATTTGGGTCCATGATTATCATTTTTTAAGTGTGGCGAAATATTGCCGTGAACTCGGTATGCAGAATAAAATTGGATTTTTCCTGCACATTCCTTTTGCACCTTTATTTATCTGGCAAAAAATTCCATGTGCTCAACAATTGATTGAGGATCTATGCCAATACGATGTGGTGGGGCTACAAACAGATAAAGATCAAAAAGTGTGTATGCAAGTATGCACATCTTTATTGAACGCACAGAAAATTCAACAAACTTTGTTAAGCTACCATCAACGTTTAACCATAATTAAATGCTACCCAATTGGTGTAAATCCAACAGCGATTCAAAAAGCGGCCCATAAGTTTATTGATGTACAAGACTTCCTTACCCGTCCAGTAGAGCTGAATGCTGCAAAAACTATTATCGGCGTAGATCGGATTGATTATTCAAAAGGTTTACTGGAACGCTTTTTGTCCTATGCAGAGTTCTTAGAGAAATATCCTGAGTATCAGCAGCATATTCAACATTTACAAATTGCTTGCCCATGTCGTTTGGAAGTTCCAGCTTATCAACGTTTATTTGAGCGTTTCAAGATTAAGATCGAGATGATTAATCAGGAATTTGCACAGGAAGAGTGGCAACCCGTGGAATGTATTTATGATGCAATAAAACATCATCATTTGATGCAAATCTATCGTCAAGCCGATGTGTGCTGGATCAGTTCAATACGAGACGGGATGAATCTGGTCGCGAAAGAATATATTGCCGCGCAAAATCCATCCAATCCTGGTGTACTTATTCTATCCAAATATGCAGGTGCTGCAGAGCATATGTCAGAAGCACTTCTGGTTGATCCCACCGACAAAATGGCGATGGTCAATGCCTTAAAAAAAGCACTGGAAATGCCACGACATGAACGTATTTCACGCTACAAACAACTAATGAAAGGTTTAAAAAATTTTGATATTAATGACTGGCGCAATGCATTTCTTAACGACTTACAGAACAAAACCGCTATGCAGGATTTCAGATTCCTGGGAATGCGTAACGTTAACCCTATTTATCAAAATTTATAGTACTTCGATTTGTAAGGAACTGGCAATAATATCCAGTATTGCCAGTTCAATTTACTATGATGCTTATTTCACATAAGTAAACCGATTTAAAGCCACAATCAATAATAATAGACCAGATAACGCCATAAATACTGTCTTTAGACCAATCAGCTCACCAATCATTCCAATGAAAGCAGGTCCAACCAGAATACCTGTATAAGCCAAAGTCGAAACACAGGACAGTGCAACTGCGCTCGGCATCACCGTCTGACGTCCAGCACGGGAAAACATGATCGGGACGATGTTAGAACAACCTGTCCCAACCAGTGTATAACCCACTAAAACCAGCCACCAATGAGGCGCGATACTGACCAAAGCTAAACCTAAAGTTGCACAAATCGCGCTATAGGTTAAAAGCTTTTTTTCACCAAAATAACGGATCAGATAATGGCCCGTAAAACGTCCTGTGGTCATGGCAATCGCGAAGAAGGTATACGCCAATCCCGCAAAAGCGGTATTAACTCCATATTGTTGCGTTAAATAAATACCACTCCAGTCCATCGCAGCGCCTTCCGTCATGAAAATGATGAAGCAGGCAATACCAATTAATATAATCAAAGGTTGTGGCAGGCGCTGGCGTATCGAATTTTTCACTTTCGAGGATGCTTCAAGACTGGTGTTTTCTACAGATTTTATGCTGTATGGCACTGAAAGAAAAATAATAATTACCAACAGTAAACTCACAGCAAATGCGCTCATAACAGACGAAATACTTAAAGCAAGCAATGCAGTAATCGTCAGTACCCCAGCTAATCCGCCTAGACTCGCCATACCATGAAAGCCAGACATCAATGATTTTAAGCTATTTTTCTCAACCACTACGGCCTGAATATTGAGTGCAACGCCCAGACTTCCCGCTGCTGTACCAAATAAGAATAAGGTGATCGCCATCATTAACGGCGTGGTCCATAAGCTTAGGCTTGGCAATAAAACGGCAAGCAAGAGTAAAGCGAAACCGATCGGCACACGACAACCAATACGCTGAACAATTTTACCTGTTGCAGGCATAGCTAGCATTGCACCTAAGCCGCTGCATAATAGCAACAAACCAAAATCGGCATGATTAAAATGCAAACGTTGCTGGGCAAAAGGAATCAGCGGCGCCCATGCAGCCGTGGCGAAACCAAGACCGAAAAAGCTAAAACGAGTTGAAAGACGTTGAGCACTTAATTGAATTTCAGGATCAATAAGAGCAGTTCTGGAAAAAAGGATCATTTAATACCATCCACACAAATTAACTCAGAGCGTCCATCTCGGATAAATCGCCATAGAAAAACCCCTGCTAATCTATAGAGAAGTTCTATAAATCCACAGAGGCTTTTATGGCGAAATTATACACAAAACCAAGATAAAAATAGTATTTTTTGAAAAAAATAAAATCGCTACATATCAATAATTTATCTTCTTTTATTCAAATAAAATTAAAGCGTTTATTTTTAACACTTTTTATTCTTAGCTTTTCAATTAAATTAGGCAAAGATATGAATTTACTTAAATTTTGTAGGGATGACTGAATTAAGCAGCTCATTTATAAACCTGAATAATATATTTCACTCGGTATAGCTGTGGATTAGCTTTCTCCACCAAATCAGATCAATTTTATAAATGTTTTAAAAAGTACGATAAACCTTCAGGTGCACGTCCATTTAATCTACTGCTAGTGGTGACGCGAACCAAATTACTCCAAGTGATTTTGCAACATTGCTTAATAAATTTTTCAATTAATGAGACATCCTCATGACAAGGAATAGGTTCAAAGCCTCCCGCCTTAATATAGGCTTCGGCACTAAAGCTTAAATTCGCCCCATGTATATGTTGATGATTCATCATGTCCTGATAATGCGTCAGATATTTTTGCTGTTGTTGTATTGATAAGTGACTAAGATCATCCAGTATAACGATTCCACAAATGGCATCTGTTGGTTGATGTCGCATTTGGTATAGTAACCAATCAGGATCTACAATTGTATCAGCATCCGTGCAAGCGACCCATGTAACTCCTTGATCGATTAGCTGCCTAATGCCAAGGTCTCTGGCCTTGCCCACACAAGCAAAATTACATTCAAGCCAATTCATCTGATGTGACTTTACAATCATGAGGGACTGGTCAGTACAACTGTCTAAAACCACTAGAATCTCGACCTGACCGTGACCTATATGCTGTATAGCGTGTTTAATTGACTGCAAACAAGCGGATAAATTTTGTTCCTCATTATGGGCTGGGATAACAATACCTATTTTCATACTAAGCCCTGTTGTTTTGCTAAAGATGAAGGATTTACCGTCCAGATATCAATGATGAAATCTGGATCATTCAAACTTAAATAATGAGTGAACAACAAAGATTGTTTTAAACAATGATGGACTTGATAAGCATCTAGTTCAAAATCCTGAATGGCGTAACGCCAGTGACAACACAGGATTTCACCTTGTGACGTTAAACTGTTTTTGAGCTGATCGATCAGTTCATGCAGTTCAGTGCGTGATAAGTAATAGGCCACTTCACTGATGACAATCAGATCAAATTTCTGTTCAGGAAAATATTCAGGAATTTTTTGGTGTTGAACGCTCACATGCTTCAAATTCTCTAAACGTTTAGAGGCCCAATGAACAGCATGTTCAGAAAAATCTAGACATAAAAGCTGATCAGCGCGTTTGGCTAAATGTACACTTAAATGGCCATTGGAACAGCCGATTTCCAACACTGATGAATAATGCTGTTGAGTAAGCAATGCCAAACAAATCTGCCTTTTACGAGCTTCATACCAATGTAAATCATAGCCCCAAGGGTCGTTATTGTGATGATATAAGGCTTCGAAATATTGACTAGAATCATTCACAAAGATAAACCTCCCAAGGCATTAACAAACGTTCGATGATTGCTGGAGATAAAATCGCAGCATTGCCTGTACTTTCATCAGTTTCAATCTGACTCTTAAACTGCATGATGGCCTGACGTTTTTTGATTAATTGGGCCTGAGTTAAGTTATAAGCTCTAGCCTTTTGCCAGTTGATACGCGGATCTAGTGGTCGCGCCCAATGCCAAGCCCAGATCAGCACGTGTAAATATGACATGTCATGAGCTAGAGCAAATGCCTGTACAGTTTTTCCTACCGCTTCATGATCTGGATGCCCATCCTGTGCATAGCTACAAATTAAAATATCTTCCGCTTTAACCAACTTGTCTAATTCTTGCCACAGATGTTCCCTGTGCAAATGAATCTGCCCGTCTAGTAAATTTAATGCAATACGTTGAACATATTCAGAAATATCTAGACACTGTAAAGCCGCCAAGCTTTCTTGTGGGCGAATTTGATCTAATTGATCTGGGCTGTATTTGGTTGAATGTGGATGGCTTTGTGTCCCATTACTGACGGCAACGATCACTAACTGACAATTCAACATAATTAATTGTTGCATCAAGCCGCCACACCCCAGTATCTCATCATCTGGATGGGGTGCGACAATCAAGATTCTTTTAGAGTGAAATTTTTTAAAATTGAGTAGAGAAAGCGGCTGCTGCTCAAATGCATGCAGCCATTGTTCTCGGGAGGTCCCTTGCCCTTCAATAATACGATCTTCGACTAAAGTATGTTTTAGAGCTGCCATGATATTTGCTCCTGTAAACATCGTTCAGCAATTTGCTCATCATCGAATGCCGCATGACTTTGCCGAATAAATACAGGTAAATCAGCCATTAGGCTGGCAAAAGTTGCTTGTTCACAAAAAGGCCTTGCTCCAAGCGCTTTTCCTACCCCTTCAATAACCTCCAAACAGCTTTGTTCTGCCTGCGCACGCAAGATCCGTACATCCCGTTCATGGCTAAGCTTGGGTTGGCTATCAATCAGTTGCGCGATATATTGGAAATATTGTCGGGTTACAGCAAGTCGAGTTGCCAACTGACCTAAATACATTTTCTTAAAAGGATTAGGGGTTTTAAGGCAACTTTGTTGTAGCTCATCCACTAACCGCACCGCGGCACCGTACCAGCAAGCTGCAACACCCGCAGCACCATGCCAAAAACCAACCCGATCAAGGTAGTCATTGGGATGACCAATGAGTTTGACTGCTATCTCCTGAAAATTGACTCTTGCGGTCTGTGTTCCCTGCATGCCTATAGCTTGCCAGTGAGCCAGATCAATGGTGATCAAGGATTGGTTGAGGTCAATAATGCAGAGCTGAGATTGCCCCTGTTGATCTTTAAAACTGATTAATGCTTTATGAATAAATTCAGCGCCTGAACACCACGGCTTAATTCCATGACAAAGCCCATTTTCGACCTGTAACGGCACGGGTCCACCATCGGCAGCCCAAACAGCCCATGTCTCCTCATCGATTTCATGTTGATAACCGAGTTCATGCAAAATACTTAAAGCATCAAAATGGGACTCAAAAAGCTTGGCTAAACTTAGGTCAAAGCCAGCTATCTGAGCAAAAATTTGCCAGCGTTGATAGGTTTGTCCCGAAGCAGGTTCAGGCAATCGTCCAACAGAATGAATCAACTGTTTCAACACAATTGGACGTTGACTTAATTTTTCTTCAGCTGAGTACTGCTCAAAGCGATTTAATATGTCTAAAGTTGAGCCTTTTATAAATATTTTGCTATTCATTCTTAAAATGTTAATTCAAATGAGTTTATTTAAATAATAATTGAAACAATCCGTTTAGTTAAATAGATAAATTGTAATGAAAAGATAATTATTCATACTTATTTAACTATTTATTTCGTTTTGTTTCATTGTTAACTAAATAGTATGTTTAAGTGAATCTATAAAATCATCATGTAAGGATTATTTAAAATCAAACAATTATGAGGAAATAAGCAGTAGCTTAAAGGCTTCTGTGTTGTAATGTTTATAAAAGAGGTTTAAGAAATGAGTACTTTAAATATTCAAGATATTAAAAAACATTCAGATGTAATTGCTTCTTGTGGTACCAAAGTCGGAACAGTTGATCATCTCGAAGGTGATAGCCAACTCAAACTGACGCGTGATGAAAATGATCAGCATCATCTGATCCCAACGGCATGGATTGGTGAGGTCAAAGATGACAAAGTAGTTCTGATTAAAAATTCAGAAGAAGTTAAGCAACAATGGCAAGCTATTTAAATTATCGTAAAATAAAGAGTACGGCTAGACTTTGATCGTACTCTTTATTTCTTTGTAAGTAATTTCAAAAAAGCCCTAATCCTTCGCAATGCCTGTTTGAATCATAGGTGTTTCATTTCATACATGTAAAAAATAGCTAGATGCAATCTATTTGTCATAGACTACATCTATTCTCTATAAATTAACAAGTTAGCCTACTCTTATTTAAAATTACTGCCTAAAAATGGGAAAATATACTCAACTACTTTTTGCGTAGCCCATAAACCAATCTCTTGGTGATGTTGATGTGGAGATAAATATGGCATTAATTTGCTAATTTTATGCCCAGTATTTGTAGATATCTGAATTTGCTGCTGTAACAGCGATAATTCTTTTTCTGACAAATAATTAAAATCATTTAGTTCTATAAAGTTTTTTATATATTCTGTATTTACTGGGTTAATGCGTCTACTTAAATTAGCACCCGCAATCCAATCATAAATAAAAGCTTTTTCTGCAGCAGAGAAAACACCAAACATTTTCCCATCTTCTTCATTGATCAGCTTCCAAAATCGGCTATGTTCCGGATCTTCGTTAAGCTTAATCCATCCTATTTTTATTAGCTCACTAATGAATTCCTCAACCTGATCTTCTTCTGATAGCCATGAATTTACAGACTTATTATTAAACTTGCATTTCTCATTATGCATGTGCTTTCCAACCAAAGCTTTGCTCTTGAAAATGTCCAGAACCACCCGCTCAGTATTTAGGTTCTTTATTATTTGAACTGAGCTAACTCCCCGATTATTCAATAAAAAGCCTATCTTTAATTTACGAATAAATTCGGATTGATTTGGGTAGCGTTTGACTAAACATTTAATCGCATTTGTAGCTAATTGAGCATGTCCATTATCAAAGTTATCAATTGTAATGTGTAGGTTAAAATATTTGGAATCAATACCTAACTCTTTAAGTTCATAATTTGTAATCAGTAAATGAAGTGGTAGTTGTTCGTATCCAAAATTAAAACCTGCAATCTCGGGTATAAAATCTGATGGAGCATAAGCTAAAGCCAATTGTATTGCTGACTGGTGATAATATTCATCAGGCAAATTCATTGAAAATTGATGAAGTCCAAGTGATAGAAGTAATTTATTGAAAAGTTTTACATGGTTACTTTGACTAGAACCTAACCCTAACTCCTCAACATATATCTGTATAAAGTCTCTAAAAGCTGGATCATTCCAGTACTGTGTAAAGCTATAAAGCCAAGCCCCGTCTACTCGTTTGGTCGGTGCTACTTTGTATAAAAACTCATAAGCTTTACTTGTAGTTCCAAAAAACTCCCTTGCACTCCCATTTTCACGCCTTTCTAAGTACTCTTTGTAATGCAAGCATTGTGTTTTATTTTGTTTCTGCATCCAGACTGCCAATTGATCAACATTAGTAGGAAAATCAGAGAAATCACTATCCAAATGAAGTATTTCGTTTTCTAGGAAATGATAAGCTTTCAACTCTTTTGCAGAACGTGACATTGATGGATCTAAAAAAAATTGTGTTATTTCAAAATATTTCTGATGGGCATCGGTTATTAAATTTAAAATTCTCTCTTTTACTGCAGTAGGCATTATAATTCTCTCGCGGTAAATAACTTATACCAACATAATTGACACTTGTACTTAATTAATTAACAACTTTGAAAAGAAACGTTAACAAATGTAATCCTTTAGTTTATTTAGTTTTAAAATACAAAAATTTAAGTAAATAATTATAATATTTGAAATAAAGAAACATTTCACTATATGAGATATCAATCACATTCATTAAAGTTAAAAAAATATGGTGTTTAAAATTAGTGAAAAAGCATTTTATCTAATTTATAAAATTGTTAACTGTATTTATTGAAAGTACAAGCACTGTTATTATTTCTGTCGTTATTCAGTTGATATCCTACACGGATTTTTCTTGTTTTTTTAAATTCAAACAAATCAATAAATTACAAACACAAATCCAATCAAATAGATATAAATCTGAATTAAGAATAAAATTTAACATTGTTAGCCTTTTGTAAAAAACAAAATATATATTTCCATTTATTATCAACATCTAAACTTTTAAAACAAACACAATTTAACTCAAAAATTAAAATGTAACACCTCTGATGTTTTTTAAAACACAAATTATGATATTAATAATAAATCTACTGATTAATTAATGTAGATTAATTCTAATCTTATGAGGTTCAGTAAAATGACTAATCAAAATCAACAGCAGAAAAATCAGCAACAGCAGCAGCCAAATCAACCGCAAAAAAAGCCAGATCAGCAACAACAGCAACAGCAACCAGACCAACCGCAAAAAAATCCGAATCAGCAAAAACAACCGAACCAAAACCAGAAAAATGACCAACACGCTCAACAGAAATAATAGTTTTTCATGTTGAATAATATTATTAAATTCTTAAACTCATTCATTAATTAAATCCAACTAAGAATTTTTTTTGAATTCTTAGTTGGATAGAATTGGAGTTCATTATGACTATCAATGACCATCAAGACGAAAACCCAATCAAGCATGATTGGCGTACAGATTATTCAAACCGCCCATATTACGGCGATATCCAAAGAGAACTTCCTGATGTGGATTATGACCGTGATCTTCGTTCAGCCTATGAACTAGGTCAGCATGCCCGTAATGAGCGTGGTACTGATGCACGATTTGAAGATTCCGAAAGTGATTTGAAAGTAAAATGGGAAGAACTAAAGGCTGAATCACGCTTAAAGTGGGAACAAGCCAAACATGCGATTAAAGATGCATGGGACAAAATGTAAGCCAATATAATGATAATGAGCCTTTTAGGCTCATTATCAGCACATCTAAATAATAATTAAATAGGTGTAAAATGGACTTTATAAAAATACTATTAGCTGATACTACATTTACTTTTGCAGCAGAAATTGTACTTCGTAGTGTCTTGATGTACTTCCTGATTATCTTAGTTTTAAGATTTTCTGGTAAACGTGGTGTTAGGCAACTTTCCATCTTTGAAATCGCAATTATTCTTAGTTTAGGATCTGCTGCTGGCGATGCTATGTTCTATGAAGAAGTTCCGATCATACATGCTGTCATCGTTTTTGCAGTAATTATGGCTTTATATCGCTTAACAACTTATTTAATGATGAAATCCGATGCTATTGAGACCGTATTGGAAGGTCGACCTATATACATCGTCAAAAATGGTTTACTGATTGTTGAGGATATTAAGCAAGAAAAGTATTCATACGATGAATTCTTTGCTGAAATGCGCCAAAAAAAAATAGAGCATCTCGGACAAGTTAAAATAGCACTGCTTGAGACTGATGGCTGCCTAAGCGTGATCCCATATTCTAAAGAAAATATAAAATGGGGCCTTCCTCTGTTTCCCGATGAATACCAAATCGCAGATCATCATAATGTCGATCACTTTTATTCTTGTATGTTGTGTGGTCAAACCCAACGTTTAAATCATTTAAATGAAGAATGCCCTCGCTGTCAAAATACAAAATGGGCTAAATCCTGTTTGTATTGTGAGGAATATCAAAATTAATAAGCTTTTGTTTTGACTTAGATTAATTCAATATTATTTAAAATGAATAGTTTAAGCGAACAAAAAATACACATTTCTTTACCTTACTCAAAGCGTAAATACTTAAAGTTTATATGGGTATCTTTGATCCAAAAAAGAGTTTTCTTGCAAGTAACTCATATTCGATTGTAGATAACCTATTAAATTGTATAAGCACAAAATATCCGTCAACAAATAAGCCATTAACTTACGTGAAAATAAATACTTATTTTCATAAAACGTTATAAAGCAAATGTATAAGAGAATGTGATATGAAAGAACCAAATACACCAAAAATCGACCAACTTTCTGAGGAAGCATACGTGGATCCTATAGGTAAAACCCTTACCTCTTCTTTAGGTGTTCCCGTAGCTAATAATCAAAATAGTCTAAAAATTAATGAGAAAGGCCCTACTCTTCTCGAGGACTTTCTTCTAAGGGATAAACTTATTCATTTTGATCGTGAGCGTATTCCAGAACGTGTTGTACATGCTCGAGGGGTCGGTGCTCATGGTTACTTTCAAGCTTATGCAGGTAATGAAAAATGGACTAAAGCTAAGTTCCTAACGGACACAAATAATCGAACTCCTATCTTTGTCCGTATTTCTACAGTTCAAGGTGGGCGAGGTTCGGCTGATGTCGTTCGAGATGTACGAGGTTTTTCTATAAAATTTTATACTGAAGAAGGAAATTATGATTTGGTGGGGAATAATATCCCTGTCTTCTTCATTCAGGATGCTATTAAATTTCCGGACTTTGTTCATGCAGTAAAACCAGAAGATGCCAATGAAGTTCCAACTGGTCAATCTGCCCATGATACTTTCTGGGATTTTATTTCTTTAAACACCGAAGCATCACATATGACTACTTGGATAATGTCTGATAGAGCAATTCCAAGAAATCTACGCTCTATACAAGGTTTTGGTGTTCATACATTTAGATTGATTAATAAGAATAATGAAG
This sequence comes from Acinetobacter sp. WU_MDCI_Axc73, assembly GCF_025562455.1. Lineage (GTDB taxonomy): Bacteria > Pseudomonadota > Gammaproteobacteria > Pseudomonadales > Moraxellaceae > Acinetobacter. Next base: position 16,406 of record NZ_JAHPRO010000036.1, read on the forward strand.
CATTCTTAGTGAAATTCCATTGGACTCCAAAGCAAGGGGTAGCTCAAGTCGTCTGGGATGAAGCCTTAAAAATTAATGGCAAAGATCCCGATTTTCACAGACGTGATCTGTGGGATGCTATTGAGCGTGGCAATTACCCGGAATGGGAATTAGGCGCACAAATTTTCTCTGAAGAAGATGCAAAACAATGGGACTTTGATGTCTTAGATGCTACAAAATTAATCCCAGAAGAACTTGTACCTGTCACTCCACTAGGTAAATTTGTTTTAAACAAAAATACAGATGATTTTTTCGCAGAAACAGAACAAGTTGCTTTTAGTCCTGCAAATATTGTCTCAGGTATAGATTTTAGTAACGATCCCCTTTTACAGGGACGGCTATTTAGCTATACGGATACTCACTTACACAGACTAGGTACGGTAAATTTTAATCAAATTCCAATTAACAAACCCGTTTGTCCTTTTCATACGAATAGACGAGGTGGTTATGCTAATCACGAAGTTTATAAAGGAAAGGCAAATTATGAACCTAATTCTGTTGATGAAAATTGGCCAAGAGAATCACCTAATGACAGTGGTGCCTTTAAGACACATCCTGAAGAAGTACAAGGCAGCAAACTAAGAGTTCGACCAGAAAGTTTCGCTGATCATTTCTCGCAAGCCACAATGCACTACCATAGTTTGGAAAATCATGAACAACAGCATATTAAGGATGCATATTCTTTTGAATTATCTAAGGTTAAATCGGAAGATATCCGCAGACGTGTAGTTTACGCTGTCTTAGCTAATATTGACTTGGACTTAGCTGAATATGTTGCGAAAGAGTTAGGTATTAAAACTCCCCCTAAACAGCAAGATAGTCTGCACCAACCCGTAATTGCATCTTCGAAAAGATTAAGTACCTCATCTTTTCCTGCATCTGATATTAAACAGCGAAAAATTGCCTTACTCGTTCATAACGGTGTAAATGCGTCATCAATAGATGATATTAAAATATGGGCTGAAGCAGAAAAAGCTATTGTGGAAACTTTAGCACCGAACGCAGCCCCTGTTAAATCTAGTGATGGCAATGAAATACCAGTAGATGGAAGACAAAATGGCGAGCCTTCAGTGACTTATGATGCCGTAATCGTGATTGATGGGAATAATTTAGAAGTATTTAAGGCTGATGGAGTTTCTAAACATTATGTATTAGAGACATATAAACATCTCAAGCCCATTGTTTTCCTGGGTGATAAATGCGCTTTAATAGATGAGTTTCAGCTCACGAAGGATGCAGCTCTATTCTCTACTCAAAATTTTAAAGAGATCCAAGATCAATTCAAACAAGCTATTCAAAATCACCGTTTGTGGGATAGAGAAAAAGTTGTCGCAGCTATTCCAGCATGAATTTATTTGAGATTAAAAGTAGTGTAAGCATTTGATTTCAAAAAGCCCTCGACGAGGGCTTTTTGATCTACTTTTGCTCTTTAAGTGGATTCTCAGGCTCTTCATTTGGTTTTTTCTGAGGATCTGGATTCTGATAGGTTTTCTGATCACCCTTGTCATCGTTTGATTCTTTTTGAGGTTTTGATTCTGGATTTTGCTTATTAATCATGTCGGTTCCATCACGTTAAATACTATAATAAATATGACATCAGGCTCTGACTATCAATAGGGTGTGTTGACACTTTTAGCTTAAAAAAATAGCGAAGTAGTAAAATCAAATCGCCAAACCCAATTTT
>NZ_JAHPRO010000037.1 GCF_025562455.1 Acinetobacter sp. WU_MDCI_Axc73
CTATGGGAGTCCAAAACAACAGCTCGAAATACTGTTGGATTGGACGGGTATTTGACCTTATCTACTACAGCCCCAAAATGATTTGTTCATTTTAGTTCCCCTAACAAAAATGGTTTAGTTCATAACTGTGTTAAAACAACAAAACATCGTCAATCAATTGATTTCTAGTCGGTGAAAGACTGTTAAATTACGCTATGATGGATAGTGCAACTAAAAATCCAAAGGCGGTTTTTGGAATCCATCCGTAATTTGTGCAAGCAGTTCAGCAAATTTAATGGTGACTTTGTCTGCATACGGTTGTCCCAATATTTGAATATTGACTGGTAGATTGTCCTCAGATAAGCCTATCGGTGCAGAGGTTGATGGCAACCCAAATACAGTTGCTGGCGAAATCCATTTGAATAACTCAAGATAGAAACGTTTTCTTCCATCGACTTGTAGCGTGCGAAACATCAAAGGTTCTTTATGATTGTGTTCAAACGCTAGAGTCAAAATAGGTGGGCAAATAATGACGTCGTATTCTGCAAAAATTTCAAGACATTTTTGCTTGATATGCAATGACTCTTCATATTTGGCAAGCCATTCTGCATGACTCAGGTTAGCACCTTGTGTAAATCCATAGGCCAAAGGCGGAATGCCTGCTTTACCATTAAGTAATTTGATTAATGGCGTAGATGCCGACATGGACAATCGACTTAGTTTAGGATCTGCAAAAGTCATTTGGCTGATCAATCGAGTGGCGTAGGATTTAAATATTTCATCAAAATCCCAATTTTTTGGACGACCTACATCCACGTTAACCTTGGCAGTTTGCAGGGTTTGCAAAAGTTGATCGTATTTTTTCTTTAGGCGTGAATCGATTGGACACGATTCATCATCCATCCAGAATAATACTTTAAACTCTTGAATGGTTTGTTTTTCAGATTCCTTGAGTTTAAAAGCTCTAAAGTCATCCGCATTTGGCTCGACTAAAACATCTAATAATAAACTTAAGTCCCGTGCTGAACGAGCCATTGGACCAATGACGGCAAGGTCAGGTTGGGATAACTCGTCCTCGTAATTCATGATGTGTCCTCTGAAATCAATCAATCCATAGGTGGATTTATGACCATAGACACCACAAAAATGTGCTGGTGTTCGAATAGAACCACCAATATCACTACCAAGCTCAATCGGTGTAAATCCCGATGCTAGTGCCGCAGCAGAACCACCTGATGAGCCGCCTGTTGTGAGATTTAAATTCCATGGATTATTGGCAGTACCATAAAATTTGTTGTAGGTTTGAATATCTGCACATTTAAAGGGTACATTGGTTTTTGCAAAAGGAATGGCTCCAGCACCGACCAATTTATTGACCGAAACAGCATTTTCGGTGGGGACATAGTGTTGGAATTCTGGATTGCCATCGGTACACGGCATGCCTTTCACTTTAAAGGCATCTTTGATGGTCATCGGAATGCCATGTAATTTACCAAGTGGGGCTTGTCGCTTGATGGCGAGGTCAGCCTGATCTGCTAAAATCCTTGCATTGTCATAATCAAATGCAACACAACTATTGATGTGTTTGTTGTATTTATTAATCCGTTCAATCTGTGATTCCAGCAATTCACGGCTACTGATTTGTCCATTTTGGATGGATTGTACTAACGCAGTTGCATCATCATAAACAAAATCTTTTGGCATTTTCTTTGCTTCCTATCAAACAATTCAAGTAGATTTTGTAAGCATAAGGTGCAATATTGAAGCTCATGATCGGACATAAAATCTGTCATTTTCGGACAAAACAACAAAAAGGGATGAAATAATGTTGATACCATCGATATTGGTAGACACGTATATGGACTATGCTGAAGAACAAGGTGTTGATTTGGCAAAATTTTGTAGTGAACAAAATATTGTTAAGGATCATGTTGAACTAACACAATATTTCTTGTTATTAGACTGGATTGGGCGACAACTTCCTGATCATGATCTTGGTGAGGAAATTGGTTGGCGATTTACGTCACAACTATTTGACCCCATTGGCACTGCAATCATATCCTCAGAAACGTTGTCATCCGGATTAGACGTTGCCTTAAAATATTGGGATGTCTTTGGTATTGGATTGGCGTTACTCTCTCGAAAACACGGCAATAATGTTGAATTAGAGATTCAACCAACTTTACCTATCAATGAAAAATACCAAAAGATTATTTTAAAATCTGCAATCATTTGCCTTTATAAAATTATATTGCAAATATTACCATTTAAGGCATCTGATATTCATATATTTTTCAAAGGCGAAAAAAATACCCAAGATTTTCCTTCTGGAATATACATTGGGTATCATGCGACGGAATGGAAAATTCGTTTTCCTGAGCATTTTCTAGCTGAAAAAAGTTTTTGTGCGAATAAGTTAAGCTTTGAGCGTGCCATCACACATTGCGAACAAGTATTGGCAGTGTATCATCAAAATCAAGCCTTTGATCATGTGACGATGCACACATTGAATGACATCGCACAAATAAAATCCGTATCCACCAAAACCGTTTATAGGCAACTAAAACAACAAGGACAGAATTTTCAAAAATTACAACAAAGCAAAAAATATACGCAAGCCATGATGTTATTAAATCAAAAAGAACTTTCTATAGAGAAAATCGCAGAAACATTAGGTTATCAAGATCCATCGAATTTTACCCGTGCGTTTAAGCGCTGGGCACATGTTTCACCAAGCTTGTATCGCAAGCAAAATGCTTGAGTACTCACTGTGATTTAATCATAGGGCACAGCCCAGTTGTGACGATATTTCACATAGTTGCTCACTGGTATACTACTGAGGTGAAAGTATAGTAATACATTGGGGGCTTAGGAAGTTAATCATATTAAAAAGTATGGTAACTTCCTTAAGTACCATTTATACAATTACGTAAAAAAGATTGCGAGTCAATGCGAAGAAGTATCTCCTTTCAATGGAACTGTCGATGATAAATCCTACTTTTGTGCTCATCGTGTAAAAGGTAAAAGAGGTCCTGGAGTGAGCAGCACTGCTGCGTAAGGTAAAAATCGTATTTGAAATACTTATACGTGGTGGGGATGTCTACACAGAAATTGTTACTGATTGCTCCAAAGCCACGCTTCAAGGGATTATCCGTAGACATATCGACCTAGATTCAGTAATCAATACGGATGGCTGAAGAGGTTTTGATCGTTTAGTTGATATTGTTTTTGACAAGCATTTGAGAGTGGATCATGGTAACAATGAATTTGCTTGTGGGGAACGTCATATTAATGACATAAAATCATTCTGGGGCTATGCGAAAAGCGGCTTAGTAAGTTTAATGGTATTGACAAAAATTTGTTGTATTTGCATCTTAAAGTGAGTAGCACCACTTCGCAAGATATACATTCAATCATCGGCATGGTAATTTATACCTCAATTTTCACACTTAAACTACTCTGTAATAAATCTCTTAAGTCCCTAAATTAATATAAGAATCTGTGCAATCGGTCTAGTTTTTCATAAAATGTCTTAATTTTATGGCTCGTAAAATAGGTAAGGCACGTTGGATTGTCAAGCTAATACGCTCTAACAATTCATGATTAATAATCCTATAATCACTGGAAAAATCCTTGTCTGTCGCATACACACCCAATGACATTGTTTGAGTTTGAAAAAAACTAAACAAAGGTCTTAATTGATGTTCAATCACCAGTGAATGTCTTTCACTGCCACCAGATGCAGCAAGGATGACAGGAACATTCACCAAAGCAAATTGCTCTATCAGATCAAAAAAGTGCTTGAATAATCCAGGGTAAGACGCACGGTAAACAGGTGTTCCCACAATTAAGGCATCAGCCGTTTCTACTGTATGCAACGCTATTTGCACATGTTCAGGTAATTGCTTACGATCAAATGTTTGACCAATAAAGCCACCAATTTCACTAAATTTAACAAATTCCAATTCAACTGAAAGTCGTTTGGCAATTTCATCGGCAATCGTTTGCACCAATGTTTCGGTTTTGGATTGCATGCCAAATCCGCCAGAAACCACAACCAGTCGCAATGTCGGTGGATGCTCAAACATGAAGTATTCTCCCAAAAGGAGGCTGCTTGATTGGGTCCAAATCAAGCAACCATCATATGATTTATGATGCTTTAACAGCTGTAATCGTAATTTCAAGCAATTGCTCTGGATGAATCAATTTACTGATTTCAACCAAAGTACATGCAGGTTGATGTGAGCCAAGATATTTTTTCAGAATATCACTGGATTGGCTTGTAAATTCAGCGATATCAGTCGTATAAATCGTCCACGTTGCAATATTGCCAAAATCTAATCCAATACTGTTTAGACTTTTACTAGCAATACTTAGAACAAAATCTAATTGATCCGCAACAGTACTTCCGACCAGCGATAAATCCGCCAAGCCACCTTTAAGTGGTGCAATGCCCGAAAGATATACCGTATTACCGACCTCTATTATTTGACTGAACGCAAACAGATCAAAAACATCTTGCTTGAAGTAATCCAAATCTGGTGTACTTAATTTCATGTGCGATCCCCTACTTCCACAGCATATTCCTTGATGATGTCATTACCTGTATCAACCACAAGGTTTAACCCCGCAGAACGACGCTCAGCTTTACCCCTGAATACATCCAAAGGATCTTCAAAATCACGTACATAACCCAATGCAAAGCAAGCACATTGATAACCCATCAATTTAAGCAATTCATCATCAAGTGTTTGTGCTATTTCTGGTGGCGTTGCCAAATATTGGTTTTCTTCCTGTCTTAACCAACCTGCACAATAGTTCACATTAATTGCTTGACGAATTTTATCGGTATTATTCACACCAGCACCATGGTAAATTTTACCTGTATACACTAGAACAGAACCTTTGCTCATTTCCGCAGCAATCGTTTGATCTTGCGTAAATTTTTGACGTGCACCAATATACATACTGTTTGGTACGACACGAGTTGCACCGTTTTCTTCTGTATATTCAGTCATTGCCCAAAGTGTATTGAACTGTGGTTCATAATCATCTGGAAAATCAAAAAAGTCCCAAGTCAATTGATCTTGATGCAATACTTGTGCTGGAGCACCTGGATTAACTGTAATGATTTGGGTTAATTGCAATTGAATCGTAGACGCTTTATGCAAATGTTTTTTTGCCGCATCCAGCATTAATGGATGAGTAATGATTTCTTCACGTGCAGTTTTTGAACGAGCCACCAAAGAACCAGTACGTTGGGTCTTTTTACCCAAAAATACATCTTCGCCATATGGACTTGAATAAACATATTCATGCGTTTCTTCGGCAATACGATCCATAATCTCAGGAGAAACTAGGTTTTCAATGATACAATGACCATGCTCTCTCAATGCTTTTGCAATGTCATCACCAGTTGCGGTATTTGGTAAACGAATCAGTTCCATAGTCTTCTCCAATATAAACTCAATCACATAAGATAAATGTAATTTAAATAGTCTGGAGAATGGCGACATCTAACTTAAGTTATATAAATTAAGCTCTGATTCAAAAAAGTCGGTTTAATTGCTTATGATAACCAATTATTGAGAATTATTATTAATTGAGTGCTTGCCATCAAGATTCTAGGCAAAAATGCATAATTATAGTGACTAATGCACCAAATAATAACACATTTTTTTATAATCATTACGTCCTTAAATTCACAATATAATGATTTTTATCATTTAAATAGAAATAATACGTTTTTTCGTAAAAATATGCTTTATTCTCTCAAAATTGACTGAACCGTACCGGGTTTGTCGGAGACTTTTTTATTTAAGTTAGGCCACCTGACCTAACGGGTTAATCTTATCATAGTACATTGCTTCTTTGGTGGAAGCCAAAATGCATTGCATCAAATTATTGGGGGATAAACTGAGTGCAAGGAACTTTCAAAGCCAGGTCAATGAGATTCATGCCCGTGTAGCAGTATTAAATAAATTTATGGAATTAGGCCAACCTCATACCCAAGTTATCACTTAAATTTGAAGTGATATGGGGAACCTTAATTTTTAAATCTTTGTGCAACAAGGCCTATTGAATCCGAAAAAGATAATAACTAGGCTTATAGATAATTTGATTTTTTAAATTTCCACAGTGGAAATTTAAAAATATTTTTTTTATTTTTTTATTATGCTAATATAAATTTAATTTTTATATATATTACCCATGACAATATACGTAATCGCAAATCAAAAAGGTGGTGTTGGAAAGACAACGCTATCAACCAACTTAGCTGTTGCTCTGAGTAAAAAAGGCAAGACGACTCTTGTAGATGGAGATGATCAACAATCCTCTATAAAATGGAGTAAACGTAGACTACAAGATTCTATTACAACCATTGCTCTTAAAGATAATTTAAAAGAAGAATTACAACAATTAAAACAAAATAATAAATATATTGTATTGGATGTTGCAGGGCGTGATTCAGCTGAATTTCGTTCAGCATTATTAACAGCAGATGTTCTTATTATTCCAACACAACCTAGTCAAACAGATATTGAAGTACTACCTTTTGTTCTAAGATTAGTAAATACAGCAAAACAAGTGAATAAAAATTTAAAAACATTTGTGGTGTTAAATAAAGCCCCAACTAATAATAAATCTACAGAAATTGATGCTGCTTTAGAGCTATTACAGCAAGTCAAGTCTGTTAAAACACTAAATACAATTTTGCGTGATCGCAAACAATTTCGCGATGCGATGATCGAAGGAAAATCAGTATTAGAAATGGGTAGCAGCAAAGCAAAAGATGAATTAAATGAATTTTTGGTGGAGATCCTGTAATGGCAAAAAAACCATTAATTGTCGATTTTAATGATTCTCTTGAAATGGAGCAGGCATTTATTAATGCAGCAGGAACAGGAAAAGTATCGTTAATATCATCAATTGAAAATAATATTGTTGATGTACCTATAGAACTTATTGACTTCTCAGAGCATCAACCTCGTATTATTACAGATAAAGTTTTACAGGAAGTTGAAATTCTTGCCACGAGTATTGCAACGAATGGACAAATTTACCCTATTGTTGTTATAAAAAAAGAGGAAAGATATGAGCTCGTCGGTGGAGAAAAAAGGTTTAGAGCTGTTCGAGATATATTAAAGCATAAGACGATTCGTGCAATTATTCGAGATGATAAATCCAAGGAAAAAACAGCTTTAATTTCATTGATTGATAACTTACATCGATCGAATCTTAGTGATTTTGAATTAGTCAACGCCATACAAAAACATTGTAATGAGTTTGGATACTCTATACAAAATGTAGAATTTATCACTCAAAAATATCAACTAGATCAATCTAAATACTTTAGATTAATGAGCTTTTATAAACTTCCAGATTATATAAAAGAAGATCTAAAAATAAATCCAAAAGCTATTTCAGGTGCAACTGCACAACAATTGTTAACCGAATTAAATAAACTCGTTTTAAAATTTAATCATCAATTGGTTGAATCTGCCACATTTAATATATGGAAAAAATATCTAAATGAATTTACAGAAACTAATCGTCCATCAAAAAAATTCATTTACGAAATAGAAAAAGCATTAACTGTACAAGAGATAGCTAAAAAGCAAGAACAAAATATCACAAATACGTCTAAAATTAATAAAATGGTACTAAAAGATAAAAATGGTCTTAAATTTGGCTCAATTAAGATTGAAAAAAATCTCAATGGGAAGACAGTCGTAAATATTCGTACTAGTTTAAATGCTGAATTTAATCAAGAAAAAATTGAAAAACTAGAAGCTTTTCTTGCTGATTTAGACGATAAGGTATAAAAAATTATAAATTTCCACAGTGGAAATTTATAATTGAGTATCCAATATGTTATAGATTGATATTGGATACTACCATTTACCATATATATAAGATTAAAAAATGATACATAAGAAAGGTTATCATCAGAAAGGTAGTTGATCTTCTGCAGGATCTAAAATTTCATCCATATCAGAATCTGCAATATTTTTATCTTCATGCTCTGCCATATTATCTTCAGACGCATCTTTTTTAAAGATATTCATATTGCGTTTTGCTTGTATCCAAAAATAGTAATCCAGATCAATAAGTTTATGATCATTCAATATATCTAACTTATTTGTTAATAAGCTACGCATCGTTTTTTTAGCTGTAATCGTATCCAAATTACCTAAAAAATAACCATAATCGTTTAAGAAAACATCACAATTCACTAAAACTGTGATTTGCTTAGAGCTCAACTTAGTGACTGGTTTAATATATTTAACGCGTTCTTTATCTTTAAAGTGTGATCCATCATCACTATATGGAATTGCATTTTTAAGATGTTTTTCTTTTAATCGATCAATAATACGTTGAAAAATTAGATTTCTATGCTCTTCCTTCATTTTGTAAGTAAAACGTATACCTACAACAAATTTTCCATTTTTAATCGTTTCATAATCAATTTCAAGATTACTTAACTTATTAATTTGTGTTTTAGCAACATTCAAAACACGGCTTTTTAAGTTATCGATTAGTTTATATTTATCTTCAATATCTAAAGCAAAACGCAATCTTTCCAAACTTATATCATGAATTTGCTGAATACCTAATGACTCAGCTTTCCATAATTCAGAATTGAGAATCCTATAAATCCGCATGGCATAATTAGAACGCATCCGCATAACATAGCGAATTTGGTGTGTACTAAATGAATGCGTCATACCTGTCGGATTAATTAAGTTGTAGAAGTAATTATAAAATTCTCTAGCAAAACGAATCTGCATGCATTTAGTTTCTTTACTATAATGACAATAAATAATCATTGGTACCTTAATTGGTGTAGGATCATCTTTTTTCTTGATCAACATTACCTTAGGCTTATAACTATCATAAACACGCTGCAAGGCCTTTTCACCATACCGATGAATTTCATATAGCTCACTTGCTGTGACAACATCTTTATCTAAATCTTTTTCTGAAATCAATTCACCAAAATTAGCTGCACTAATCGTAATTAACTCATCTGGATCAAAGCGCATATTTTTATTTAGTTCATTTTTGCGCACAGCAACCATAGCACAGTACACTAGCTTTTCTTCATTAGCTTCATAACTGTAATTTGCAGTGGTCATATCATTACGTGTAGCCACTAAATCAGTGTATTGAACACGACGAGAAGAAGGCTTTATTAATTCTGTACTTTTCAAACCAAACTCCGTGGTTACAATTTTATAACCATACATTAATAACATTTTGTATTGAAATCAACAATGAAAGCAAACAGATCAATAAAAATATATCTTTTAGCTTACGGACAAAACGTATGGTTATTCACAGATATTTAATAAAATTATCAACAACGGACAAAACGTATGGTCATTTCATATAATCTAATAAATAATGAGAACAGGACAAAACGTATGGTTATATCAAAAATAAAATTCAAATAAGCTCAAAGCATTGCTATTAAATGCTTTTAATGTCATTACAATAAAAAAAATAAGTAAAATAATCCAATATATCAATAGAAAGAAAAACCAATCTTCAATAAAAAAGCATGTACATCGGACAAAACGTATTGATAGTGCTTAAAACATCATCATTTATTTGGAATAGAAAAAATTCATGGTTATAGTTTTTATTGTGCTAACTGCAATGAATATTTGTATATTCACTTTAAGAGAATTTTTACTATTGATAATTTTGTGGATAAATTGAGACAAAACGTATGGTTATCGGACAAAACGTATGGTTGAACGGACAAAACGTATGGTTGAACGGACAAAACGTATGGTTGAACGGACAAAACGTATGGTTGAACGGACAAAACGTATGGTTATTAATGAATAACCAATTGAATTTAAATATAAAAATATCCTTATAAACCTTATTAAATATATATAAACATATATAAATACTTATAAACCTTTAATTTAATTTTTTAATAAAATTTTAAATAAGACGAATTGAAGCAACAAGTGCAACACTATAAAAACCAGCGATCACTTCACTGAGTGTATACCAACATAGTATCTTTCTAGGACGATTATTTAGACCAAACTCTATCTATTCTATTCGCTCTTTTGATACATCATCAAACGATAAGGATTTTGGCAAATATTCATTCGTATTTTCATTTTTAGCGCGTTGATTAGACTTTTATGGATCCACAAAGTAAGTGTCTATGCATGCATCTGTTATCCTACTATGCTCTGAAAACTCCTTACCATTATCAAAAGTCACACTATAAGCATGACTGCTACGCAAACATTCTAAAGGACACGAGATCGTTTTAGTTGAGGTTCTCATTTGCCACAAATGAACGATATGTACATATAGACTCTTACGTTTCACATTCGAGTAGTTCTAAATTATTTTGGCTGTGATTCATGCAGGAATAATGAAGAGCATTCGACAGCCGTGGGAATTGATCGGCATAGCGTTGGTAAATACTGATTTCGTGATTGAGTTGAACAATACTGTTTTCTACACGTTCCAGTTCGATTTGCAGCTGGTCTTTCGTTTCACAAGATTCTTGCTGTGTTGGAAGATGGATGGTGCTGGACTGTGTGATTGGCTGATAGTTTTAGATGTGACCATCTCTGATTTTTTAAAAACAGCTTAGTATCTACATAGACGTAATATTCTATATCGTGTTTGAAAAAAATATTCCAGTGAAAATCTATTGTCTATAGCACCTCAGAGGTGGATCAGGAAATTTGAACAACAGCTATAAGTGATATTTTGCTCCTCAAATGATGTTATAAACATCAATATATGGAGTATTTTATGGCACGTAGACCAAGAAGAAATCATTCAAATGATTTTAAAGCTAAGGTAGCACTTGCTGCGATTAAAGCAGAAAAAACACTTGCTGAATTGAGTGCTGAATTTGATGTTCATCAAAACCAAATTATTGACTGGAAAAATCAATTGATCTCAGCTTCCTCGCAAGCTTTCGATCAATCAAAAGCTCCATCAGAACCCCCCATTGATCTTAAAAAGTTACATGCAAAAATCGGTGAGCAGGCATTAGAAATTGATTTTTTAGAAGGTGTGTTGAAGAAACTGGGCCGCTTCAACCACAAAAGTTAATCGACGACTCACTTCAGATTTCAGTATCTAAGCAAGCTAAGCTGCTGAAAGTCTCCCGTGGTTGTTATTATTATCGCCCAAAACCTGTTAGCTCATCAGATCTGAAACTGATGCGATGTATTGATGAATTACATATGCAATATCCTTTTGCAGGCAGTCGTATGATGCGTGATTTGTTGAATCGTCAAGGGCATCATATAGGACGACGTCATACACGTACTTTAATGAATTGATATAAAAATAAAGTTAGTAAATAAATTATATAAATCAAATATTTTCTTATTAAATCTTAAATTTGTTTGATTTAATTTTATTTATTTTGGGACTATGTTAGTCTATTATTTCAACGCTAAAAATAACTTAACTTGCAGAAAAAATGATGACACCATTGCTCATTGATGCATTAACAATATCTGAAGGCAGGTTTAAAAAACCATGCCCTGTTTTAGTTTTGAAAATGATGTTACTTAATGGGGAAAAGAGCAGGTTTTCAGAAGAAATTAAGAATCAAGCATTACTACTGCTCGCGATATATCGTAAGTTGCTGCTTGCTGTCGATCGGGATTTATTTAATGTAAAAACTCTAAAGAACAGTGTGAAAAGAAGGCACTGGGCTAAAGTGGATAAAGCACAGAATAAGATGGTGGTTGCAAAAGAACTTCGACTAAAGCATTTAGATCTAGAAGAAATGCCTTTATTTTTTCATACACAGCATTTTTTAAAAAAACTACCGATTTCCTTTGTTCAAAAATTGGTAGATTGGGCACCACCGGTGGTGAGTGGTACTTTTTTAATCGAAAATATTTTAGCAGGTTATATCGCCCAGAAGCTTTTGCCATTAGAAAAAATTAAAGTAAAAGAGCTTGGCAAGTCTGTGCAACCCTATTTTCACATAGCTGACTTTTTTGTATTTTTACCTCGACTGGAGGAACTTTATCAAAAACATCAGCAGCAAATTGTTTGTGTGGCACCAACCGCAGAAATTGCTTTAGCTTTAACAGACTTTAAGAAAGCATGGATCTATCGTCTTAGGAGCAGTTTATGAATATTTATTTTAAGCAGCTCATAGAATGGATGAAGCAGCATGAAAATATAGAAGAACAAGAACTTATCCAAGCATTATTTTTGTTGCGTGCACATTATAGCTTAGCTGGTATTGTTGTCATTTGTCAGCGAATTTTCACATTGATTGGTGATCATGAATTACCAATATTTCGTAATGAGCTTAATACTTTAAAGATAATTAGTACATTACAGAATTCTGATCAACATTCACATTTTTTCTCAGAAACAACAGATAGAAACAAACATAAACTCACGCCATTACGTCCATACACTGGAGACAGTGGAATTTGTGATTTGCTATTGATTCAAGCAGGACTAAGTCGAAATAATGAGCGTTTTGATACTGTAATTATTTGGTTTTTAGAGCAAATATTTCACTTTCAAAAAAATGTACATACTCTAAAGCTTTATAGTCATTATTTAAAGGGTGATGGAAGCATAAAGCTGAAAGATCAAAAAGGATCTCGTGTGTATAACGCCTTTTTAGCGATCAGGCTATTGGGTGATCCAAGTAATGAGGATATTTTAGAACAAGTCGAAAAATTACTGACTAAAAACGGACCGAAACAACTGATTCATTTGATGTCCGCTGGTTCTGAAGACAAACGATTAAATGAAGTTTTTTATGCATTAAAGCTCTTTTTATCACAAATTTGGCAAAAGAATCGACTAAAAAATAAGAAAAAACGTCGAGAGTTTTTACACCGTATAGGGTTAAAGCATCAAAAACTGATCTTGCAACGATACGGCTCATTAAGTATTGCTATCCAACCTTTAGAGGATGTAGATGAAATTCATCGTGGTCTAGTCTCTGAAGTATTTGAGGATGATGAGATTGAAGAAGATGAAACACCATTGGAGCCATTGTTTACATTTTTTTTGGCCGAACAATCCGATTTAATTCGAGGGCTTTATGCATCTAAGTCTATTTTTCAGCATGTTGAAGCTACAAATGCTGGTTTAGTTTGGACCAAATGGCGATTGTCATTAAATTCGATTCAAGATGTGTTTAGGCTCTGTCAACCATCTAAGGCTGATACCAGCTTAATTTTACGCGCAAAATTAGCTTTGATATTGAGTTTACTCACTGGACGTTCGGTTACTGAATTAACAGCGCCGTGTTTTAGTCAAAATACTGATCAGAATAATATTGCTATTCAGTATGATCATACTTTATCTGCATACGTATTGAGCGTTTTAGCAGGCACACCGACACTCAAAACAAAGCCAGAAGAGTCTAAATTTCATGTGCCATGGACCAAGAAATTACATTTGGTTTTACCAAGTGAGCTCAATGATTTGGTGAATCAAGTCAAAAATCTTGCGATTAAAACCCGTCAACCGGCAGTTGAACGCGAAGTTAGAAGACTTATTAACAGTGTGCCGAAAGAGTTAGAAATCAGCCTCAAAAGCATTAAAGATCTTCTTCCACGGTTGTTATATGAGCATAGCCAAGGTGATTTAGCTGTCGTTAAAGCAGTGACTAATGCATCCGGTCGGAATTATGATAACTTAATTCATTATGCATCTTTTGAACAGAGGAAACTTGAGCAGTTATGGGCTGATTGTTTAAGAACGATAAAAATTGATATTCCTGAATATATGCACTCTTCTAGTGAACGCGTGGGTAGCCCGACTGGGATAAAGATTGTTGAAATACAAAATGAAATTACACGAATAAAGAAGAGAATAAATCAGGCTGCCGAACAGAAAGATTGGCAGACGCTCTTTGATAACTTAACGTTGTATACAGAATTATGGATGAATCTTGCAACTGCAGGACGGGGGATTAAGCAACCCTTTCCAAAGTGGATAAGTCAGCAAGGCTGGGCATTGATTCAAGATAAACATCATCAAGATGAATCAACCGATCGTTATGTGCCATTGACGGCAGCATTTATCAAACAGATTCAAGTTTTACGTGGTTTGATGAGAATGCTGGGGGATCAAGTTGAACCACGTGTTGATTTATCATCTTATGCGTTGCAACTTTGTGATCCTCATCAGATTGAAGGTTTAGGTAGAAATTGGGCACGGAAGCTGGTTCGCTCTGATAATAATCAGTTACCTGGACGGTTCAAGGATGCTGGACTTGGGCACTGGGTACGCGGTCGTTATCCATGGGATATGTTATCAGTATTTCCTGTATCAACATTTAAACAACAGTGGCTTGATGTACAAGAAAACCTGCAAAAACAGTTAGGTTTCGAATGTCTTGATTTTTTTAAAAACCTGAATATTCCAACATTTGTTGTAACCAAAGAGATTAAAACAGTTCAAGCAGAGACGAAGCCGAGAATACAATATTCAGAAAATGATGTAAAAGAATGGCTGGAAAACTCAGAGTATGAGTCCTATTGTCAGTTGATTTTTGAGGAAAATCCTGAGCCAAACGTATCTTTCGAGCTTGGACATGTATTAGCTTCCCATTTAGCTAAAAATACAAACATTGATTTGCCACAAGCGATCAAAGCATATTGTGCTTATATTCGCGATAAAACGAAAATTCCTTTATTCGTTCAACTTCCTCAAAAGGCTCATCGTACATGGCTGACATCTGAAAATAGTTTTAGTACATGGTGTTATATTGAACAAAACTTACTTGATCTTATTCAGAAGGATTTAGAACATTTACCTGAACATCAAAATTGTGATATTGAAATAGGACGTTTGCTGGTTGTACTCTCCATGTATGCACAACTGTGCAGAGTGAGCCATTTACAAGCGATGTTGGAGTTTATTGCTTCTGATCAACATATAGTCGCTATGGGGAATAGTCGGCTCGTTGAGCTGACAGTGAATAATGATAGATCTGTGACGAAGATACGCCGTACAGTACTGTTAAGTCCTTATGTCTCGACTTTAATTTTAGTAGACCGACAGTATCTACAGCCCCGATTAAAAGAGATTTTAGCACAGTCAAGAAATCAACAAAGAACGACTTGGCAAAAGTGTTTTAATACATATTTAAAACAAATAGGGCTTAAGTCAACTCTATCGTTGGCTCAATGGTTGAAAGCTTTACAGCAAAATGTGATGTTAAATAGCACTCCGTTAATTGCAGGTTATATAGCAGGCCAAGTCCTGACTGAAGATCTTTCAATAAATGAATTATTACGCTTATCCGAATATGAAAAATTAACCACAGGTTTAGATAGTACTGAGCCAGAAAATGAAATAGAAATAGGCGATGAGCAACTAAATTTGTCTGATATTTTAGCGATGATTCAGCAACTAAAAGGTGAGTCTAGATCAAGCATTTGGCTTAAACAGCTTGCCAATAATAAAACGAATCACTACTCAGTCAATTTATTAACGTGCTTTGTGCAATGGTTGATTTTACGCTGTGATGCAGAAGAGTTAAGTCGACAGAATCGAAATATAATTCATCTACATTTGGCCATAGTCAGTGCAGGTATATTGGGGTTTTCAGAAGACTTAACAAAAGATAGCCAGATTGATGAAGATGTATTTCAAAAATGGATGGAGTTGACGCAAGAGCATTTTCCACACCGCAAGCATCTCGCTGCGTGGAATCGCTTTAGAGATTTTTTAATTCAGTTAAATGATGATCGTATAAAGTTACACAATCGTACAGCGCATCAAGCAAGTGCTAAAGTTTTTGCAAAAAATGAAGTGCAGCAGATCGTTCAAATATTACAATCTGTAGAATCTGGGGTGAGTGATGCTGCTTTACGTCTAGAGATTCAGCGTCATTTTCGTTTATCTGCAGCGATGGGTGTACGCCGTTCAGAGACACTTCATTTACGGCCCTTAGATATTGATGAGGATATGCTCCGAATTCGTCCTTATGGTGAGCATCAGTTAAAAACACTTGGATCAGAACGTGTTGTTCCGATGAATTTATTAAGTCAGACGATTCAAAAGGGATTAGATGATATTTATAAGAATAAAAAATATTCGATATTAATGTCTGATGAGGACAGTGAGCATAGGCCTTTTTTCAATCAAATATCTCAAATATTAAAGAAAGTCACTGGAGATGTTGATCTCAGCTTACATCATTTAAGACATACGTTTGCAAGTGCATATACTTTAAAGTGTTTGCAAACAGTGGTGGATTTTAAAGCGCTGACAATAGAACTGCCATGGCTACAAACTTGGATGCCATCGAATGAGCAATTTAATACGCTAGTAGGCAATGAAGGACAGGTTGGGCAAGGGATTAAGGCGATTAGTCGAGTGCTTGGACATTTACATGAATCGACAACATTAAAGCATTATGTTCATATCTTATTTCTGGCTACTTATGCCTATAGCATGCAACAACAGCAACCCAATTTACATACTGCATTTTTTAAGCGAGTCATGAGTCGGAGTAATTTATTCAGGCATTTCCAAGCGATTCATCAACAAAATGGTAATCTAAAATATGAGTTGAGAGATACCATTGAAAAATATGTACTCAAAAAAAGACAAAGTCAGAGGTGGGTCATCTATGCTAAAAAAAGAGGGAATTCGACTGGAAAATTAATTAAACACGAATTATTTCAAAAGTTTGAATATATTGAGCGGTATCTTATTTCTGCGCAGGGGCAGCCACGATTAGATATTGAGCCCTGGAAGAGAGCTTTGATTACGATGGCAAACATTCCGTCAGGTAAACGTGGTTCAAATATAGGAAGACACCCATTATCGACACAAGGAAAGTTAGCTCGTTTGCCTGAATTACTCAGTGCTGTAGATTTTAATTCTGCACAAGAGATTTTAGAGCGATTTGATTATTTAGAACAGAACCAATCAGAAACTTATAATTGGTTAATAAAAAAATGGTTGTATGAAAGTAATGTAACCAAAGTATTGATGCACTTTAAGGCAGAGGATGAATCTATGCTTTCAATCCTTACAGAACATCAGTTTTTTCCGATGATGATGAAACATAATAAATATAATTATTTTAGAATTATGTCTCAACAAGCCACATTAAGCGCCGTGCGATGGGCACTTACGTGGTTGAGTGCACGATATTTGGTGATTAGAGATGATATCAGAATCTAATTAAATATGACTTACGCACGCTTTATTACAGAAAGGTTTAAAAGACAGCGCTACCCTAATTGAGCTAAATTCAAGTGACAACTTGGGTATAAGTGCAGCTAGATTCTGTGAATTTGTTAAAGACAGCTATGTGAACCGTACCGGGTTTGTCGGAGACTTTTTTATTTAAGTTAGGCCACCTGACCTAACGGGTTAATCTTATCATAG
>NZ_JAHPRO010000038.1 GCF_025562455.1 Acinetobacter sp. WU_MDCI_Axc73
TCTATATTTCATATCCAGTCCATGATGTTTAAGCCATCATAAACTAGACATTTTTATTGGTGAGAATATAGACATTTCTATTTTGGGCTTACACTTAGTTGCATATTCCTGCATAAACATACCACCCATTCTTGTTCGTAACGTACCAGTCGTTCCTTTCGTAATGAGCCGAAAATGAATAAACCACAAACATTAGATACACAATTTAAACTTAGATTACCAACAACATTAAAGTTAAAAATTGAAAATGAAGCTCAAGGCTTGAAACGATCTATGAATGCTGAAATTGTGGCACGATTAGAAAATAGCTTTAACTTTAAAAAATTAGACAATAATAGTGTATTGAACCAATATCAACTTATTGATCGCAAGAAAGAACTATCAAATCGCTTAACTAAAGCAATAGAGTTGTTTAATTCATTACAGGTAAAAGAAATTAAATATACACACATTGCTGAACAACTAGGATATGAAACTGCTGAACCTGTATTAGATTGGATACAAGGTAAACATGAACCATCTTTCCATCAACTTCGAGAAATAGCAGAGTATCTAAAGGTTAATCCGTCTTGGCTTGTACATGGTGATGGTGAAATCAGCACTTGAATAATAGTACCATTATAGATACTATTTAGAGATTGGAATTATTGGGCATATTAATGGCTAATATTGATCAACTCATAGAGCAAATGCGGAATAATCCAAAAAATATTCGTTTTGTGGATTTAATCAAGGTTTGCAAACAGTATTTTGGTGAGCCAAGACAAACAGGTGGTAGTCACACCGTATTTAAAACACCGTGGCAAGGCGATCCTCGTATAAACCTTCAAGATGATGGTGGGAAAGCTAAACCATACCAAGTGAAGCAAGTTTTGGCTGCACTCGATAAACTTAACGTATTGTGAGGTGGAAAATGGATAGTAAGCAATATACTTACCGTGTTATGTGGTCAGCAGAAGATAATGAATACGTTGGACAATGTGCTGAATTTCCATCATTATCTTGGCTTGATGCAGATCAATCTAAAGCATTTTCAGGTATTGTTAATGTTGTTGCTGAGGTTGTAGCCGATATGATCAGTAATAATGAAAAAGTACCAGTGCCACTTTCAGAGAAGAAATATAGTGGTCGTTTTGCTGTACGTGTTCCATCAATGGTTCATCAAAAACTAGCATTAGAAGCAGCAGAACGTGGTGTAAGTATGAATCGTTTAGTATCCGCAAAATTAGCTATGTAACCAGTTAAAAGGATATGAGATTTTGTCTCATATCCAAGTGGTTCAAGAAATAGGAATGACTGGTATGTTACGAACAGGAATAGGTGGTCGTTTTATCCAGTATTTTGCACGGTAGTGTTCAAAAAACTGTGTCATTTCCTTAAACTGTTAAAAACAGGAATGATGCATTATGGCAACTACATTTGATTTTGAAACAGCCTTAAAACAACTCCAGTCAGGACAAGCACTGACTGGAGAAAATGGCATACTCACCCCTTTAATTAAACAACTGACCGAAGCTGCTCTTGAAGCAGAAATCGAGAATTACATTGAAGCGAATCCGAAACAAGGTAATCGCCGCAATGGCTATACTCGCAAGACCGTAAAATCTACATCAGGTTCATTTGAGCTTGAAACCCCTAGAGATCGAAATGGTGAATTTGAGCCACAGTTAGTTAAAAAGAACCAGACCAAATTATCAGAAGAAATTGACAATAAAATCATATCACTCTATGCACTTGGTATGAGCTATCGTGATATTCAAAAGCATGTTGCTGATATGTATGGATTGGAGATTTCAGATGGTGCTATCACCAATATTACAGATAAGCTCCTCCCTCAGTTACAAGCATGGAAACAACGCCCACTCGATACAATTTATCCCTTTGTTTGGTTAGATGCCATACATTACAAAGTGAAGGATAAAGGTGTTTATGTGAGCAAAGCGATCTATACCATTTTAGCTTTAAATGTTGAAGGTAAGAAGGAACTACTCGGCTTGCATTTATCGGAAAGCGAAGGGGCGAACCATTGGCTTAGTGTACTGACAGACCTACAAAATCGTGGTGTTCAGGATATTCTGATTGCCTGTGTAGATGGACTAAAAGGTTTCCCCGAAGCCATAGCAGCGATTTACCCTCAAACAGAAATACAACTGTGTATCGTTCATCAAATCCGTAATTCCTTACGCTATGTTGCCAGTAAAGATCAGAAGCCATTTATGGCTGATTTAAAGCCAATTTACCGTGCTGATACCAAAGGAGCGGCAGAAGTAGCACTGGATGAGCTAGAAGCAAAATGGGGCGAAAAATATGGTGTGGTCATTCAGTCGTGGCGTACCAAATGGCATCTACTATCCGCCTATGTCAAATATCCTAAAGCGATTAGGAAGCCGATTTACACCACCAATGCCGTTGAAGCCGTACATCGTCAATTCCGTAAACTAACCAAAACCAAAGGAGCTTTCCCCAATGAGGATAGTCTGATGAAATTACTGTATATTGGTATTCAACAGGCATCAGAAAAATGGACAATGCCTATTCAGGAATGGGGACAAACGATTACTCAATTATCCATTTACTTTGAAGGTCGATTAGATGATATAATTAAAATCTAGTCAAATTTACTGACACAGAATTTTGAACGCCCTCTCTGGACAAAATGACCCCAGATGAGTTTTACTATGACCAGCTACCACAACAAAATAAGGTAGCTTAACTAGAGCAGAATATCACTTATAAATAAGCTTTTAGTTGTTCAAACATGTGGGACCACCTCTCTTCTTTAGCGAATTCATTTAAAGGCTATTTATTCACTTTTCATAATAAAAGTGCTCAGATAGATATCCTATCACTCGTATTGTGAAGAAATTATCTTATAAGATTTGACTTCAAAAATTACATATCGCGCTCTAAAGTCAAGTCTTTAAAATGAGCAGTGTGCAATATAAAAATCATTCAAATGCACTAAAAAACAGTTTGTGAGAGAGGAATAGTAGATGAATACGCGATCTACCATTATGGATACCAATAGCTTCCGTGCCGAGCATGCGAGTGCACTAGATTCTGAAACCCGAAAACTGACCGATCGACGTAGCCAAAATTTAGGTGAATCTTACCGCTTGTTTTATCGAAACCCAGTGCATCTTGTAAAAGGGCAAGGACAATACCTTTGGGATGCTGCAGGCAATCAATACTTGGATGCTTATAACAATGTCGCTAGTATAGGACATTGCCATCCTGCGGTAATCAATGCCGTAAATGAACAAATGCAAATGTTGAATACACATACTCGTTATTTACATGAGCGCATTTTAGATTATACCGACGAACTTTTAGCGACCACACCGACTGAAATTAACAAAGCCATGTATATGTGTACGGGTTCTGAGGCGAATGATTTGGCCATTCGTATTGCCCGTGAATACAGTGGTGGTACGGGTATTATTGTGTCGCAAGAAGCCTATCATGGTACTAGTGATCTTACTTCGGGCTGTTCGCCTGCGCTTGGTACAGGACAGACCTTAGCTGCTACAACTCGTTTGGTGGCAGCACCTGATCAATATCGTTTTGAGGGTGAAGATTTAGGTGACTGGTTCGCCGCGCAAATTCAAGCACAAATTGATGATATGAATGCCAATGGCATCAAGTTTGCAGGCTTCTTAGCCGATTCCATTTTTTCATCAGACGGGGTAATACCAAATCCTATTGGTTTCCTGAAAAAAGCAGTGGATGTAGTGCATGCCAATGGTGGTATTTTCATTGCTGATGAAGTACAGCCTGGTTTTGCTCGTACAGGCGATTCTTTTTGGGGTTTTGGGCGTCATGGTGTGGTGCCCGACATCATTACCACAGGCAAGCCGATGGGCAATGGTATTCCAGTATCAGGTTTACTCGCGAAAGATCATGTGTTGTCTGCGTTTAGTCAAAAAATCCCTTATTTCAATACCTTTGGGGGGAATCCTGTGGCGATGGCAGCGGCGCAGGCCGTGCTGAAAACTATTCAAGAAGAAGAGTTACAAGCCCATAGTCAGCGCCTTGGTGGTCTACTTTTGACAGAATTGCGTAAGCTGATGGAAAAGTATGACTGTGTTGGTGATGTGCGTGGTGCTGGTTTATTTATTGGTTTCGAATTGGTACAAGATCGTTTCACCAAAATGCCTGATAAAGCTCTGGCACTGGATTTGATTGAAGAATTGCGTAATACGCATCGTGTGCTGACCTCTGTTGCGGGACCATATGGCAATGTCTTGAAGTTACGTCCACCATTGGTGTTCCAAGAAAAGGATATTGATTGGTTGGTTGGAGCATTGGATCAAGCCTTAAGTAAACTGCAAAAATAAACTTAAATGTCATACATATTTAACCCCGCTCAATGAGCGGGGTTTCTTTTTTATTGATGTCTTACCACTTAATGTCGTAATTGGCGTGGTGTACAGCCAAACCAACGCTTGAATGCACGGGAAAAGGCACTGACTTCGGAATAGCCTAATAAAAATGCTACTTCAGAAATCGGTAAATTCTTCTGTTGAATATAGTGTTTGGCCAGTTCATAACGAACTTGATCAATTAGTTGAGTAAAGGTGATGTCGTGTGATTTTAAGCGCCGTGATAAGGTACATGGACTCATATGTAAATCTAGTGCAACTTTTTCCAAGTTGGGTTCACCATGAATCAAATCTTGCTGAATGTGTGCACGGACTTGATTGGTTAAACTTTGTGACTGCGATTGCGTATTCAGAATTTTTAAAGTGTCGAGCATCATGGTGAGCAGCAACGGGTCCGACTGTGGCATTGCGGTTTTAAGGTCTGATTTGGCAATCAAAATTGAATTGAATGGCTGATCAAAAAACACTGATGCATTAAACAGTTTACTGTGTTCTTGCCAAAACTCGGGACGTGGGTGTTCAAAATGAATTTCGCGTGGTGAATAGTGTGTGCCCAAGACTTCACGAATTACATTCATAAACATGCCCACTGTGAGTTCGGCATCTTGTCGTCGCGATAAAATTGCACCATGCTGGACTTGGTAGTCGAAACGATAGGCATCATTGACTTCAACCATACGGCATAAAGTATCTTTTTGATGCAGATTAAAATGTGAGGTCATGTTCTTTAATGCATCTTCCAGCGATGCTGAACATAAACCAATATAGCCAATCAGTCCTAAAGCTTTGGGATGAAATTGCTGTCCATAATGCAGTCCGAAATTATCGCAATGTGATAGTTTTGCGGATTGTTCCAAGACTTCGCAATAATTGGTGAGTTGCAAACTGAGGGTGGGGCTGAGCAATAATTCAGGATTAATACCACTGATCCCAAAAATGCGATCGACATCGGCACCTTTATGCAGAATAAAGTCACTTAGGCCTGTCGCGGCAGCTGATAAAATGCCTTGGTTGCTGATGTCTTGAGCGTTGATGGAGAGAGGATTAAATTGAATCATGCATAGCCTCTTTTAATACAGAACCGTTATTGTTCTAAATTAAGCAAGAGCTATGCCATTCAATGCTTTACGGTTTGCTTCTGCCTACAGGTATTTTTTTATATACCTGCTGGAATTTGGTTGTTAAGATATTTTTTGCAAAGTCGCACAGTTTCATCCGACCATTGAGCTCCCAAACTTTTGGCCATGTCGGTATAGGCATGTGAACCGAACCAAGCCATCAATTGGATTCTACGTTGCATAATAAAGGTGGGAACCAACGCATACTCTTCTGCACTCACATGCCCAATTTTTTCATAACCATTCAACCATTGTTCGACCCACTTGGGTGCAGCAGTATAGTGTTCATTAAAACTAATTGCTGCAGCTAAGTCATGCATAAACCAGCCCATGCCGCAGTCGTCAAAATCAATCACACCAACCTTTTTTTCATTCAACAACAGATTGGTCAGTCTGAGGTCAGCATGGATCAGCCCATAGTGATCTTTGGACTTCCCAAATTGATTTAGCTCGGTGGCAACACGGCAAATTGCCTCATCAATCACGGCATGATCTACCGATTTTAACTGTGGGGCATGACGCCAGTCACCCCAATGTCCATCGGCAAAAACCATACTTTCATGATCCCAAACAATACGTTGGAAGTAGGCTGGCATCTCCCATGTTTTACTGTGCAGGTGCAGTTGTGCTGTGATTTCACCCAACTGCTTAAAATCACATGGATCGACATTATCTGCTGTAGGCATTACACCTTTCACCCAATGAAAGAGCACTGCATGCCTTGAAATATCTGGACTGAGTGCCAATGTTTGGACTTTATCTCCATGACAGTCGGCAATGGCAATCGGCACCGCGATGCCATGCGCATTTAACGCATCTAACCATGCTAGTTCACTTTCGATTTGTTGTTTGGAATGATAATTGGGACGATGAATGCGTAGTGCATATTGTTGTTGAGCGGTTTTCACAACAAAGGTGGCATTTTCAGATTGGCAGAGTAATTTGATCTCGCCTTGATAGCATGCTGGATAGGTTTGCATGGCTTTTTTTGCCAATTCGTAGAGTTGTTGAATGCTTAAATATTCATTTTGTTGGACGCTCATGTTGTACTCCTTTTCATGCTGATCTTGGGTGCGGAGTCCCAGACTTTGAGCTGATCTTATAAAAGAAAAAAAAGAGCAACTTGACTTCAAGCGACTATGCTCATGATTTATTGTCAAGTTTAAAGCCGATATTTCACCGATATTAAAGTGGTCGAATTTGGTGAAAAGGTGATCGAGCATCATGAAAAAACACAAAATGAGCAACAAACATTTGCACCTCAAGGAAAGACGTAGAATGAAATTAAAGACATTAACGACAGCAATGATTTTAGCAACTGTACCAATGACGGGGGCATTTGCCGCTGCTCTAGATCGTTCAGGTCAGTCAATCTCTGCATTCTTGCAACCTGGTAACTATTTTGAAGCAGGTATTTCTGTATTAGATCCAGATGTATCTGGTAAAGCTAATGCTAATGGCTCATCACTATCTGACATGGGTGATGATTATTACTTCCCTAGCGCGGCACTAAAACTACAAGTTACTGATCACTTCTCGTTTGGTTTACTTTACGATCAGCCATTTGGTGCTGATGCTACGTATTCAACTACTGATTCAGCTTTAGCGCTAAATGGGTCAGGATTATTTCATAATGGTACCGAGCCAACTGAAGTTGAAGTAAAGTCACAAAGTATTTCAATGATATTTGGCTACCAACCAACTGAAAACTTTAATTTCTATGCTGGTCCTGTTTATCAAACCATTGAAGGTGATGTTCAACTTCGTGGCTTAGCATACGATGGAAGTGCTACTTTTGGTGGCTATAATGCAAGTATTAAAGAAACTGGTGATATTGGCTGGTTAGCTGGTGCGGCTTTTCAAATTCCTGATATTGCATTAAAAGCATCTGTTACATATCGCTCTGAAATTGAGCACTCTGTAAATGTTAAAGAAAGTTTTAATTCAGCTGGTCTATTTGCTGGTTTAAATGCAGCACCTTCTCTAAATACAGATATCACGACCCCACAATCTGTAAACCTAGATTTCCAAACAGGCATCATGGCAAATACAGTTGCTTTTGCTAATGTTCGTTGGGTTGATTGGTCAAATTTCTCTATTCAACCTTATAAGTTTGGTTTAGCAAGTAAAAATGCACTTGTACAAAGTCAAAGTGGTAAGCCTGAATTTGATCTTGTTGCATATACTGACGACCAAATTTCTGCAACAGTAGGTGTTGGACGTAAGTTAAATGATCAATGGGCAGGTAACGTTTCTGTAGGTTGGGACTCTGGTGCAGGTAATCCTGTAGACACGCTAGGTCCAACAGAAGGTTATTGGAATGTAGGTTTAGGTGCTCAATTTAGCCCAACACCACAAACTTTCATTGCTGGCGGCGTGAAATACTTTTGGTTAGGTGATGCTAAAGCCCAAACTGGCGCTCAGTTTGATACAGCAGGTTATGTAGCAGAATTCAAAGATAACCATGCAATCGCATACGGCCTAAAAATGGGCTACAAATTCTAATTATTAATGCTGAAAAAACCATCTGTAAAGATGGTTTTTTCTTTTTCAACAATGACATCTACGCTCTTTTTTATACACTTGTGATTCATTTGAGCAACAAATAAACACTTAAACATTTTGCATAATATTCAATCAGCCACTCAGCATTTAAAAATAAATCCATATAAATCATAAAATTAATATTTTTTTTTAGTGTTTTTACTCTACACAAGTATATTTTTTAACTTTTCAGTTCATTTTACAACCGTAGTTGAGCATTTACTCTTTTTGTATTTATGTTACTTTTCGTGCCAATTTTAGAAAGTAATAAACTATTGTCAGATGGATCGGGTAAAGCATAAGACAAAGATTTATTATAAAAACGCTCAGAACTATCAAATGGATTAGATTGCACAAAACTAATAATACAGCCACATAGTAAATTTTCACTCCTTAAACGGCTTACGGCATCCTGAACATAAAGCGTAATTGCTTCTTTAAGATCCTCACGGCTATAAACTTTCTGGCCAAAGGAACGGCTTGCTATTATTTGTTTTTTTGCTTTAGGACTTTGCTCAATTTCAATACAAGAGATTCCCTGTAATTCTAATAATGTTCTGTGCATGACTATAGAAAATTGATCTCTAATTATTAAGGGGGAAGAACAGACAAAATCTAGAACTGTATTTACGCTTAGGCTATTCAGCTTTTTAGTATGCTTTCTACCAATACCCCATACTTCACTAACTTCTATAGACTGATATAAGCCCTCAATTGAACAATAGTCCATTGAAACAAGGTTACATACACCTTTTAAATAACTATTCTTTTTAGCGATATGATTAGCCAGTTTTGCTTCTGTTTTAGTCCGACCAATTCCAATACAGGCTGGCAAACCTAGCCAACGTGTGAGCCGATCCAGAATTAAATGAGCATAAGCAGTTAGATCATAATTTGAAGCATAAGCAGTTAGATCTAAAAAGCATTCGTCAATCGAATAAATTTCTTGTTCTTGAGGTGTAACAAATTCAGCTAGGACTTTTATAAATCTACGGGACATTTCCGCATATAGAGCATAATTACTCGAAAGGACTGTAATGTTGTGCTGCTCTACAAGATCCTTGAGTTGAAAAAAAGGTACGCCCATCTTTATGCCTAAGTCTTTAACTTCTTGTGAACGAGCCACAGCACAACCGTCATTATTAGACAATACGATTACTGGCTTATTATTTAGACTTGGATTAAAGACACGTTCACAACTTACATAACAGTTATTAATGTCTACTAAAGCAAAGATCTTATTTTGATTTTCCATGTAGATTAGACCAATAGGATTAGATTATTTATGTTTCCTAAATGGCTTAATGACAAATGTCACTACACCCCATATTAATAATTCTTGGCAATCATTAAGGTGAATATCGTCATAATCTGGATTTTCTGCTTTAAGCCAACACTTATCACCTTCAACCATTAACCGCTTAACGGTGAACTCATTGTCAATTAAGGCAATAACAATATCTTCGTGTTTAGCTTCAAGACTTCGATCCACTGGACTGCTCCCAGTATCCTAGACACGAGACGGCCTCATTTTGAAGCTGCCTCAAAGGCTTCTGGACTCATCCCATCGAGATGCGAATGACGCCTGATTCGATTGTAAAACATCTCGATATAATCAAATACATCTGCACGCGCCATTTCTCGTGTTTTATAGATCCTCTTTTTAATTCTTTCCTTCTTTAAGCTGCTAAAAAAGGATTCAGCAACAGCATTGTCCCAACAGTTTCCACGACGACTCATACTCGGAACTAAATTATGCTTCTGACAGAATTTCTGCCAGTCTCCGCTACTGTATTGTGAGCCTTGGTCTGAGTGTATGATCACAGGTTCATTGGGTCTGCGTCGCCATACCGCCATTAAAAGGGCATCCAAAACGATATCCTTGGCAAGCGTAGGTTTCATTGACCAACCGATGACTTTCCTTGAATATAAATCGAGAACCACAGCCAGATATAACCAGCCTTGCCAAGTGCGGATGTAGGTAATATCAGTCACCCACGAGGTATCAGGTGTGTTTACAACAAATTCTCGATTTAAATGGTTAGGTGGCACAATCTGAGGACGACCACGACCATAGCTTTTATGCTTCTTATATCCTCGAACAGCGGCAATGCCATTGTTCTTCATGATCTTCAGCACACGATTCGGTCCACAGCTTTCACCTAGCTCTTTAAGATCCAGCGTGATGCGACGATAACCATAGATACCATAACTGGCATCATAAGAAGAACGGATCAGTTGTAATAACCGTTTGTCTTCAATTGTTCTGCCTGATTCGGGTTCATGTAGCCAGGCATAATAGCCAGCACGAGCAATCTTAAGAACCCGACACATCGTCTTAATCTTAAATTGATGGCTGTACTCAAGGATAAACTGATACTTTACTCGGGCAGGCTTGCAAAGTACCTTGCGGCCTTTTTTAAGATATCCCGCTCTTCTTCAGTTTGCTTAAGCTGACTTTTAAGACGAAGGATCTCTTTCTTTGCTTCGAGTAGTTCATGTTCATCAGGGTTGTTGCGTAAAGGCTGTACGGCCTTTAGCCATTTATAAATGCTGTGCTGTGATACACCTAAACGTTCTGCCACATCAGTGACAGAATATCCACGTTCAGTAATCAATTTAACAGCTTCTTCTTTAAATTCTGGGGTGTATCGTTGTCCACTCATAATGTTCTCTCCTATGCAAAAAGAATAGACGAAATTTGTCTAGGAGAGTGGTGGCAGTCCATATCTAACTAAAAGGTGTCTACAAAATCGGTGGCTATTCATTCAATGTTTCTCACATTCTCATTTGGACTGGTGCTGTAAATGTAAGTAGTGAGTCACTTGAAGATGATAGTAAAGGTGGTTTTCATATGAGAGGATTCCACGGTATAACACCTGAAACTGAAAATACATGTCATTATTTTTGGACGATGGCTACAAATCCCTTTGATGACTCTAAGAAAGAAGAAATTAAAGAGAAAGTAATTCAGCAAACCATTCTTACTTTTGATGAAGACAGAGAAGTCATCCATCAACAGTATCTAAATATGCAAAAATTTCCTAATCGATCAGATATAGATATTCATGTCGATGTTGCTGCAAATAGAGCGAGGAAAATTATCGAAAAATTGCTAAATCAGAGTAATGTCCAAAGTTAATTTACTAATTAATAAGGATGAACTCTCTAGAATGTAATTAAAAAAGGAATTTTACTATGGAAAATCATGCTGATCATTTAGTTAATGATTACGATCATAAAAAAGATTATAAGTGGATCAGTCAGGCCATCGAAAGCCTTGATCCAGCAGTGGATTATGCCGAGATTTGGAGATTATCTACAAATTATTATATCGATGATTTTGTGATGAATCTTATTTATACCCTTGGTATTCCAGCGTTTACTCAGCCTCCTGAGGGTAGTATCGTAATGGGTGTGTCAACCAAAAAAGCGGTTAAACAGCCGCAAAAAAGGGCAGATGACACTTTACAACATTTCTGGTTTTGGTTTGAATTTGGTCCAGATCATCCAAATATGAAAGCTTCACTAGCGCATGTAAACTTAGTCCATGAATCTTTATCAAAAAAAAATCCAAATACTTTTGTTAAACGTGATGTAATTTATACATGCTGTTGGATTGCATGCATGTTCCATAGATTAAAATTATCTTTAGGCCTCAATGGGTATTCCGAAAAACAGAAGATAGCTACAAACATTTATTGGAAAAAAATTGTAGCAATGTTTTGGAGTGAAGATGGACTTCTTACGGTAATCCTCCCATAAATAACCGAAGTTAAAAGTAGAGGTTAAGCAGCCATTAGAGGTGGCTTTCCTTTGTTAGCTTGATGTGGTCTTTCATGGTTGTAATGCCACAACCAGTTTGTTGCATAATCTTGTACTTCATCCAAAGTATCAAATAAATGCTTGCTCAGCCAACTATAACGTATGGTCCGATTATAGCGTTCAATATACGCATTCTGCTGGGGCTTACCCGGTTGAATATATTCAATACGAATACCGTACTCAGTAGCCCAGCGCACAAATTCGTGACTGATAAATTCGGGACCATTATCGCATCGGATCACTAACGGTTTTTCTCTCCACTCCAGCAATTGATTCAACGTACGAATAACCCTGATTGTGGGCAATGAGAACCCTGCTTCAATGGCTAGGCCTTCGCGGCGGTAATCATCAATCACATTCAATAATCGAAACTTGCGACCATCGGAAAGCTGATCATGCATAAAATCTAATGACCAAACCTGATTTTCTCGGATTGGTTCTTTCAATGGTTCAGGCGCATGCCGTTTTAGTCTTCTTCTCGGTTTAATACGCAGATTCAGTGCCAACTCACAGTAAATGCGGTAAACCCGCTTGTGATTCCAGCAGCAACTCTCAACATGCCGTAAATACGAGAAGCACAAACCAAAGCCCCAATCGGAATTTTCCTCAGTGAGTTCAATGAGCTGTTCAGCAATGAGTGCATTGTCATCGCTGAGTTTGGCTTGATAGCGGTAGCAGGTTTCACTAATGCCAAATGCTTTACAAGCCAAACGAATACTAATGGCATGCTGGGCAACTGCCTGTTGTGCCATCTTACGCCGGCAAGATGGCTTTACCACTTTTTTGCCATCGCTTCCTGGATGATTTCGGCCTTTAATCGCTCTTCCGCATACATCTTTTTAAGTCTGGTATTTTCGGCTTCTAGCTCTTTCAGTCGAGCCATTAATGATGTATCCATACCACCATATTTGGCACGCCATTTATAAAAGGTAGCATTACTCATGCCGTGTTCACGGCAAAGGGTCGCTACAGGTGTGCCAGATTCTGCCTGTTTCAAGATGGACATGATCTGACTGTCAGTAAATTTAGATGTTTTCATGCAGAATCTCCTGCTCGTATCTTAAGAGAAAATTCTACTTTTAGATCCTATTATTTTTAGGGGGGATTACCATGCAGTAATCCCACCCAGAAAAAATGCTAAACCTTGGAAAGATACAAAGATTAGCTCGTTAGAACGCAATGAACTACTTCGAACAGTTAAACATTTGGGCAAGACTATATGGAAAAACTGGTCTGGCTATCATCGCCGAAGTTTGGTTGAAACCAAGATGCATTGCATCAAATTATTAGGCGATAAATTAACATCAAGGAGTTTCCCTAGTCAGGTGAACGAGATTCATGCACGCGTAGCAGTCTTGAATAAATTCACAGAATTAGGTCGCCCTCATACCCAAGTTGCCACTTAAATTTGGCTCACTTAGGGTGGCTCTGCCTTTCAAGCCTTTGTGCAACAAAGCCTATTGCAGATATCAAAAACACATAAATCTAAATTTTTGCAGATACATTTTGAACTAGGCATCCATAACATATCCCTACAACTAGATGACGAATTTTCTTCATATTATAAGATCCTTTGTAAAATTTAACTTTTTTATCGATTAGAATCGATAGCCTATTCCCAAATATGTGACAATCGGATTAATATCAATCCGTGTTTCAGTATAAACTAGCTCACGACCAGTATTAGCATCATTGACATATACTTTTGCCTTGCTATCCATCGGCATATATGACACCGAACCAACGACAAACCAATTTGAATTAAGATCATAGGTTGTCCCTAATGTGAGAACAGGTGCAAAAACATCTGTAGTCTTAACTTTAACTACAGGTGATGCGGAAGACGGTTTACCCTCGATACTAGGACCTGCTTCACCATCAAGGATATTCTGAATCATATGTCCCGAAGCAGCAACTTCAGCTTCAATTACAGAATTCAATTTAAGACTGCCAAAATGGGCGTATACTAGACCTGCACCAACATAAGGTCTTAATTTATTTTCTCCAGTTTTACCAAATTGATAATGTAATTCAACTGCGGGTAGCCACGCCCGTGCTGTAGAGGCACTGCTTCCCTGCTCTAAATTGGTAATATACGTGTCCCGTTTTAGCTCAATATCACCCAGTGGCGTGATATTTGTACCACGTAACGGTGAGTATGTTGTACCAACTCCCTTAATACGTACTTTAGGTGGAATACCACCTTTTATTTGCAGTGATAAATTATCGGTAAAATGATAATTAAACATCATTCCAAAGGCATCCCCTTTTGTCGCCTCTAACCCTGTCCCATGATTTGTCCAGCTTGCTAGGCTATCGACCTGAACTGAACCAGTGACTGCTGCTGGAACGACATCAGCAGGGAAGGACATGATGGTGTCATATAATGCAGGATTAGATTCACGTACAGCAGCATCAGCCACAACTGACTTGGACACATCCCCCACTCGATAGGTGCCACTTTTAGCTGCTGAAATGACATCCATGGAAGTCACGGCACCTTGTGGCATGGTATGCAACCATCCCGCAGAAACTGAAAATCGCTTAAAGCCCTCATCACTTTTCAGGCTAAAATATTTTGAATCGGCGTAAGCACTTGCAGGTAAAGTGATGCATATCAAACCAACATATAAAAATGATGGGGCTGTAGTAGATTAGCAGAAGTGCTACTCTATGAAAATGAAGATAAATCGTTGTAAATTAGATAAAAATACCCA
>NZ_JAHPRO010000039.1 GCF_025562455.1 Acinetobacter sp. WU_MDCI_Axc73
TATGATAAGATTAACCCGTTAGGTCAGGTGGCCTAACTTAAATAAAAAAGTCTCCGACAAACCCGGTACGGTTCAGTTTTTTCTGCTTTAATCGCAGCAAGTGCTACCTTAGCTTTAAAGTCATTTGAATGATTTCTTCTTGGTCTACGTGTCATAAAATACTCCATATATTGATGTTTATAACATCATTTGGGGAGCAAAATATCACTTATAAGTGTTGTTCAAATTTCCTGATCCACCTCTGATCGCCTCTAAGCATATTCTTTGGAATATGTGGCTGCTCTATGACTTTGGCTAGTTTCTTTTTAAATTGATCTCGTATAGCAACAGGGAGTTTTTCCCATTCTGCTGTAAAGTCCTTGTGACGTAAAAGCTTATAAGTCATCTAATGTGACTTCCTCAAACATCTCTTTAGGATCATTAATGCGCTTACGGACAAGAGCTAATAATTCTTCATCTTCTTCCGAAAGCAAAGCTTTTTTGACAGGCAGTTTCCCAGTCGTAGCAACATACTCAAGAATACTAGTGAAGAAATCCGTAGGTGCAATACCTTGCTCTTTAAGGATTGAATAAGATTTTTCTTTAAGGGCTTCATCGACCCTGAAGTTAACAGTAGCCATCATATTTCCCAAGTATTTAATGTACTAGGAATAGTGTAATGCAAATTGCATTACAAGTCTACTTCGTATAACCGCCATTATGTTAAATAAAAAACAAAGGAAAATAATTGACCTATATTTAATTGTGTGCAATTATATTTTACACAATATATTTATTTAAAGGTAATCAAAATGAGTAATCTTTATTCTACCCAGGTTAAAGCAATCGGTGGACGTTCAGGAAATATTCGTAGTGAAGATGGTATCTTAGAACTAAAATTGGCTTTGCCAAAAGAATTAGGTGGTAAAGGTGATGCAACGAATCCTGAACAATTATTTGCAGCTGGCTATGCTGCATGCTTTGGAAATGCAGTGATCCATGTAACTCGTAGCAATAAAGAATATAAAATCCGTGATAACGATGTAGAGGTCCTGAGTACTGTTGGAATGGTTGCTAATGGCAATGGTGGATTTGCCTTGACAGTACACTTAGATGTCACGCTTTCAGGTATTTCACAAGCTGATGCAGAGAAAATCGTGGAACAAACGCATCAAGTATGTCCCTATTCCAATGCTATTCGAGGTAATATACAGGTGTCTACCACTGTCTATACCAAATAAAAAGCTATGTCCAAGAATCAGCTTTGCTTAGATGAGCAACTATGTTTTCCTATTTATGCTGCATCTAATTTAATCGTAAAAGCTTATCGCCCTTTTCTTACACCTCTCGGACTCACTTATCCTCAATATTTAGTGATGTTGGTTTTGTGGGAAAAAGAATGTGTAAGTGTGGGTGATCTTGGACAAATTTTACATCTTGATAGTGGAACATTAACCCCACTATTAAAAAGAATGGAGACATCTGGTCTAATTAATCGATCACGTGATCCTAATGATGAAAGACGAGTTCTTATTTCATTAAAAGATAAAGGGCGAGACTTATCTGCTGAAGCAGAAAAGATTCCTAAAGAGCTTACCAAGAACATTGAGTTTGATAACTTAAATCAATTACGAGATGAATTAAAAGTATTAGTTAATCTATTATCAGAAAGAATTTGAGACCTCTTAATATCTGATAATGGAAGCCTGTTTACTTTCAAGAATCAATTAGTTTTTCTAAAATTAACATAATACACCTTATACGTAATGCTTGATATTTCTCTTTAAATATCATTATATTAAAGCAAGCCGTTCTGGAATATAGGACACCAGAGCGGCTTTTTATTGATTATTCATGTTCCACGCTTAAAATTCGAACAGTGTTTCATGATTTTTATAAGTTAAACTAAATTTAGTTGCTAATCCCAATAAGCTATTCACTAACTTGTAAATATCGGTATACCGCCTGACGACTAATCCCAAAAGCTTTCCCTAATGCCATTTTCGATGGATACTTCCCCTCCTTCCATGCTTGTCGTAAAGCTTCAGCTTGGTCAGGCTTTAGTTTATGCACCCGACCTTTGTACTTCCCCTGAGCAGAGGCGAGTTTTATTCCTTCCTTTTGCCGCTCTAAAATGATCTCACGTTCGAACTGTGCAAAAGCACCCATCATTTGAAGCATCAAATTATCCATCGGGGTGGATTCGGCTGTAAAAGTAATATTTTCTTTTACAAACTGGATGGCGATTCCTCGTTTGACCAGTTTATCTACTTCAGTGACCAAATCTTTTAGGCTTCGCGCAAAACGATCCATTGAATGTACAATCACCCTGTCCCCTTCCCGGACATAGTTCAACATTTCCTGAAATTTAGGTCGGTCAGTATTTTTACCTGAAGCACGGTCAACAAAAATCCGATCGACCTCAATTCCTTCAAGTTGACGTCCAGTGTTTTGCTCGACAGAACTTACCCGGACATACCCTACTTTTTGGCCTTTCACTTTTTCACGCCCCAATTGGATAAAAATGAACAATTTCGTAAATTATAAATCTTTAACACTAAAGTTACATGTTACTTATGATTAAAAATCATTTAAATGATACATAATTTCATGAACTTTCAGATTGTAACTTTAGGGTATACTCTAAATTTACATATTTAAATAACGAGTTTTTTCTCACTCATAAGAATTTGCAAGAATATATATACATTTATTGACATTAAGTAATTTAAATAAAATCAATATACGTATTTACATATATGTGGAAATACGTATATAAGTATATCTGAGTTTCTAATAGCAGTGTTAGTCAAAATGTTCTCGACCATAAAGATTTATCACAATCCTGAGTGTGGTACATCAAGGAATACCTTAGCTTTAATTCAAAATGCAGGAATTGAACCAATCGTTATTGAATATCTAATTACCCCACCTTCGAAAGCAGAATTAATTGAACTTATTCGTAGTGCTGGTTTAAGTGTTAGAGAAGCAATTCGTAAAAATGTACCTCCATATTCTGATTTAGAAATTGTTCGGGAAGATTGGTCTGATGAACAGCTTTTAAATTTTATGCTTCAACATCCTATTTTGATTAACCGCCCATTCGTTGTTACGGATTTAGGTACACGTTTGTGTCGTCCTTCTGAAGTTGTTTTGGATATTCTCCCGTTTCCTCAGAAAGGCGCATTTAGCAAAGAAGATGGTGAAAAAATTATTGATGAAAATGGCCAAAGAATTAAATAGTACTTTCTCATCTCTTGAATGGAAAGAATGTGAAGGAGATTTATATGGATCAAGTTAATTTTTTTAAATGCTTATCAGATGAAACACGTCTCAATATAGTGACATTAATTGTTGAAAATAAAGAACTATGTGTATGTGATTTGACTGAAAAACTACAACTCAGTCAACCGAAAATTTCAAGACATTTAGCCCTTTTACGTGCTTCAGGGCTACTTCAAGATCGCAGACAAGGCCAATGGGTTTACTACAGTATCAATCCAAAATTGGCCAACTGGTGTTATGAAATTTTAGATATTTTGAAGACGGTTCAATCTCAATCAAAGCTGGATGATCAACACCCCCTTTCTGTAAATAGTTATTGTGAGTAATTCAATGAAATTTTTATTTTTATGTACTGGAAATAGCTGCCGTAGCATTTTGTCTGAAGTTTTGTTTAATAGCCGAGCACCAGAAGGTTGGAAAGCCTATAGCGCTGGGAGTAAGCCTTCAGGTCAAGTTCACCCGCTAACTTTAGAAACCCTTGAAAACTTAGGATTATCTACCGAAGGTTTATGGAGTAAAACGATTAATGATTGTGAACAATATCAACCTGATGTTGTGATCACAGTATGTGATTCTGCTGCTCAAGAAGCATGTCCACTTTATTTGGGTGGAGCAATCAAGGCACATTGGGGCTTGGCTGATCCTTCACACTTAGACGTGAATAAAGAAGAAAAAATGAAAGCCTTTATGAGCACTGTTGAACATATCAATCGTCGCTTAGATGCTTTATTTAAACTTAATGTAGATAAACTATCTCGCTCAGAATTGATTGCAGCAATTAATCAAATTTCGAACGTTGAGTAAGTGAAATGTCTGAAAAACGCTTATCTTTTTTAGATCGCAACCTGACGCTATGGATTTTTATTGCCATGGCCTTAGGCATTGCCATCGGAAACTTCTTTCCTCAGGCTTCTGTCGCACTCGATAAATTAAGCATTGATTCAGTGAATATTCCAATCGCGATTGGTCTTATTCTAATGATGTATCCACCACTGGCAAAAGTGAACTATGCGACTTTGCCACAAGTGTTTAAGGATAAGAAAACCCTTACTTTGTCCTTAGTACAAAACTGGCTGATCGCGCCAGTACTCATGTTTGCCCTGGCAATCATATTTTTACATAGTTATCCAGAATATATGACCGGTGTCATCCTGATTGGTCTTGCTCGATGTATTGCCATGGTTCTGGTGTGGAATGGCTTGGCCTGTGGTGATAATCAATATGTTGCAGCATTAGTTGCCTTTAACAGCATCTTCCAGATTCTATTTTTCAGTACCTATGCCTGGTTATTCCTGACCTTCCTTCCACCCTATTTTGGTGTCGCTTCGCAGGTCATTAATGTCGATTTCTGGACCATCACCCATGCTGTTCTGGTTTATCTTGGTATTCCGTTCTTATTAGGTTTCTTAACGCGATGGATTTTGGTGAAACAGAAAGGCGTGGAATGGTATGAAACCAAGTTCATTCCGAAAATCAGTCCGCTGAGTTTAATGGCTTTGCTGTTCACCATTCTGGCCATGTTTAGCCTAAAAGGCGGTGATGTCGTGAGTCTTCCGCTTGAAGTTTTACGCATCGCGATTCCTTTAACCATTTACTTCGTTTTAATGTTCTTCATCAGCTTCTTTATGAGTAAATGGATGGGCAATGACTATCCTAAGACCACAGCAATTGCATTTACCGCAGCGGGGAATAATTTTGAATTATCACTTGCAGTAGCGATTGCAACTTTTGGTATCGCTTCGCCTGTTGCTTTTACCACGATTATTGGCCCACTGGTCGAAGTTCCTGTGTTGATTGCCTTGGTGAGTGTTTCACTCTGGCTGAGAAAGAAAGTTTTTAAAGAGGCCTAACTCTATGAATCTCCCAAATGTAGATCTAAATCTTCTTGAGCAACCCACCTTTGAAAAAGTTCAAGCCAAAGAACTTGCTCATCCTCCGCGAATTTTGCTGCTGTATGGCTCTAATCGAGAACGTTCTTACAGTCGCCTTGCAGTTCTTGAAGCCGGTCGAATCCTTGAGCATTTTGGGGCGGAAATAAAAATCTTTCATCCTAAAGGGCTTCCTTTACCAGAAGATGCGGATACTGAGCATCCAAAAGTAAAAGAACTGCATGAGCTTTTAGCATGGTCAGAAGGCATGGTCTGGTGTTCACCTGAACGCCATGGTTCTATGAGTTCAATCTTTAAATCTCAAATCGACTGGATTCCACTGGCAGGAGGGGCAATCCGTGCTACCCAAGGTAAAACTCTTGCCTTGATGCAAGTCAGTGGCGGATCACAGTCATTTAACAGCCTGAACCAGATGCGTATTTTGGGGCGGTGGATGCGGATGATCACCATTCCAAATCAGTCTTCAGTTCCAAAAGCTTTTTTGGAGTTTGAAGAAGATGGACGAATGAAACCTTCGGCTTTCTATGACCGGATTGTGGATGTGATGGAAGAGTTATTTAAGTTCACCCTACTGACTCGTGGACAAAGCAAATACCTGACAGATCGTTATTCTGAACGCAAGGAATCGGCTGAAGAGTTGTCCAAGCGTGTAAATCAGCGCAGTTTATAAATGCTGGATGGTATTAAATACTGCGCCTCATTGCCAGGTCAGTAACACTTTTATGCTGTACCGATGAAGTGCTGTTAAAGGTACAATGAATATTGTAAAAACCCAGTCTTCATGATTGGGTTTTTACATTAAAGAAGTCAGAGATAAATAAGGAAAAGGTGAAGGCTTTGAACCAGAAACAGACTGAAACTGATGTGATCATTATCGGTGGTGGGCAGGCCGCTTTATCTACCGCTTATTTTTTAAAGCGCAAGAAAATCCCATTCATTATATTGGATGAGCAAAATCAAGCGGGGGGTGCCTGGCTGCATACCTGGGAGTCATTGCGTCTTTTTTCTCCTAATACCTGGAGTTCTCTATCCGGTTGGATGATGCCCATCACTGAACAGACCTATCCAACACGAAATGAGGTGATCCAGTATTTATCGGCTTATGAACAGAGATATCAATTTTTGATTGTTCGTCCAGTACATGTCGATCGTGTGGAATCGAAGGGAAAGTATTTAGACGTATATGCTGGAGAAAAGTTTTGGCGAGCCAAGGTGGTGGTCAGTGCAACAGGGACATGGCGCCAGCCGTTTATTCCTGATTATCCGGGACAGGAAAACTTTCAAGGCACGCAGTTACATTCAGCCCATTACCTGAATGCAGATTCATTTAAAGATAAGAAAGTCATCGTGGTGGGTGGGGGGAATTCGGGCGCGCAAATACTCGCTGAGGTTTCACAAGTTGCTGAAACCATTTGGGTCACAAAAACTCCGCCTCAATTTTTACCTGATGATGTCGATGGTCGAGTACTGTTTTTAAGAGCAACTGAGCGTTTAAAAGTACAACAAGAAGGAAGAAAAGTTGACCAGCCAATAGGTGGCCTAGGTGATATTGTGATGATCGATAGTGTCAAAGAGGCAAGGAATAGAGGAGTCTTACATAGCCGTCCACCTTTTCAATCTTTAGCTACAGATACAGTTATTTGGCCAG
Source organism: Acinetobacter sp. WU_MDCI_Axc73 (assembly GCF_025562455.1). Lineage (GTDB taxonomy): Bacteria > Pseudomonadota > Gammaproteobacteria > Pseudomonadales > Moraxellaceae > Acinetobacter. The sequence goes on from NZ_JAHPRO010000039.1 coordinate 6,802, forward strand.
ATGGAAAAAAAGAGAAAATTGATGTGATTATTTGGTGTACTGGATTTAAGGCTTCATTAAATCATCTAAAAAGTATAGATATAGTAGAGCGAGATAACTTTGTAGAAGTTCAAAATGGAAGGTCTATTAAGTTACCTAACTTGTGGTTAGTTGGATATGGAGATTGGACAGGTATGGCATCTGCAACATTAATTGGCGTTTCTAGAACAGCGAGAGCTACAGTAGATGAGATCTTCACTTATCTACAAGAAATTAATACTAAAAAATTTTCAGAATAATTATCCATATCGAGTATAAGAATTTTAGAATCGGTTTTGTGTCTAGGCTACTGGGAGCATTCCAATATTTTGATTATTATTTCACTAAAAGTGTCTACAAGATCATGCTCTTCATTAAGCCATAATTTTTGATATTTAAACCTAATTTCATGAATTGCACTAAAAAGAGGGAACTCTTTCATAATTTATAATTAAATTAGAAGTTTTCTTAGGAAGCTGTTTAATATTATTGATATCTATACAGTTTTTCTTGTAAAAGCGCTTCATTTATAGTGAGTATTTCAATAAAATAAGGGAGCTAGCTCCCTTATTTTATTCATTTGCTAATTAAAAATTACTCGCAACTTGATATGTGATGAATGAAAAGATGTAGGCTAATGCAAACAAATAAGTTGCCATAATGATGGGCTGTTTCCAGCTGCCAGTTTCTCGTCTAATTGTTGCTAACGTAGCAAGACAATGGGGAGCAAAAATAAACCATACCAATAATGATAAACCTGTGGCTAACCCCCATCCATCCGGGCCTGAAATTTGACTTAACAGACTTTGAGTTACTGTATCTTCATCACCTGACATCGCATAAATCACCCCAAGAGCAGCAATTACAACTTCCCTTGCTGCCATAGCAGGAATGAGTGCAATACATATTTCCCATGTAAACCCAATAGGCGCAAATATAGGATGAATTAAATGCCCTAACTGACCAGCTAAACTATAGTTAATGGCCGGCATGGTTGCATTATCTGGTGGTTGAGGGAACGTGACTAGCACCCATAACAAGATAGACAGCGCAACGATAATGCCACCAACTCGTTTTAAGAAAATAGTTGCCCTATCATATAAGCCTAATGCAATATTTCTAATATCTGGAATTCGGTATGTGGGAAGTTCAAAAATAAAAATACTTTCAGTTTTATCTTTTCGAACCAACTTCAGAAAGACTGAAACTAATAACGCTGAGACTATTCCCGACATATAAAGACCAAAAAGGACTAATCCTTGCAGACTTAACCAGCCGTAGATTAATTGGTTGGGAATAAATGCCGCGATCAATAAAGCATATACTGGCAATCTTGCTGAACAGGTCATCAAGGGTGCAATCATAATTGTTGCTAATCGGTCCCGTTCAGAGCTGATACTTCTGGTTGCCATAATTCCGGGAATGGCACAAGCAAAACTGGATAGCAGAGGAATAAATGAACGGCCGCTAAGCCCGGCTTTAGACATTAATTTATCTAAAAGAAATGCTGCCCGGGGTAAATAGCCTGACTCTTCAAGCATTAAAATGAAGAAGAATAAAATCAAAATCTGAGGCATATATGCAAGCACGCTACCTGCACCAGCAATTACCCCATCCACAACCAAGCTTTTTAATAGAGGATGTTGGATTAGTGGTCCAATAAAATCACTGAGCCATGCGACAAAATTTTCAATGAATTCAATAAAAGGCGTTGCCCATATAAATACCGCCTGGAACATCACAAACATGGTTAAAGTTAAGATTACTAAACCCAATACAGGATGTAGAAAAATTTTATCTAGAAATGCGGTTCTTTTATCACCACTGTCATTATTTAAAATAACTTGTTTGGTGATTTGTTTGACCTGTTCAAAATGACTTAATTCAGAATGATAAGGAGTAATAAAAAGATTTTTTTGATCTAATTGATTAATTAAATCTTGAATTCCTTTTGTTTTAACTGCGACAGCTTCAACTACAGGGATACCTAACAGTTGAGACAGTTTATCCTTATCAATGGAAATACCACGCTTTTTGACCTCATCCATCATATTTAATACAAGAATCATAGGGCGATTTAGAGCACGAACTTCGAGAACCAAGCTCAAATGTAAGCTTAAATTTGTGGCATCTACAACGCATATAAAAATATCGGGTAGAACTTCACCTTTTAGCTCGCCCAAACAAACTGCCCTGGTGACTTCTTCATCTAAACTACTAGGTTTTAAACTGTAAGTTCCGGGTAAGTCCAATACTCGTACTGCATCACCAGAAGGTAATTTAAAAGAACCTTCTTTTCTTTCTACGGTAACTCCAGCATAGTTGGCAACTTTTTGTCGCGTACCAGTAAGCGTATTAAATAAAGAGGTTTTTCCACAATTTGGATTACCGACTAATGCAATGTTCTTAATCTTCATTGGATACTAACTCTACAAAAATTCTTTCAGCTTCATTCTTTCTTAATGCGAATCTTGAAGTTTCAATTTGAACTAAAACAGGATCTCCGCCAAAAACACCTTTAGCGAGTACTTGTAGAGTTTCACCCTCTCTAAAACCTAATAGTTGGAGCCGTTCCAATACGGGATCAGTGGTATGACTGTATTGATTACCTTTTTTGAGATCTCTAATTTTGACGATCTGATTTTGTTTAACTTGAAATAGATTCATTTTCGATACTCTTACTTCAAAGCCAAAATCTTTCGAGCACCATTAAGCACGAATAAAGAAACCAGGATGCCAATGATTAAGTCTGGGTAAGCTGATCCCGTCCACGCCACGAGTACACCGGCAAATATAACGCCCATATTTACGACAACGTCATTCGCCGAGAAAATCCAACTGGCTTTCATATGTGCGCCATCTTCTCGATGACCAGAAATAAGATATAAGCATGTCACGTTAGCTATAAGTGCGAGCAGGCCAATAACAATCATGAGCGTTGATTCTGGCTCGCTTCCAAACATGAATCGTCTAATGACATCAATAATCACGATGACAGCAAGTAATAACTGAATCCAACCTGCGAAATGGGCTGCTTTCACTTGATATTTCGCAGCTTTTCCGACGGCATATAGCGCAATACCATAAACGGCTGCATCGGCAAACATATCTAGAGAATCAGCAATCAATCCTGTAGACGCAGCAATAATTCCGCTGATGAATTCTATAAAGAAAAGTAGAGCATTAATGCCTAATAACAGTTTAAGTACTTTAGCTTGTCTCACAGGATCAGGTTCATTAGGTATATCGCCTGAAGAAAGCTGTGTTTCATCAAGTTTCGCCCCAAAACCCAGTCCTTCAAGTTTGGCCGTAATTTGCTGACTCCCTTCATTATGGAAGACTTTCAGTTTTCGATTGGGAAGATCAAAAGTAAGACCTTTAACTGCTTCAATATCTGCAAGAGCCATACGGACCATTTGCTCTTCAGCAGAGCAATCCATTTTAGGAATGGTATAGGTACTTGTTTGCTTAGCCTGTTGATTGCTTATATAAGTTTCAGTCTTCACAAGCTTTGCACCAAAACCCAAAGCTTCAAGTTTGGTAGTTATATTTTCATCTTTTTGATTATGTAGAACCTTTAAAGACCGGTTAGGTAAATCAAAGATGAGTTTTTGAACACCATCAATTGAAGATAGCGCCATACGAACCATCTGTTCTTCCGCAGAACAATCCATTTTGGGAACTAAGTATTCACTCATGTAGTGCGAATTTTTTAAAACGTCTTCAGTGCTTAAATTTTCTTTGGGATCAGAACCACAACAGGATTGAGCGGTATCTTCACAACTGTTTGAAGTGTTACAGCAAGGAGATGAAGATTTTTCTTCTTCCTCTTCACCACAACAGCTAAGCGTATTATTACAATTCTTTGAATTGTTTGCTTCTGCAATTGATGGATGATTTTCTTGTTGAGATTTCTTATCTTTGCATGGTGTTTCTTTACTACATCCACAACCACTCATAATTATACCCATTAAAAAAATTTATAAACTTTGAATATTAGAATCCCTATAGTTACTATAGAGTCAAGATTTTTTGGAAATACCAACTCAATGCATTTAAAAATTGGTGAACTCTCTAAAAAAACCTCATGTTCAGTATTAACAATTAGGTTTTATGAAAAGGAAGGTTTAATTCCGGAACCCGAAAGAACGGAAGGAAATTACCGCCTTTACGATATAGGCTATGTTGAGCGAATTAAGTTTATTTTGAATTGCCGAACTTTAAATATGAGTTTGAATGAAATTCGTCAATTACTCACCTATAAAGATAATCCCAAGAAAAATTGTTCAGATGTGAATGAATTAATTGACTTACATGTCAGTGCTATCAGAGAAAATATAATCAAGCAACAAAAGCTTATTGAACAATTATCTGATTTAAGAGGTACTTGTGATGGTTTATGTACAATTGACCAATGTGGAGTTCTAAAAAATCTAGCTTGATTATCTAGACCTATGCTTTTTTCAAAAACTCTGTATATCTTTACTTAAGGCTGCAAAAAGATTAAGGTGACTTAAATTTTGTGATCAGATCTTAGATAGCTTTGGTTAGCTTCCGATTGGTGTTTTAAATACAGATTTGTGTATGAAGAGAAAAACATTTCTAATCCAGATATTGGTACTCTTATTCACATTCCAGAATATTTGGAGTGTGGCAGAGGCTGCGTGTCTGCATGAAATGCTAAACATACCCAATTCAATACTCTCTAATCCAATCGATTTAGACGAAAAGAGTGATAGTCCTAGTCAAGCACTTTATTCCTTAGAAAACTATAAAGAAATTTATGACTATTGTCAGAAGGTTTGTTTTAACGAAAAGTGCTGTCATTTCTCAAATACAATCGTGATTCAGATTGACCCACCCGATGATTTGAAGCTTAAAACTCATTTTGAGACAGTCCTTACACCATCTTATTTGGGAAGAACTTTTTATAAATCCCCTTATCTGAATCAATTAACACCCCCTCCTGATTTGCCCCTACTATTGGTGGGGTAGTCTTATAAAAGCCCACCACTCCTAATCTCATTATGTGTGGGGCATTTCATGTCAAAAAACAAATTATATCAGGATACTTCTATCCTGAATTTATCCTGGTCAGCATTCCGTACAGGTGTCTTGCTATCAGCAATGATCAGCTTGAGTACTTCTGTAGTCGCCAGTCCTCAAGATTTAACGCTGCGACAAGCCATTGATCAGGTCAACCAGTATCAAGCGTCCCAAAATTTCTGGGAAACGCAAAACAGCATTAATGCCACGAATCTTCAGCAAAGTAAGCTGTTTAAAAATCCTGAACTGTCAGTTGAACAAACGGGATTTGGTTCAAATAATGAAAAAGAGCTTACCATTGGCATATCACAACCCTTGGATATTTTTGGTGAGCGAAAAGCAAACCAAAAATTAGCCAGTCTCTCTACAGATAAAACAGCACTGAAGCAGAAGATTTATCAAGCGCAAATTGAGCTTGCAGTGAAATATGTATGGTCACAACTGGCCATTGCCGAACTTGAAAGAAACATTGTCAATGAACAACTTCGGGTGAGCGAAGAAAACCTTAAAGCGATCGAGAAGCGCTTTACTGCGGGCGGTATCGCGCAAGTAGATGTGAATCGCGCACGTTTAAGTCATGCTGAAAATATCCGTCTTTTTAGACAGGCCGACTTACAAGTCCAAGTGGCCACCCAACAATTATCAAATTTATGGGGAACCTCTGATAAGTCATTGCAGGTAAACCTCTCTTCACAAAAGCTCTGGCCAAAATCGACTCATCAGCAGGTTCAAGAATATTTAGCGGAAAACTACGTTGAGAAATATCGAGCTTTACTGGTATTAGAGTCTCAAGCAACGGTTGATCAACTAAGGGCAAAGGCACGTCCTAACCCCACCTTAAACCTAGGTGTCAACCGCACCCAATCCTTGGAAAACTCCACACAAAATCAATTAGTAGTCGGAGTCAGTGTACCGCTTAATATTTTCGATCGTCAGCAAAATGGCATAAAAATCGCGCAAGAAAAAATGAACTTATTAGAGCGTCAGAAAGAGTTTTATCTAAAGCAAAATGCGCTGCAAATAGGCACAATTTTAACCGAGTTGCAGGGTTTAGAGCTGCAATTCAAAGTCGTTGACGAGACTCAAATTCCTTTGGCGACTCAAGTTCAAAGTAAGACGCTACAAGGTTTCTTGGCAGGCAAGTTTGCTTTAACCGATGTTCAGCAAGCCACGCTTCAATTACAAGACATCCGTCTACGTAAAGTCCAGTTGTTACGGGAGGGCTGGCAAAAGGCCATCGAAGCAGAAAGTTTAAGCTTAGGCATTAGCCCAAGTGAAGTCATGTCGAAAGATGCTATTGCACAAATCAATCAAAATTTATGGCAAGACATACAGGCCATGCCTGTCATTGGGGCACTGTTGCAAATAGAGATTTGAGTCGATGAAGTTCCTTTTTAAAAGTGCTTAGAGACCGAAAACCCTGTTGATTAGACACACTTCACCTTGAGGCTGACCATAATAAAATGACGATGCTTGTCCTTTACGTAGTGCACGCATGACTTCAATACCTTTAATTGTGGC
>NZ_JAHPRO010000040.1 GCF_025562455.1 Acinetobacter sp. WU_MDCI_Axc73
CGCCCCTTCACTTTGATATAAGTCTCATCCATATGCCATGAATGTAAATCTGTAGGATTACGCCAATACCAGCGTAACCGTTTTTCCATTTCTGGAGCATAACGCTGAACCCAACGATAAATTGTACTGTGATCCACATTTATGCCTCGTTCAGCGAGCATTTCTTGAAGTTCACGATAGCTGATGCCATATTTACAATACCAACGAACAGCCCAAAGAATGATTTCACCTTGAAAGTGCCGACCGTGGAAGGGATTCATCTGCTGTATCTCGAAATAAATAAGATATTTAGCTTATCATGTCAGCCTATTTGCAACAGTGCCACTCTATAGTCAAACACATTACAATATTCAAAAAATGTAAAACAATGCTCCAGTTTGATGCTTTTGTTCAATTAACATTCCCAGATTGCAAAGGTAAAAATTCTCATTTACGATAAGCGCAATTTTAGAACAATACTTGAAATGTAGAATGGGGTTGCGCGTGGAAAATTTGAAGTTAATAACGGCTTTGTTGCATAAAGCCTTTGACGGTAGAGTTTTCCTAAGTTGCTAAAATTTAGGTTACAACTTGGGTATGAGGTCTGCCTAATTCTGTAAATTTATTTAATACGGCTACGCGTGCATGGATCTCATTCACTTGGCTGTCAAAATTCCTAGCACTGAGTTTATCGCCTAATAACTTGATGCAATGCATCTTAGTTTCAACCAAACTTCGCCTATGATAGCCTGACCATTTTTTCCATAGTGTCCTGCCTAAACGTTTAACTGTTCGAAGTAATTCATTTCGCTCTAGCGAGCTGATCTTTGTATCTTTCCATGGTTTCGCATTTTTTCGTGGTGGAATCACCGCATGCGCTTGCCGATCTACAATGACCTGACGGCATTTCTTGGTGTCATAAGCTCCATCGGTATAAACAGAGTCAATCTGCTCATCTTGTGGAATCTGATTAAGTAAATCACCAAGTACCTGTGAATCACTGACATTATTGGTTGTGAGCTGAATAGCGCGTATTTGCAGGGTTTTAGCATCTATACCAATATGTAATTTACGCCATTGGCGACGATATTCAGGCTGATGTTTCTTACGTTTCCATTCACCTTCACCTAAAAACTTCAAGCCCGTGGAATCGACGAGTAGATGCAGTCCATTACAACTCTTCTCATAGCTAATTTGAATATCAATCTGCTTTTGTCTTCTACAAAGCGTACTGTAATCTGGTGCTGCCCAATTTAATCCGCAAAGGTTAATCAGACTTTGAACAAAACCTGTGACCATACGTAAAGAGAGTTTGAATAAAGATTTGATCATTAAACAGCATTGAATAGCGGTGTCAGAGTAAGTTTGATTTCGACCATGCTTGCCTTGTGATTGTGCATACCACTGGGTCTTTGGATCGAACCAAATGGCAATATTCCCACGATTAATGAGAGCTCGGTTATATGCGGGCCAATTGGTTGTGCGGTAGATTTTTTGTGTAGGCTTCTTCATTTGAAAATTATATTGCTGAAGAAGCCCTTAAGAACAGCTTTGTGCAACAAAGCCTCCAAGAACTAAAAAAGAATATACACCAAAACATTATAAAATGATGTTTAAAAGTTCAATTGCGAGATAAAACATATATGTTTAAGCGAGTTGCTCACCCCCTAAGAGATGAACAAGATCGATAGAAAGGAGCACCCAAAAAACATAATGCTCGTTGTTAATTTTAGTGTCTAAAATCTATTATATTTTCGGGCCTGATTCATTTGATACGTTGCTATTTCATCCGCAATATTCACCCCATGTACAGAATCCAACTTTTTAATTCCATATTGTTGAGTAGTGAATTTCATTTCTGGCCATACCATGTGAGTAAGTAGGTCTCCAATTTCGATTGAATCCAACTCATTCCATAGCTTCTCGCTCCTCTGACCAGTAATTATTTGCTTTAAGTAATATGCGATAGCGCCTGCAATCATGTCAGAGACTTGTATTTGAGAAATCAACCGAGAGTTTTTTATATCAACCTTTTGTACCTTCAACGGTAGCTTAATAATTCGATCATCTGAACCGACCATAATCTTCATACTCGAAGGATCTGTATATTTATTAAAATAATCCAAACTCTGTTCTAGGGTATTAGACTCATCATGAATAATATTAAAGGAGTTATCAAATTCCTCCCCCCAATATTGAGCATGAGTAAAAATACCTGATTGTACAGGATCTAGACTTCTTCGATCTAAATGCTCCAAATGATCTTTTACATCAGATTCAGAACCCTTAATCCAACTAAAATCCAATTGCTTATTAAGATCTAGCGGTGAAGCGGCTATTCGACGGACCGTCGAGTAAAAAGATTCGATATTTTCATCACTTTTATCTTTTACAAGTTCAATAAAATCACTGAGCAAAGAATCTAAAGAACCTGCACCATAACAATAATCCATCAAATGAAAAAAAATATTATTTGTGATGATGTTATATTTATTTGCTGCGAAATTCATTCCTCGCTCAGCAAATTGCGGTTCTACCAAATAATCTAAGAGTAATCCCATAGCCATATATTTTTTATGGTAAACCGTGACTTTCACTTTTTCATTTTCAGTGATTACAGTCTTCAAAAATTCAACAATTTTTCGTTGACCTTTATCAGAAGTTTTAAAATTTTTGAATTTTGCTTCACCACCCTTTTGAACGTTCAACAACTTAATCATTTCCGTTGCGGTACTTTCATCAAAACAATTTGAAGCTAAAACAAAAACAGGTTGAACTGGATCAAGCAACTGAAATCCGCTATTTCCTGCTTCATCAAAATAAACATTATTCATACAATTACTACTCTTGAAATACACCTACTTCCTTTACAACAACATAATTAATTAGCTTTTAAGTTGTCTTTTAACTCTTGAATATTCTGTTGATGCTGCGCTGTAGATCTATGATCAAAGAACACCATAAGCATCATATTGAGAGAGCAGTATTCGGCATAACTCAATTTATTATCTTTGTAGAAATTTGAAAATTGTTTGTTAATACTAGGAATGCCCTTAAACACATGACTCAAATCTTTAATTCTGAAATATTGATCATCGCCAATTTCTTGCTCTAGTAACGAAAAACCATCCTTTTTAAAATTTTTAATATCGCCTACTTTAATTTGGCAATCGAGAACACCAATAGATGCTTCTTCTTTCATTCTGAATGGACCATAAACACTCTCTACTCTCCAATCATTTGCAATCATTTGCAATCATTAGATCATAAGGAGTGGTATAAGATTCAGCTTCAACTTTCAGATCGGAATAACTATCAATCGTCCGAGGGAACTTTTTATCAAATGCTTCCTCAACTGCTTCAAAATTTGTGTTTGACCGATAACTCAAGTAAAATTGAATCGCAGAAACAACAACGAGCAAGGTTACGACTCCAATCAAAGTGCGTAGTATGATTTTTTTTGCTTTCACCTTATCCAAAATTCACCACCCCATAATTGAAAATATTTTGAATTATAAGCCCTTAGGGTGCTCATAATCCATAAATCAATTTCGAAGTTCTTTGTTGCATAAAGCCTTTAAAGATTGAGTTTTCCTAAGCAACTCAAATTTAAGTTACAACTCGGGTATTAGGTCGGCCTAATTCCATAAATCTGTTGAGGACTGCTACGCGAGCATGAATTTCACTCATCTGACTAGGAAAGCTTCTTGCCATTAATTTATCGCCTAATAATTTGATGCAGTGCATCTTTGTTTCGACCAAACTTCGGCGATGATAGCCTGACCATTTTTTCCATAGTGTTCTACCTAGCAGGGTTTTAGTATCTATACCAATATGAAGTTTACGCCATTGGCGACGATATTTCGGCTAATGCTTTTTACGTTTCCATTCACCTTCACCTAAGAACTTCAAATCCGTGGAATCAACGAGTAGATGCAGTCCATTGCAACTCTTTTCATAGCTAATTTGAATATCAATATGCTTTTGTCTTCTGCGAATGGTTGAATAATCCAGAGCTGTCCAATCTAATCCGCAAAGTTTAATCAAGCTTTGGACAAAGCCAGTCACCATGCATACAGAAAGACGAAATAAGGATTTAATCATGAGATAGCACTGAATGGCTATGTCAGAATAAGTTTGATTTCGACCATGTTTTCCTTGTGACTGCGAATATCATTGAATCTTAGTATCAAACCAAATTGTAAAATTACCATAATTGATCAAAGCATGATTGTAGGATGACCAATTCGGTGTACGATAAATTTAGGTGTAGGCTATTGCTGTATAAGACCTTATCGGTAGGTTTGCGCAACAAGGCCTCAAAATCCCACCTTAAAATGCAAATAGCAAAAAAACTCTACCATTCGATTGATTTCATTTTAGAAGTAATGAAATTAGTATCTGTTTGTAATCATATTTTATAAAATTCAATATTAGATCTGCAGAGAAAAACTTATCAAACTAAGTATTGGCTAGTCTTTTTCTTCGAAAAACTTATCAAACGAAGTATTAAGTTAATCTTTTTCTTCAACTTCTTCCTTAAACTCAAACAAATCATTCATCGTACAGTTAAAGTACTTACACAACTTATCGGCGACTGGTAATTCAATACGTACAGCACGGTCATAATACATACTTGTGAGCGTGTTGCGATTGATACCTGTTGCATGCACCACTTCACTTAATTTTAAAATTTTTCTATCGCCCATGAGGCTAGATAACTTACAAGTAATCATATTTAAATTAATTTACAAAAAATAACTTGCTGTGGGTTATTTGAAGTTGTTGACTGAGTAATACTTTGCTAAAATTAACCTACAGCAGGTTATTACAACTTATAGAAAGTATATTTTATCCATTTCAACTAAATTATAACTTTTTAAATATAAGGATTGAACCTGCATTAGATTATTTTGTGGAGATGACCGCCGTGTTACCAAATGAGTTATTGATCAGCCAGCAAGCTCGTGACTTAGGAAATCAATTAATTAAAGAAATGAACATCAATAGAAGTTATGGAATGGCTAATTTTCTTGGAGTAAATACTTGCTATGATAATCATCAGGCTGTACTTATTTGGACATTTCAACTGCTTGAAAGGGAACCTGCCTTAAATGAATTAGCAGAAATTAAAAAATATTTTCTTTTAATCTTTCCAGATAGTGTTTATCAATTAGCCTAAGTTGTTTTTAAAATTAATTTATTAAATAAAAAGCACTAAATCAAAGAAAGCTTTATTTAAAAATACCTATTAATTCAAAAACATACCATTTACTGAATATATGAAGCATAGGTTCCTGCTCTATCACTCACTCGTACTAAAATTACATCGCTCTTTTTACTGATACTAAACAATTTATGTCCACGCCACGTTCTGCGGCTTCGAGGGCTAGTTTTTGTTGAACCACTGAGAACAAGGACAACAAACTGCCTACTATATTTTCCCGGAGAGTGGTGTAGGAACTTTTTCATTATTGCTAATCATATCAGCGACAACATCAGCAACGAGCTCCTCTATTCCTGAGAATGCTTTAGACTGATCCGCATCAAGCCAAGACAATGATGGAAACTCAGCACACAACCCAACATACTCATTATATTCTGCTGACCATGTAACACGGCAAGTATATTGTTTACTATCCATTTGAAACCCCATAATGTTTTAAGTCTATGTATAAAAGTACGATTTTCACTTAGCAGTACTTAAATAATCACCCCACCACTGCATCATTTCAGTCCGCTGGGCTAAATAGTCAGCGTGATTATAGCTGGCACGGGTACGGTTCTTATCAATATGTGAAAGTTGTGCCTCAATCCAGTTATCCTGGAACAAACCTGAGTCATTCAAAATGGTACTAAAAGTGGAACGTAGTCCATGAGAGGATAATTGATGTTTTCCATAGCCCATCTTACGTATAGCCATATTTAATGTATTAAAATGAATCGGTTGATTATGTTTCCGTGGGCTAGCAAAAATGTACTTTTCACCGTATGACCATTGCATGACGTCTTTTAAAATATCTAAAGCCTGATCTGAAAGTGGAACTAAGAAGTCGGGAATCTCATGGCCTAATATGACTTTTCGTCGAAACTGTTTAATATGCAAGGCAGGTATTTTCCAGATTTTTTCATTTAAATCAAAATGATGAGGCTCAGCCAATAACAATTCAGCCCCTCGCACGCCAGTATGTAATTTGAACAGCAGTGCTTTTTTAATAATCGGATGGGCATCCAATTTTAATAAATTTTTCTTAAAATCTGATATATCCTCCGCTTTCAAATACGGATAATTCTTCTTGATTTTACTGTTAATGGCGATTTTATTTAAACCATGCGCGATGTTGAATTCACAATAACCCATCGCTACAGCGTAGTCATAAATTTGGTTCAAATAACTACAAGCTTTCTTGACAGGTTCTTTTACTTGGCGTCCCTCTATTTTTTTGATTACTGAAACCAGGTCATAACGCTTGATGTTTTGAAAAGGTAAATCCTGAAGGTCTGGATAAATATCTTGCTGTAAACATCTTTCTGCTAACTGTAGTACACCGCAGCGGGGTGAATCATTAAATGCATTTTTCAGTTTGAACTGCAGCCACTCCTCCCCTACCTTACGAAAGGTGATGACATTAGAGACAGTATCATGCTCAAAACAATAATTATTGTCTTTAAAGTCATCTTTGACTTGTCGTGCCTTTTTCAGCGATAAATCAGGATAAAGCCCCAACTGAATGCGGCGACGTTTTTTTGTTTGTGGATCTGTATAGCGATAGCACCAAGATTTTCTTCCAGTCGGCTCAATCTTCAGGCTAAGTCCATCTTCATCGGATAAAAAACAAGTTTTTTCCTTGCAATGAGCTTGGCGAACTTTAATTTCAGTAAGACTCATGAAATTTAAATGAAACCTATCAGCGGATTGATGAGATCCATTATATCAAAATAGAAGAAAATATATATGATGCGTACCCTACGCATCATATATATTTGTAATATATTGTTTTATATATTTAATATTTTAAGTATTTGTATTTTAGTAACCATTATAAGTACCACCTCTTCTTTAAGTTCCCAACAACTCACTTTTTCTGTCATCAATGTTAAATAAGTCTTGTGCTTTAAATTCTTAGATGACCTCCTCTACCCTTTATTATCATTTTTATAAAAGTAACTATATGTACTCATTAAAATTTGTAGAGCTCAAAAACAAAAAAGACCGCTATATAGCAGTCTTTTAACTTAATTAAATAATAATTAATTCATTTTCATCATAAGTGCATAAGCATCACGTTTGTTTTGACGCAATGATTCTATCTCGGACTTCGTCAGCTGTTTTACGAGAGTTGAGGATATACTTTGCTTCCCACTCTGTGAGCCTTTCGAAATCGTACCCGTAAATCGATTTCCACCATGCTTCAAGATTACCATATACATCCCTCAATTGCTGAAGAGTTTCTTTACTTAGAGCTAATTGTGATGAGTATTGTTTACCCGTCAGTGCATATGCTCCAATAACTTTATTCGTCCCAGTTGTTTCAATATGACCTTTTAATGCTGCAAAAGTACCACCTTGGGTCTGGGTATCATCAACAATAATAACACATTTATCATTGTTTATTGTCCCATCAAATGCTGGTGGGTTGGCTAATCTATGCCACCCATCACCGCCAGTTCTTGATACTTTTATAGCTTGAACTATATTCGTATCAACTTCAAGCCCAAGTTTCTTTGCTATAACTGCTGAAGTAGCTAAAGGAATCATATTACGACCGACTGCTTCCTCAGCATGTACAGGTACTATAATAGTTTCCCGACCATCGATAATTCTTTCTAGTTCAGCAATCGCCTCATCCGAAACTAAATCTTTAGCTAAAATATACGCACTTTCAACATCCCCTGCTTTAGCAGCTTCATACATGTAATGAGAGGTTGCATCTCCAAGACCACGGTCAATAACCGTTTTAGGAAACATATTCCAATCTGTGCGATATAACTTCATATTTTTAAATAAGTTTTAATGATGGCTAGCATTAAATTTTACACTAAATTTACCGCTAGCATCTCTTGGATATTATTTTTCGTATCAGGCAGCACTCTCAAAAGCCGTTTGTTTGGACAGTCCCCATGATCATACACGAGGCAGCTTCAAATACTTATGGGCCCATCCTATCCAGTTGTATCTTCTTGCATCACATGAATATTGTATACTCATTTTGACTACTTGAAAATTATGGAACAACGTCAATAAAAACAATAACTCTAGAGTCTTTAGTCGACATTCCTAAAAAGGTAAATTCAACATTTCTTTCCATATCATTTCTTTGTGTCTCTGGATGAACAAAAGAAACATAGCTTATTTCAAAGAATCGGGCTAGGGTTTTTATGCCAATGATTTTGTTCTCTTCATTAGCAATTAAAACATCTAATTCCAGATCAAACTCTTCTAATTATTTAATTAAATCTTTAACTTTCATTTTACTATCAACCTCTATGAATTATTTAAAAAATTAGCACAATGAAACTTGTGAAAAAAATGGATTTGAACAAAATTTTTTAGCAAAAAAAGCATAGCAACCAGAAAAATCTTTCCAGCAATCAACAAAAATATCCCCGTGTGCTTCCAGTTTACAACATTTTGACTACCACACTGCCCACAGTAGTAATAATAGCCTTTGATACGGCCACCGCATTCAGGACAATTTTTATGATTAATGAATAAGTTACTCAACGTCTCTTCTCCAAAATTCTTATTATCAAGTTGTAAGTGAAGATAGCACACATTTATAAAAATGTCTTTTTTAAAACATCAAAAGATGTTATAAAAAAGACATTCGCTACTTTAGGATAACTTTTAAGATGAATTTAAATCTCCTTGATGAAGAATCAATCCAACCTTCTGAACCCACGCCATGTGATTTTTTCAAAGGTGAAAATGCTATCAAAAAAGCTAAACAGTTAGGATTACCTGATCTCGAGTTAGTCAGAAACGCAATTATGATCGGTGATGCTGACTATAGAACAAATACTCACTATAACCGTGCACGCTTTATTGCACGATGGGGAAAAATTGGAGAACAGATTGCTTTACTGCTTCGACAATCTGATCCTGCTTGGATATTCCACAATGACAGCCAGCCAAGAATTGAGAATACAGTAAAGAAAATACAAATTATCTTTATGAGCGGGAATATTGCATTGGGGTTAGCTGATCAAGTTGTATCAGCACACTGTGAAAAAGGATTAATGACATTAAATAATATTAAGGAGAATCAGTCTGCTTATGATGATGAGACAAAATTGAGAACATGGATTTTATACTTTCCTTCAGCATCACATCCAGCCTATAAAGACATTGATATCCCAAATATTCCTTTTGAATTTGCATACCCAACTAGCTTCGTACAGGACTTAAAAGCGAAAAAAATTTCAATTTTACCAAGTGACCATACTTGCAGAATTGCATTTGAAATAGATAATACAGTTCCTGTAAAAACTGATCCTAAGCCAGTATTGGAACCATCTAATGAAATTAAACCAGATGATTTTGATATTCAGCTTGTAGTTTAATCTGAGGTTAATGTGTTTAATAAAGATCGTTTACGTATTGCTAAAGAATTACGAGGACTTAGCAATACCGATTTCGCAGAAAAATTGAGTTGCTCTATCTCTAAGGTAAAGCAACTTTTAGACGTGGATAAAGAAATCAATGAAAATGATCAAGATGATATATGCCGTGTATTAAATTTACCCAAGTCATTCTTTGCAGGTAATGACACACAACCACATGAAACAGACCAAATCTTCTATAGATCGGTTGCTCGTATTAAAGCACAGCATAGAAAAGCTAATGAGGCATATACTCTTTTAGCAATAAATATTCACAAGTACTTAAATCAGAAAGTAAAGTTACCTACTTTTCACCGTCCTGATTTAGATATTACTGAGTTTTTGGGTGAATCTAAGTATGCCGATCACCTAGCGTCAGAGTTGAGAGGTTTATGGGCTTTAGGTAATCAACCTATTAATAACATTGTTTCGTTGTGTGAGCTAAAGGGAATCCGTGTCTTTAGATTACCGACTGAAATTCGAGAAATTGATGCACTATCTTTTTTTGATGATGAAAGTGGTAGCCCTTTCATATTTCTAAATACATTTAAGTCTGCCGAAAGAGCCCGCTTCGATTGTGCACACGAACTTGGTCATATCGTTATGCATACGCATAACAAAAAAATTCGTGTCGAGAAAGATAATCGTGTTCTCGAAACTGAAGCGGATCAATTTTCATCTGAATTTTTAATGCCAACAGATGCATTTCTTTCTACTGCTCCACGCTATTTTTCACTAGAAAATATGATTGAGTATAAAAAGATTTGGCGAACATCCCTGAAGGCTATTAACTATAAAGCTCACAAGCTGGGATTAGTTAGTGATTGGGTTAATCGTAGTAACTCTATAAAGATCAATTCGTTGGGCTACAACATTAATGAACCTGAAGAAACTCATCGAGATGAGAGTTTGATGTTGCCCAAAATTATCTCTGTTTTAGCCTCACAACCATCTTTTGATAAAAATAAAATGCTTGATGAAATTGGAATCTCTGAAGAAGATTTTAATCAATTAACATTTGATGCTTTAGCTAAAGTTGAGCCCCCGAAGAAAAAACATAAGTTATATATTGTCGAGTAATACAAACCTTCCTTAAAAATAATGCGCCTTACGGCGCACTATTTATGCAAAATCCTGATTAATTTTTTTATGACTTCACGCCCAACGTAGTTTTGCATCCCATAAGTCATACTTTAACTGAAAATGTAACTTGCCCCATCATGACTTTTTTCATATAGCCTACTTGAACTGACACCATAAATCCCATGTGTTCCATAAAGCATCGTATACAATTTCAGATAAATTCTTTAGTTATGTGATCAGGCTATGTGCTCAAATTACCTATTTCCAAATAAAAGAAATTTGACACTCTTAGGTGTCGATACAAGCCAGTTTGATCTTGAGCTTAAGGATCATGTCTTTCCTTCTTATCACGCTCCAATCATCTTGAATGGCTCAGAACATTTGGAACTTGATATCGCAAAGTTTGGATTACTTCCGAGTTGGGCGAAAGAATTGAAATTTAGCAGCCACACTTATAATGCACGTACCGAGTCTGTAGCTGATAAGCCCAGCTTTCGACACTCATGGAAATACAGCAAGTTCTGCCTAGTCCCTGTGCAAGAGTTCTACGAACCCAAATACATCAATGGCAAGCCATACTGGTACACCATCAAGCGTAAAGATGATCAGCCTTTCACGGTTGCAGGGATCTATGATGATGCCGTGATTGATGGCAATAAGGTACGTTCCTTTTCGATGTTAACCATCAATTCTGATCATCACCCCTTCATGAAGCAATTCCATGCACCGAAGGATGAGAAGCGATCCATCATTGTTATTCCGGAGCAATATCGAAAAGACTGGCTAACAGCAGATCATGAACACGCGCATGAATATTTCTTTCCAATGTCCGATGAATTCGTCACTTTTCCACGCGATGAGCAGAAACAAAACGTCTTATTCTGACGCATACTTGTTTATCCACAACTTTTTAAATTTGAATTTTAAACGCTGTTAGTAATATCCTATTTAAACAAATTCTACTTCCAAACACGCCTCGTAGCGTAGGAGTATCACATGTCTAAGAAGTTGCCGATCTACTTCTCTGACGATGCATGGTCATCTTTACAAGAGCTCATGGGTCCAGAAGGTAAGCCAAGCCCTACCATCAATACTGTTCTAGAACAGATCGCTGTTCAAAATGAACTGGTTGCGCAGTTAGGGCTTAATGCAGTCCTACCCAAATCCAAAGTCTCTATTCCGGTCTCTTTAGAGCGTATCCCTGCAGGTCCAGCCTTCAGCACCAAGGATGAGCAAGACAAAGCACTCGATTTGAATGAGTTCCTGATTCACAACCCTATTTCTACGTTCATTGCTTATGTAGACAGTGAATCCATGCTTGATGCTGGCCTAGAGATTAATGATCCAATCATTATTGATCGCAGTATTGAAGCCAAGCATTACGATATCGTGGTTGCCCTGATTGATAACAATGCCTCGACCATTAAGCGGCTGATGATCACCAATAAGATGTCCAAGTCTGAAATCAAAGAGATATTTGGTGATGAAAATTATCCGCT
>NZ_JAHPRO010000041.1 GCF_025562455.1 Acinetobacter sp. WU_MDCI_Axc73
AAGTCTAATGATTCTATGAATACACCTAACTTTTTCAACTGACTACAAATGTGTTGCACTTGGGATTTGAATCTGCGCTTTTAAATGTGTTCCCGTCGTTAAATCATCTGACTCCACAAAGTTGGGACTATAACGACTGGCATCTTTTGATGTTCCTTTATAATTACCACCATCACTTGGATAAAATGCAAGGCTCGCATGATAATCATTATGATGAAGTTGGTATTGGATTCCAAGATTGGAAACATCCTCAAAACCTACGGTATTCATGAGCGTTTCATAATAACTACTGCCCCAAAATTCCCCTAATCCAAAATTAATGGGCTGTAAACCCAAGCTTACTCGTTGTTCATCATTCAACTTATAACCTATCCACGCATGACGTAGAAAAACAGCATCACAAAGTCGGTCATATTGATAACAGCGGCCATCTATCGAACCCAACCAATCTGGGTTTTCATAATCTAATACCAAACGGATGTCAGCTAAACGCCAATCATTATTTTGACCTTCATTGGCTTTGTTCTGATAATCTTTACTAAGATAACGTGTTCGAATCGCACCAGATAATGTCAACTGACCAACATCAGCTTGAGGATCACCCCAACTTAAATCGGATGCCCATAGGCTGCTCGAGCTAAAAATAATACCTGTTGTAAGTAGTAATACTGACTTATTCATGTCATAACTTCCTGAAAAGTGAGGTGATGAAAATGCATAAGTTCGTTTTTAATTAGAAAACTAAAACATTGAACTTGATGTGAGCAAAAGTTGATGATCGAAAAAAGTAAATAAAAAAAAAGATCACGTAAGGTACATGATCTTTAAAAATGGTGGCTATGACGGGACTTGAACCTGTGACCCCCGCATTATGAGTGCGGTGCTCTAACCAACTGAGCTACATAGCCATAAACTGTGTGCGCATTATGTATAGAAGCAAGATAAGCGTCAACACCTTTAGCGACCATCTGTTCATCAAATACTCAAATACTTTAAAATTCTGAGTGACCTTTAAAATTTAAGAACATTTATTATACAAAATATAATATTGGGTCATACGTGACTCAAATTCTATTGAACAGATCATTTGAGATCAATAAATTAAAAAGCAGTGTTAATGAGTATTTTTAGATAAATAAACTCTTTCATCATTATTTAAACGCTCTGTATTTTTACCATACGAAGAAATAAAAAAGGTTGATGAAATGAACTAAAAATTGATCTTTTCTAAAACTTAAAAACAAATTTATTTTTTCTAGTACTGTTCACAAAATTTATTATATATATGTAACCAAGAATCATTCTCTATAATAAACCCATTACTATGTGATATGAAAAAGTTTTTGACATATAAGGACGATCCAATGACACGAGCATTTAAGACTACGCTTTTTCTTTTAACCACATCAGTCATCAGTATGTCTGCACTTGCTGACTTTAAACAAGCCCCTTTACCCTATGCAAGCAATGCTTTAGAACCTGCCATTGATCAACAAACCATGGAAATTCATTACGGCAAACATCATAAAGCTTATGTCGATAACTTGAATGCACAGATAAAGACTTATCCAGAGCTCGACAAAATCGAACTTATTCAGTTACAAAAACAGATTTCTAAATACAATACAGCCGTCCGTAATAATGGTGGTGGTCATTTTAACCACACCTTCTTTTGGGATAGCTTAGCTCCGACAGCCAAAACAGGACAACCCAGCGCGGCATTACTGAAAAAAATCAATCAGGACTTTGGCTCACTGGATGCATTCAAACAAAAATTTAACGAGGCAGCTTCTGGTCGCTTTGGTTCAGGCTGGGCTTGGCTGATCGTAACCCCAAATGGAAAACTTGCCATCACTTCAACACCGAATCAGGATAATCCTCTCATGGATATCGTGGAAACAAAAGGTACACCGCTACTCGCCTTAGATGTCTGGGAACATGCCTATTATTTAAAATACCAAAATCGTCGTGCGGACTATATCAAGGCATTTTGGAGTGTGGTGAACTGGAATAAAGTCAATGAACGTTATACACAAGCCGTTAAAAAATAATTTTTCTGTAATCCTATAAAACAAGCGCCATTTAGGCGCTTGTTTTTGCTTTTAAAATATTAAACATCTTTCCGACGCATATGCGGGAATAAAATGACATCACGGATACTTGGCGCATCAGCAAATAACATCACCAAACGGTCAATTCCGATGCCCTCACCTGCGGTTGGTGGTAAACCATACTCAAGTGCTTCTACAAAGTCAGCATCATAATGCATTGCTTCATCATCACCTGCATCTTTTTCTGCAACCTGCGCCTGAAAACGTTCTGCTTGATCAATTGGATCATTCAGCTCTGAGAAACCATTTGCCAGTTCACGACCACCAATAAAGAATTCAAAACGATCGGTGATATGCGGATTGTCATCGTTACGACGCGCTAGTGGTGAAGTTTCCGCTGGATATTCAGTAATAAATGTAGGCTGACGCAATTTGGTTTCAACGGTTTCTTCAAACACAATCGTTTGTAATTTACCTAAACCAAACCCAGGTTTTACCTGCTCTTTTAACACGTCTTGAGTAAATTTAGCCAAAAATTCACGGTCATTCACATTTTCAGGTGTGAAATCAGGATTATGCTCCAGAATCGCATCAAACATGGAAATCTTTTTAAATGGCCCTTTAAAGCTAAATACTTCACCTTGATACGGCACATCCGTACTACCCAGAATATCCAGAGCCAATTTTTCCAGCATGTTCTCAGTCAATTGCATCAAGTCTTTATAATCCGCATAAGCCTGATAAAATTCGATCATGGTAAATTCAGGATTATGACGTGTCGATACCCCTTCATTACGGAAGTTACGGTTAATTTCAAAAACACGCTCAAAACCACCCACCACCAGACGCTTTAAATAAAGCTCAGGCGCGATACGCAAAAATAATGGCATATCCAATGCGTTATGATGCGTTTCAAATGGACGCGCAGAAGCACCACCCGGAATGATATGCATCATTGGGGTTTCAACCTCCATAAAACGTTCATTGTTCAAAAATGTACGAATCCCTGCAACGACTTTGGCACGAACTTCAAAGGTCTTACGCGTTTCTTCGTTCACAATCAGATCCAAATAACGTTTGCGATATTTGGCTTCGGTATCGGTTAAACCATGAAATTTGTCTGGTAATGGACGTAACGATTTGGTCAGTAATTCAAAGCCTTCAAGGTGAACATACAAATCCCCTTTGCCTGAACGACCAATATAACCCTCGCCTGCAATAATATCACCGAGGTCTAAACTTTTGATGGTTTCTAAAGTTTCTGCGGGTAGCCCTTTACGATCGACATAAAGCTGAATACGACCAGTCATATCCTGAATCACCATAAATGATCCACGATTAAGCATGACACGCCCTGCAACTTTGACATAGACATGTTCAGCCGCTTCAATCTGCGCTTTATCTTGATCTTTAAATTGTTCTTGTAAATCAGCTGCGTAATGTTCGCGTTTAAAGCTGTTTGGCCACGGACTTTGACCACTTTGCTTCGCATTGTCCTGAATTTGTTTTAACTTGGCATGACGCTGTGCAATTAAATCGTTTTCGGAAATAATGGGTTCAGAAGTCGATTGAGCGTTTTGTTGCGTCATCTCTGCCTCGATTAAGTAAAAAAAATGAAGTCGTAGAGTTTAGCAGATGTCATCAGATTTTCGTATGATTTCTTCGGCTGTATCTTTGAAATTCATGTGAATTCTTTTTTTGAATGCTTCAACCAATCTCCTTAGACCAAAATCTAAGATTCTTCCTCAAAACTTCACAGTAAAATATTTAAACATTGAGGTGCTTTTAAAACGAATAGATGTGGACATGGAATGACCCGTTTATTCATCCTACGGGTTTAAATAAAAATGCTGCAAGATCAATTTAAAATATTATTTTTGCATGGCTTGGACTCTTCGCGTGAATCCACCAAGTTTCATGCTATTCAAAGTACAAACAAGTTTTGTATTGATGTCGATTATCGCAATTTAAACTATGAAACTGTTGCACGTTTTTATCAAAATATGATTCAAAGCATTCGACCAAATATCCTGATTGGACATAATCTAGGCGGATATTGGGCGCTTAAACTTTCCAGTCAATATCAATTGGCTGCGATTGTGGCTAACCCGAGTCTATATCCTCATTTTCGTGATGACTATCCCCCTATTACGCCTGAAGATCTGGATAACGATCTTCCACGACTGGCTTATCTTGAATTAGGTGATGAGGTGATCGATATGCGTGAAGTTCAATCACAATTGGAAAACTATATGCTGATTGATGCTGTTGAAGGTGGTCACCATCGCCTTGAACAGCCCGAAAAAATTAATCATCTGATTGAACATATTCAAAAACAGTATTTTAAATAAATCTGAAGGTTATCCTATAGCACTTATAGAGAATGAAACCTCATTCTCTTTTTATGGAAATGATTTATTCAGAATACCCCCCAGATTTATTATCCAGCACATGCCAGACCGATAAATCTAAATCCGCATGAAGATCTGGCAAGTCCAATAGAATGACAGCACCCAAGACCTGATGACTACATTTTTGACAAAGTTGATTAACCGCTCTTAAGGTTCCTCCAGTCGCTAGTACATCATCCACCAAAATCACTTTTTGCGCTTCGATTTGCGCTGACATTTCTAACTGATCTGAACCATATTCCAGACTATAACCAACACATTCAACGGGTGGCGGTAGCTTGCCAGCCTTACGTACCAACAATAACCCTTTTTGTAATCGTTGCGCCAACAAAGTTGCTAACACAAATCCTCTTGCCTCTACTGCCACAAAACTTTCAACCTGTTGTAATTGTGACTCAGGAATCGCCATAATCAGTGCATCAGTGAGTAAATCTAGCTCTTTGACAAATAAAGGAGTTAAATCATAAAAACAAATGCCTTTTTTAGGAAAATCAGGCACAGTCCGAATATGCGACCATAAAGTCTGAGCAAGAGCGGTCATAAATACAATCTAAGATGGTGAATGGGTGCCTTAATTTTACACCTTCATATTTAACTAGACCAGTAAGACCAACCTATAACAGGGTTAATCATTAATAATCATGTAAGTTTTACAAGAAATTTTAAATACAATTCATTGTAAAACATCAATTTATTTTTATTTAAAATGACTTGATTTGCTTCATTGCCCAAATAACCACGCTTTTGTCCTAAGCTGCCATTCCGCTTTTATTCTGAATGATTAAACTCCTTTAATTGCTTTACTTAGCTGATGATCTGCGCAAAAATCATAAGTTGTATAAATGTGATTGCATTTATCACTAGAGTCTATATGAAAGAATGGATACGTTTTACGACAGGCAGCTGAAGCGAACTTATCGGGTTGGAGAATCAAATGAAAAAATATCAATGCATCGTATGTGGATGGATTTATGACGAGTCAGAAGGCTGGCCACAAGATGGCATTGCACCGGGGACAAAGTGGGATGATATTCCAGATGACTGGACTTGCCCAGACTGCGGTGTTTCAAAAGCTGATTTTGAAATGATCGAAATCTAATATGTTTTATCAAGACCATGTGAAATTCATGGTCTTTTTACTTAAAAGTTAATTATTTACTGTAAATGGAGAATACGCAATGCATCCTATCGTCATTATCGGATCGGGCATGGCAGGTTATACCTTGGCTCGTGAGTTTAGAAAACTAAACCCAGACCATGAACTTCTCATGATTTGTGCTGACGATGCAGTAAATTATGCTAAACCCACTTTATCTAATGCACTTGTTGGCAATAAAGCACCTGAACAAATTCAGCTGGGCGATGCCGAAAAAATGTCAGCACAACTCAATATGCAAATCCAGACGCATACATGGGTCAAAGAAATTCATGCAGATCGTCATGAACTAGTCACAGAAAAAGATGGACAACAAAACATCCAACCTTATTCAAAATTAGTATTAGCTGTAGGCGCAAATCCGATTCGTCTTGCCATTGCAGGCGATGGAAGTGATGATATTCATGTTGTAAATTCATTGATCGATTATCGAGCATTTCGCGAAAATCTCGCGCAATGTAATGAAAAACGTGTGGTCATTTTGGGCGCTGGGCTCATTGGCTGCGAATTTGCAAATGATCTTCAAAATACAGATCATGATGTCACTGTCATTGATTTATCACCTCGTCCGTTAGGTCGTTTACTGCCAGCCCATGTAGCCGAAGCATTTCAACAGAATCTAGAAGAAAGTGGCATTCGTTTTGTACTTTCAACCACAGTTGAAAAAGTCACAAAAATAAATGATGGACAAGATTATGCGGTTACACTTGCCAACGGGCAGACTCTCGTTGCAGATATCGTACTTTCAGCAATTGGTCTACAACCCAATATTTCTTTGGCAAAAACCGCTGAGATTCAAACCAGTCGTGGTGTCATTACGAACAGTTTGCTCGAAACCAATCAAACTGATATTTTTGCAATTGGCGACTGTGCCGAAGTCAATGGAACATTGCTTCCTTATGTGATGCCAATTATGCAGCAAGCTCGTGCACTAGCTAAAACATTAAGTGGACAAATCACGCCTGTACATTATCCTGCCATGCCAGTTGCTGTAAAAACACCTGCAGCACCTCTGACTGTACTTCCCGCTCCTGTAGATGTTGACGTCAACTGGGAAACTGAAGAACTAGAAGACGGCATGCTTGCAAAAGCATCAGATGCTGAGGGGACATTACGAGGCTTTGTACTGCTTGGGCCAACAGCAGCGAAACAACGTTTAACCTTAACAAAACTTGTTCCAGACTTGATTCCTGCCCAAATTTAGGGTTTAAATAATCCAAGGCATTTATCTTGTTAAATGCCTTTTTGGAGAATCAAAAGAAAAATGAATAGCGCCTTGGAATACAAAGTTTCACCTTACACCTCATTTATGCATGAAACAAAAGTCAAACTCAGTAATGGACTTGAACTTCATGTCGAAGTCGGTGGAGATCCTGAAAAGCCAACAATTTTATTGGTGATGGGCTTAGGTGCTCAAATGTTATTTTGGCCTGATTTCTTTTGTAAGTCATTGATTGATCAAGGCTTTCATGTCGTTCGTTTCGACAACCGTGATATTGGTCTTTCCTCTAAAATTCGACATAAAGGGAAACGTCTAAATACGCTTAAACTGATGGGACGCTTTGCATTAGGCTTAGGTAATCAAGGGGCGCCTTATACCCTTTATGATATGGCTGAGGACGTATCCATGTTGATTGAGGAAATGCAATTGGATAAGGTTTATCTACTCGGCGCATCTATGGGCGGGATGATTGCCCAAATTGTTGCCGCGAAATATCCTGAAAAAGTAGCGAAGTTAGGTTTATTATTTACCAGTAATAATCAGGCTTTGCTACCACCGCCATTTCCCAAACAACTTTTTAGCCTGATTGGTAAGCCTAAATCCAATGATGAAGATGGTATTATTAATCATAGCCTAAAACTGTATGAAATTATTGGCTCACCAGGCTATGTCAATCAAATGGAAGCCATGCAAACTGCACGCAAACTTTATCAGCGCAATTATCATCCTGCGGGCGTGTTACAACAGTTTTTAGCTATTTTATGTACAGGCTCATTACTTCAACTTGATAAGCAAATTCAACAGCCGACCCTTGTTGTTCACGGATCACAAGATCGTTTACTTCCACCAAGCCATGGTAAAGCTGTTGCCAAAGCAATTTCAAATGCCAAATTTGAATTAATTCATGGAATGGGGCATGATATCCCTGCACATTTTATTCCACAACTTAGCGGTTTATTTGCAAACCACTTTAGAACATCAAATTAGGACATTATGGCTGCATTACCATCATTGAGACAGCTGTCATACTTAGTGACGCTGTCAGAAACGTTGCACTTTACAGAAGCAGCACGTCGTTCTTTCGTCACGCAGTCGACTTTGTCAGGCGGGATTATGGAACTTGAACGTTTGCTTGGTGGCGTTCTAGTTGAACGTGACCGCCAAAATGTACGGTTAACTCCGCTTGGTGAACAAGTGGTTGCGCGAGCTCGTGTTTTACTGGCAGATGCTCAGGATTTGATGCGTTTAAGTCGGGAAATGAGTGAACCTCTTACAGGGGATCTCCATTTGGGGATTATTCCGACCATTGCGCCATTTATTTTGACA
Source organism: Acinetobacter sp. WU_MDCI_Axc73 (assembly GCF_025562455.1). Taxonomy (GTDB): domain Bacteria; phylum Pseudomonadota; class Gammaproteobacteria; order Pseudomonadales; family Moraxellaceae; genus Acinetobacter. Next base: position 8,167 of record NZ_JAHPRO010000041.1, read on the forward strand.
CCGCTTTTGGAAGAGGTGCATAAGCAACTTCCAAAGATTCAACTTCATCTACACGAAGCACAAAGTGAAAAAATTGTAGAGCGGCTTGAACATGGTAATTTGGACATGGTGTTGTTGGCTCTACCATTTGATACCCGCGGCTTAAAAGTCTCAGAAGTTGCCAAAGAAGACTTATATCTCGTCTGTAATAAACATGATCAACATTCTTTAAATGCTCAATCTCTGGATGATCTTGATTTATCAAGATTGATGCTTTTAGAAGAAGGTCATTGTTTACGTGATCATGCTTTAAGCGCCTGCCCAATTGGTGAGCGTAAAAATGACAATCGTCTGAAAGCAAGCTCATTACCGACCTTAATTGAAATGGTTTCTTCAAACTTGGGATTTACCTTATTACCCGCTATTGCTATTGAAACACATATGTTAAAAGGCAATGATGAGTTAGTAATTAAACCACTTCAGGATGCTCCGAGTCGTATTCTTGCGCTCATTACTCGTAAAAGCACTCCGCTTCAGAGTGAATTTGATGTGATTTTTGATATTTTGAAAAAAATTACAGCAAATCTAGGTTAAAGTTTTTGTTATACATTACCCTATATGCTAGAAATCCTAATAATTCATTGGTTTCTAGCATGTTGAGGAAAAACTTACCCATCAATAATTAATCTATTTTTTCAGATAAAAACGCTCAATACATATTTTAAAAATTTCCCTGAACATAAATATCAGTGAATGATCTTTTCAATTACCGATCAATTTCAAAATCTACAAATAAAACTTTGAATTATCTATGATACGATCATGTTGATTTTTAGGATATTTACGTTCACTCAATAATTTCTCAATCGCATCTTTGCCCTGCGCATAGTAATTTTTACAATAAGTTGCAGATACAGATAGTTCGTCAAATACTCGCCATTCATAAACACTTTGGTCTAAAAACAACTTATCATCTGGTTGTTTAATATCTATTGCTTGTTTTGCATAATAGCAGGCTAAATCGTATTGCTTTCTACCTCTATAGTATCGAGCAAGCTCATATAGTGGTTCAGCTCTCTGCTGTCTTGAAATCCAGCTTTTTAAATATTCGGTATATACTATATCGTGCGATAAACCTAAGCGCTCAGCCATTTGCGCAGCTCGAAATTGAGCAACCCAACGTTCTTCTTCCCATCCTTTGCCTTCTGCTCGACGTAAATAAAACTCTCGACTTTTATCTAAAATCTTTGCATCGCGATAACTTTGCGCTAAATAAAAAACATAGCGTAGATTATCAGGTTCATCTTTTAAACCTTGTTCAAGTAAAGCAATATCCTTGAGATAGGTATCAGATGTTTTTGCCCGAGCACCATCATGTCTCACAAAAATATCTAAACCCGCTAAAGTATTCCATTTATGAGGATGGCTCGAATCCAAATATTCATGTAAAACGCCTTTCCATTCCCAAGGCAATTTTGTCGAAACCATGGCATTACGTCGATATCTTAAATTTCCATATATCACATTAAAATAATAAGCTGTTTCATTTAAATCAGGAAAAGTAAATGTTGCATCTGCAAGCAATACTTCATCAGCATCAATAAACATTAAATAATCTGCTAATGGGAGAGATGGTGTTTCTTTCGCTAGTTTGAGTGCTTCTGTACGATTAAATCCAAAATTTTTCCACGGCCTTTCTACCAACTGACCTGGTACGTCTTTCAAAAACTCAGTGATTTTATCCTGAGTGCCATCGCTAGATCCCGTATCTACAATGAGCCATGAATCAATCCATGGTTTTACGGATTCCAGGCATCTTGTAATTACATGAACTTCATCCTTAACAATCATATTTAAACGAATGTGTGCTTTTCTCTGCTGATGAACATGTAAATATACTTGGCTATCTTCAGTTCCACAGCTTAATGATTTCATCTATTTATCCTTAAATTAATTTTTATAATTAGTAAATTTATATCATATCTATTAGATTCTTTTGACAAAAACCGCCTGCTAAGCAGACGGTTTTTTTAAACAGTGGTTATAGAATAATCTGACCATTATTCAATAAATCATCCAAGGTTGTATCCACATTTTTCAAAGTTAATAATTCAACAAATTGATGCGTTACATTTGCATCGCCATCTCGATCAATACTAATGATTGAATTCGTTCCATCAAACTCAACCTTAATAAAGTGAGACAATGATCCAGATGTCGCATCGCCTTGATAATCAATCAGTAGTGAACCGATATCAACCTTATCTGCATTGAGATCCACACCGACTTTTCCAACATGGAAATCACTCCATGTATCATGACCATTACCCGCAGTATCAGAAAGCTCATTTAATACTTTAAAGATTAAAGTATCAGCCCCATTACCACTCGCAAATACTTCATCTGTAAGTCCGCTGATCAAAGAATCAGCACCTGACAAATCTGGTAATTTAACTTGCTCACCTAATCCATCAACAATTGGTTTAACCACATCATCTAATAAACCATTGATCAAACCACCAATTCCCTGAACCAGATTTTCAAGACTTGTATTTTCTGGGAGTTGTTGAGCCTCGTACAAATCTTTAACCAGTTCAGTTAATATACCTAATTGACCACCCTCTACATTAGTCAATCCATTAATGGCAGAAAGTAAATCGCCTGTTGTTCCATCATTACGAATAATGTTATCAACCAATGTACTTATAGGCTTTAATGACCCCTCACCCGCAAGGTCATGTACAATGTCAGAAAGTACATCCAATAAACCAAATGTACTATGCCCTTCACCATTGGTAGGTGTTGGATCTTTTAAGATTCCATTACCATTTAATAAGGTTGTAACAGCATTTACTATTGGATTAAGCAGATTAGTTACAAGATCCGAAACCACTGGAATATTATTTAGTCCTAACACTTTGGTTAATTCAGTTAATAACGAATCATGGTTTATCAATGATTTAACTGTATCATCCAAAAGACCAACCTGATGAGAGGCTCCATTTTGAATAGCCTCTTGACCGCTTAATAAATTATCAACAGCGTTAGCCAATCCATTTACTAATCCAGTTACTGTTGGCAATAAGCTACCTAATCCGAGTAGACCCAAAGGACCCTTCAAAAGAGTAATCAATGGATTTAAAATACTCGTTAAACCATTAACTGTTCCACTTAATAATCCATCATTAACAATATCACCCAAGCTAGTCAAACTAATATTAGTTCCTACTGAACCACGCAATAAACCCGCCAGATTTACTTCTACATTGCCTTCTAAAGGATTTGAAAGAATGTTTCCAAGTATGCTTCCTGCATTTGTCCCATTCAATAAATTTTCCAGCGCACTGTTCGCACCAGATAATAAATTTGAATCAGATGTACCCAAGAATCCTATCAATGTATTTAAGGCATTAATAACGACTCCAAAGTTCGCATTGAACCGTACCGGGTTTGTCGGAGACTTTTTTATTTAAGTTAGGCCACCTGACCTAACGGGTTAATCTTATCATAG
>NZ_JAHPRO010000042.1 GCF_025562455.1 Acinetobacter sp. WU_MDCI_Axc73
AATTTCTCCTTATATGGCGAAATGTCTAAGCGCTTTATGGAACTGCTTGGGGACTATGTTGCACCAGGAGATCAAGAAGTCTATTCGATTGATGAATGCTTTCTGAAGCTCACAGCTTATGAGCATTTATTTGACCTGACCGAATATGCGCAAGATATGAGAGCTAAGGCTTGGCGTTGGTTAGGACTACCCTGCTGCATTGGGATTGGTCGCTCTAAAACTGAAGCCAAGATTGCCAATCATCTCGCCAAAAAGAACAAGTTCTTCAATGGGGTCTGTAATCTGGCCCATATGGACCCATGCTCTACAGAAACGCTACTCGCGCAGGTCGATGTGTCTGAGATTTGGGGCGTCGGCAGGCAGAACTGTAAGAAGCTCAATGCCATGGGTGTTCAGTCTGTGCTGGATCTCATCAATGCCAACCCTAAAGAAATCAAAAAGCAGTTCAGTATCGTGATGGAAAAGACGGTGCTTGAGCTACAGGGTCTCTCTTGTATTGACCTGACTGATGATGCTGTAGCGAAGAAGCAAATCATCAGCAGTCGCTCTTATGGTAACCCAGTGTATGAAATGGATGACATCAAAGCTTCTGTCCGGCTTTATGTGGCCAGAGCTGTAAAGCGAATGCGTGAAGATGGCTCAATCTGCAAGATGATTGGGGTTTATATCCAAACCAGTCGCTTTGATAAAACTGAGCGTTACTCACCCTATATCGTGGTTCAAATGCACGAACATACAGATGATCTACTGCTCATCACCAAAGCTGCAATGAAGGGTATCGATCAGATATTTAAGAAAGGCTTTAAGTATAAAAAGGCGGGAATCGTGCTGCTCGAAATCACGGATAAATCCAAATTTGTGCCCGATCTATTCACGGACTATTCGCATAAACAAGAGCGCGAAAAACTTTCAGATGCTATTGAAGCCATCAGTGAACGGTTTGGGAAGAATCTCGTCACGCTAGGCATTGCCAACAATCAAGAAGCCTCATGGCACATGAATCAAAACCTTAGATCACCATCGTATTTAACAAAATGGTCTGACTTACCAAGAGTGGGATAAAACATGCACTTATTTAAATTAACTGATGAACAACTTGCGCAGATCCTAATCCCGAAACGCTTTGTACCACCTACTCCAGTTGAACATGAAGGCAAGAACATGGTTTATGTTTTTGATAGCGAAGATAAGTTTGAACTGACTTATGATGAGCTGGTGGAAATCATTAGCAAAGCTAGAATGGCTGGTCCGAAGTTGATACCTGTCTTAGGCACCGTGAATTAAATTGTGCAGTGTTCGCACGCCACTTGAAACATAACTTGATTGGAAATGAATTTGGGCTGAGAAAAATTCAGTTCAAATTTAACCTGACGGGCACACTAAAAAATGGGTAATTGTCAGATCGAGTTTGGACTACAACACTTTAGCTCATCGATTTACCAAAGTGCTAATCTTTACACTATTGTCTAAAATCCAGTGACCAAATTGTGATGCTAAAGCTTTTAAATTCCCTTTATTATGAATCAAAGTTAGTATGATGCTTTTCATAAAGACAGTTTACTTATAACCAGAGAGATTTTTAAACAATTCCCCTTTAACATGCTTAGGCTATTTGATCCAGAGTTCATCTTTTTGCATCATTTTTAACATTAAATTAAATATAACCAGCGGAGTAACATTTTTTTTGTTAGAGCCGACAACTCTTTGAAAACTAAATTTAACGGTTCGCTCAGGAGCATCCAAATTAACTGGGTAGTTTTGTTTTTCTAAATACAGATGATCTCCTAACATTGGCTCTATACCAGTAATAAAATTAACAATTTGTTGCTCATCACCTTTCATTCGGCATTGAAAATGTAGAAAATTCTTACGCAGTTTTCCAAATAATAATAATATTTTAAGCGCCTTAACCATGTTCTTTTCTTTCAGTGCATCTTGCTGCCTATCATCTTTATAATGAAAATCAAGGAGAGGAATTATTTCATCTGGACGAGTCAGTTTTTTAGCCTTTTCGTAAAGTTCATCAAACCAACTCTCTTCTAAATTCTTACTATAAACATAATTCGTTTTTAAATTAAATTTTTGGCGATCCATCCATTTAGTGCTCATCCATTGACATCGTTGCATCCATTCTTGAGCTTGAGTATCTTCGCTTAAACGACCTTCTCTAAAACTTATCAAACGTTGAAAAGGTGTCAGAGTACTCTTCTCTATACTAAACTTCTTTTCTTGTCGGCCAGCCATCGTAACTGGCTGTGTTTGCTGATAAGAATTAAACCATTTCTGCTGCTGAGTATAACGATTTAGGTTTATGTAGTCTGTACTTGACTTCACTGGACTAAAACACTGTTCTAATACTTTTTTTGAAATGATACACGGCGAATTATAAATTCGATCGACTGCTAATAAATCCAAAACATGAAGGTAATTTGAAGCCGTTTGCTCAATACTGCTATGCCCCATCCAAGAGGCGAGCACCTGCCATTTATGTTGAATAATCTCTTCTTGAGCACGTGCTTTCATACCAAACAATAAATCCCTCATCTTTTTTGCTTTTACCCAAGGACAATCTGTGTAGGTCTTGATCATTTCTTTTGAACCGAGCAAAGTTATTGCTAGATAGTTAGCAGCACTGTGGCGTAATGTATGAAAACTAAAGCCATGATGCATACCTAATATTTGACTAAACAAATCTACTGTAATTTTGCTGATACATTGATCAGTTAATACACGATGATTCACACTAAAAAGTAGATCATCCTGCTGATTAACCAAATATTGCTCATAACGATGTTGTATGTAACGTTGTACTACTAAAAACTCATGTTCTGACAATGCAATTTTCAATGGTATTTGACGATTCGCACTTCGCGTTTTCAGACGGCGATATGAATTGTCTTGGATATGAAGCGTGATATTATTAAAAACTGTATTTTCTTTTTCTTTATAAAGTAGCTCTGGGCAAATAATATCTTGTATTTTAAGACAACGAACTTCATTTAATCGAAGTCCAGTTCTATAACTTAGTAAATACATCAGCTTTAAACAACTCAGATGATCGACCCACTCTGATGCCGTTGGCTCTTGACTTAAATTTTCTAGTTTTTCCAATAATTTGCCAAATAGCAAAGGACTCACTAGCCGTGCATTGCAAATTTGTAAATGCTTAAAACTTGAATTCTGTAACACCAATACCCCTGGAGCATCATAATTCTCTATACAGAATTGATGAAAATCTTTTAGGCGACCAAAACGGTATTCTGCGCTTTGGTGCATCTTACGAGAGGTTTTTCCTTTCACCGAATCTCGTTGAACTGCTTTTTCATCACGTTCACTGCTGTATTTCAATAGCTGCCGATATAAATCCTCATAGTCATCTATGGATTGTTGCTTTAAATCTAATTTATTGAGCCAAATCTCAAATATAAATTCTTTGCCAAACGATCCTAAGTAGCTTTCAATAGTTGATAATTGAAGCCCTCGTTTTTTTAAATGCATTAACCAGTGAATTAAGCGTAGTTGAGCATCAATTAAAGACTTTTCCTCCGTATTAGCATCAACTATCTTCTCCTCTAACACCCTTCTAGTTTCTTGCCAAAAACGTAGCGTGCGTTCTTCTTTATTCCTCTTTTTATCTAAACGCTCAACTTTTTGACCTTTACGTTTCTTTTGACCAAACAACATCAACTCATACGGAATCGTTTGTAATTTGCTTTGAACAGTCGGAACTTCAGGAAGTAACTGCTCTTGTTCAAAATGAATAGGGCGATTATCTGGTTCTGTGACTTGATTGTAATCATTATTCCACAGCAATCTAAATTCGGATGGCCTTAAAGCAACAGTATTAATCTCTTGCTGAAGCACATTACTCAAAAATATATCTATGCTGAGGTTTGGATTAAATTCGAGTACCATTTGCACATCATTAAATGCACGAAATCCACGGCGTTTAATTTGATATTGCAGATCCCCAAGACTTTTTTTCCTGCCTATCTTACTCAAGCTTTCTAAAATACAATCTTCAACTGAATGTTGCAGACAAAATTCTTTCTGAGTAGCTTTCAACTTTTTTAAATATTGCAAAATGAACTGCGCATATGGGTTAAAAAAAACATGTTTCCATTGGTACAACTTTCCCTGTTCTACATCGTTGCCATATTGAGAGTTTTCAACACGATAATGTAGTAACAATGGATTAGTGATTTTTTTGTAGTCCGAATGGTATAACCGAAAACAATTCAGATCTGTACCAAGCTCAATGGCCTCCTGCAATTGCTTCTGAATAGCAATCAAATGCTGTTCATCTGCACAGCCTGAAATATATATAAAACTTAAGCATAAATTTCCCCATAAGTACTTTGGTTCATTCCAATATTCAAATGAATCTTGCCAATACTGCCTTAATTCCTTAAGTACATGGATATGTAGATGCCCCTGTTCTAACCGTGACTCTGTACTCTCAATTTTTCTAGGCAGTACGATCCGTTTAGTATGTGGATTTAGCTTAATTCTGTATGATTTTTTATCTACATTCTGGTTGAATTGCTTCCTTCTTTTATTAAATTCATCTTCAGTAAATTGCATCAGTTTTGATTGTTCGTCTCGGCTCAACTTTTGACTCAAACAATCAACACTATCTTTAATGTCATGCCATTTTTCAGCGATCTGCTGATCAAGTTTTTGCTGCATTTCTTTCGTCAATACTTCAGGTGGAGAAGGCTGTCTATCTAGCGACTTTTTCACCATTTTATGAATATCAACAAATAGATCATCTAGTTGTGGTTTTATTAGTTCTTTGATTTTTTGCATACAACTATTTTCGCTCTAAGTGTTTAATCGATAAAGATTTGACATTATCTTGCAATTGCTGGCGGGCTTGCTGTACATAGACATTCGGGATAAGTGAAGAATGCGGATGAAAAGCCTCTCGGTCACGTTGGTCATGACCATACAGGGCCTGAATTAAGTGAAAAGCTAATGCTGGTTTACCCTCTTGCTGCTCATGCATCAAAAAGTTCATGTCAAAATGACGTAACCAATTCGAATACATATTCTTTGGAAAGACTCCTTGCATATATGAATTCACCCATTTTCTCGATAAAGGGATTAACTTAATTTTCCTGCTCTGCCATTCTTTGACAGTTATCGGCAAGATATCTTTACTAAAAATGACCTTACCAAAAAGATCATTTACAGTTATCTTCTTCTTTGCAAAGACTTGTCTAAAAAATGAACCGTACGCTTCAATAATTTGTTCTAAAAAGGCAGTGTAATTTTGCAGTGTTTTTATGAAAAAATCAGATAAAGGGATAAAACGACCATCTTTTCTTGCTTTACTATTTTTTTTATCATTCACATATAAAAGCTTGAGCTCAACACAATAATCATCCAAATTCCCCAACAGGTTTTTTTTAGGCCGACTTGCCAAACTCAACAAACTGATATGCCACATCCAACACGCATATGCATTAAGTTGATTAATAATGTGCTTATCTTCTTGGATGTTTTCGTGACAATGTCTATGTAAAATATGGAATTGCTCTTTCACAAAATTGGGTTCAAGTGCCAGTTGGCTCCCTATCCTTCCTATAGATAATGCAGATTGCACTTTGAATTGTTGTTGCAATATTTTTAGTTCAGCCGTGTCTTCAGTAAAATGTGTGGAATGTGGTGTAAGTGCTTTTTCTAAAAAGGCTAGATATGTGCTACTGAGTTGAGTTTTCGGTAGCCCGCCATAATAGATACCAGGCATGTGATGCTGACTATCCCGCCCAGCAATTACATGAGCAAGATATTCATTATATGTTTCATAATATATATGAAAATATAATTGAGCCTGCAGTTTTTCTACAGTGATCGAACCTACAAACCGATTATCAAGCCAATTCTTAAGTTTCGTATTAATGTGTGTTGATGAAATTAGTGGATTCGATGCTTGTTCTATATAGTCAAACCAAGCAGAAGGTAAATGTAGTTGATGTGTCATCACTTCATTCCACCGCACATGATTTAAGCTCTTAATCTTCTGCTCTGTAATTTTAAGATTTAATTTGAGTAAATATTCGCGACGTCTACTTGAACCATTCTGGATCAAAATTCCATCTTGAATAAGCTCGTTAAAATCCATCAGTGCGACGGGTGATAATCCCGTCAAAAGTGACAATAAACATGCTGCAGCGATTGCAGCATCCCTCCAGTGCCCGGATAACTCGGTTCTCAACACATAAACAATTTGCTTCAGTATATCTGGCGCCAAATAATGTGGATTTGTAACAAAAGGAGCATGACGGCGCTGGCGATGCCGCATTAGATGCGTCGCATTATCGCTGAGTATATAATTTAAATTTTTAGACTTTTCATCTTCTGAATAAAACTCCATTTCAGGATCTAATAGATCAACTTCACCCTCTTCATCTTTGTGAAGAGCGGCATCATAAATACTGATCTTTGCGTTATGTCCAATATCTACTTGCTTACCCGTTTTAATTTCACGAAATTTTTTGAGTTCATTTTTCGTCGGCCATTGCAAAACTTTACTTTTTTTTGACTTACGCTGACGATGAACAACACGACGATCATCAAGTCTTTTAAAAATTATTAATAGAGCCGATAAATACTCTATGGCTTGTACTTGTTTGAAATCTTTAATATTAAAAAGTTGATTACGATCCTCTTTTTTCAAATTACGTTCGTATATGACATAACAATTTAGCAGCTTACTGCATTCATGAAATAATTCAGCATTATTAGAATCCAGCACATATCGTGAGACATAGCGTAAGAGGTCACAAACATGCTTTTGCTTATTCTCAGCTTTATCAATTTTTGCAAATTCTTGATACTGCCGATATGTTAAAAAACTCGCTTGTAAAATCAAATAGCGTTGCGATGACAGCTCTTGTGTATTACTAGTATCTGGACATGCAAAAAAACTCACAGCAGCTAAAAAAGAATACTTACCAATCTGCCTAGTGCCTGATATATAGCTATAAATTTGTTGTGCTAATTTGTATAGAGCGTAGACTTCTTCATATAAATCATCTGATAGATCGACAAATTGTGTATTCACAACATCATCATGTAATAGACAATAATCTTGTTGAAATTTTTCTGCTAAATCTAAGAATTGCTCTTCTGTTTCAATCTTGGGCATATTCGCTTTCGCTTAATTTTTTATCAAATTGCATTGGTTAAATTCATTACGATCTGAACAATTTGGTAAAAGTTGATCTTTGATTGAACTTTTTGTCAGCTTAAAAAATCTAGCAAAAAATTTAGCATCTAGCTCTTTCTGAGCTTTTCTCTCAAAGCACAAGTGTTGCTGTGATTTTTCGATAAAATCATCAAGATTATGTATCAACTGTAAGATTGCAACATAATTAGAATGTACACGTAAGCATGGCTCCGTTTGCATTAATAGCAATATTTTTTGCCAAATTTTCACATAGATTATTTTGAACTTTGCTTGTACTACTACTTTCTGGCTCTGTTTAATCTTTTTGATTTTCAGTAGTTCTGAGTTAATTTTTACTATCTTAAATTGAACATTTTGTCGCTCAAAGCAAAAGGGCATGATAAATTGCCCCATAAATATCTCTATATTTTTTACTAAATAGTCAAATTTTAACATTTTTATCGATATAAAAAATGAGCATATCTTTGTATATTAAAATTCATTTAATTTATCAACTAAATTTTCTCAAAATTACAATTATCAACAAATACATATGGTTTACTTATCATGGGTGGTCTAAATTTTAAAAATTCTTCCACTTTTTTTTAGTTTTCTGTTATTACATGAAACAATACCGTTGTATTACATTTTGAAATGCTGTGTATGCAGCATTGATCAAAAAGATTCTCTGCTATACTTACTTCACGTGTAGCATCAATGGAGTTTCGAAATGCTCAGAACCACTGAACAGAAAAAAAAATATATTCAAGCGACACGTGCGCAAAACTATCAAGCCAGCCTAAAGCTTGAAGGCATTACAACGACAGCTCAAACAACTCAACAAAGTAAAGCTGAAATCTTGCAAAAATATAAGAAGTATTCGCAACCCGAAACTTAGTCAGGTGCATGTATGGATAAATATGGGGAAATGGGTGACAGCCTGTATTGTTACCCTGGCACAAATATCCTAAAGAACAAACTCAATATTCATGATGAACAAATTTTAGAACAAGCTGAACTAGAACTGTCTGGATTGGCAAGTAACTTAATTGAATATGCTGAACCACCTTACGACTTACAATACTTAAAATCAATTCATGCGCAGCTCTTTGGCGACTTATACGACTGGGCAGGAAAGTTAAGACAAATCGATATTTCCAAAGGTGACACCCGTTTTTGTAATTTTTCCCGTATTGAAATTGAAACCAATAAACTACTCAAACCGCTTCAAGAAAAAAAATACTTTCAAGGCTTAGCACCACAACAACTGATTCCTCAACTTGCCGACTTGTATTGTGAGCTTAATGTCATACACCCATTCCGTGAAGGTAATGGACGTACACAACGGATTTTCTTTGAGCATCTGATTGCTCATTGTGGTTATGGTATTGATTGGTCTCGCATTGACTCTCAACAACAATGGATTCAAGCCAATATTGAAGGTTTTTATGGTAATTTAAATCCATTAATTAAGATTTTTGAAATATGCTTTATTCAAAATACCTAAAATTTAAGTAGTCGAAGCCCACAATCCTTAATGAGCCATCATCTTTGCTTCAATCCACTGATTAATTTCCCAAATAAACCAACAATCACGATTCTTAGAAATCTTAATACTCTTCGGGTAATTTAGGATCGTAATATTCAGATTACTTATCCAGAATTGAATAGATCGTTAACTTAGATAGACTTTTAAGCAATGTAACTTGCCGCATGTTTATCAACATATGTCTCAAAAAAGTCTGCCCATACATAGATTTATGGCGTTTAGTGCTTAAATTTCAGATTAATCTTCGTCTGATGACCTGAATGGATGTTACAGATTACATGCAGGTGAATTACTCTGTGGCTGTATCATGGCTTTTGTGCAATCCAATCCATTTGATCCGAATGTTCTCTTTTGCAATAAAGCAGCCTCTTCTGCTTTTCCTGAACCAACGAACTATGTCATTGATTTGATTCAACCGACAACAGTGATGCTGAATCAAATCTCCAAAGAAGGGATTAAATGCAAGAAATGTGGTAAGAAAAAGATAGGGGATGGAAGTTATTATCCGTCTAATTGGAACCAGCCCATGAGTCGAGATCAGTTGAGTAAGAATCATTTTAAATGAATAAGAGAAGGATGGCTTACCTCACTTCTCCGAATAACAATGCTATGCTTTTCAACCAAGGTTATAAATTGGCAACTACATTTCATTCTTCTTCATGCTGGTCCTATAGCCTGTAGACAATTACTACATCATTTGCATTCAATGCTCAATACAGCCTGTCAGCAGAACCGCAGCGATACTTTTTTTCGTGCATACATGTAGTGTTTAAATCCATTCATTTTTCAATGATCCTCTGCCGTTTATCACATTTATGGTCGATCTTTAACCTTGTGAAAAATGCACATACCGATCCCTTCAAACTGTCAAATTTATGTATGCATGACATTTAAAGAAAATTATCTGATCAATTTTTTTAGGTAAAATTCATCAAGAAAAAGTTATTATTATTCATAACATCACCAATAACCACATAAAAACAATAATTTAATAAATTATTCTTCCAATTTTTTTATATTTAGTGTTATCCGGCCTGATTTGGTTCTACTGCAATTGTTCCAGTCTGCATGGATATCACTTCATTTTTCATTTTTACACCTGTCATATAGGCACCCATCGATGGTGCGCTATCTGTAACCTGTGCATCTTCTGAGAAAGTACGAACAAATGCTGACTCTGGCAGTTGATCTATCGGCAGTTGGCCATCTTCACCAACAGCATAAATTCGTGCAGCTGTCAGTGTCGTGATACCCATTCCATCTCCCAAGAAAAAAACCACACGGTGGGGCTGTTTTAGTGGTTGTACTGAAGCAGAAGATGATTGAACTAAAGCAGGACTTTGGCAGCCCGTCAAAATAACTGTGCCCAAACTACAGCATGCCAAACTTATTGATTTTTTATTAAATTTTTTCTTATGCCAAAGCATTGCATCGCCTCATCTTAGGATGGTCGAAAAATACGCTTTAAATATTCAATTTACATGACAAATTTATGAAAATATTATTATGACTAATTAGGGTCTGTTGACATTTACTGTGGCTTTGTTGCACAAAGATTTTAAAAGTAGAACTCCCCTAAGCTTCTCAAACTTAAGTGACAACTTGGGTTTGAGGTCTGCCTAAATCCGTAAATTTATTTAATACTGCCACACGAGCATGAATCTCATTCACTTGGCTCTGAAAGTTTCTCGCACTGAGTTTATATGCGGACCAATTCGTTGTACGGTAGATTTTAGTTGCTGGCTTCTTCATTCGGAAATTATATTGCTGAATCAGACCTTACAAACAGCTTTGTGCAACAAAGCCGTCTTTAAGTACTTTTTTTAAAGGAAAAATCATCGACTTAAATCTATATTTCCAACAGTGCCACTTTTATCGCTTTAGCACCTCAACTTATTTAAGTGGCGTAACTTACATAACTTATGCATCCCATTTAAGTGACCTCAGTTATAGTATTCCGTGTCAGGAATTTGTCCACTTATTCCAATGATGATGAGAACTGCAGCATTGACTTAGATCGCCAGTGCTCAGTACTGG
>NZ_JAHPRO010000043.1 GCF_025562455.1 Acinetobacter sp. WU_MDCI_Axc73
TTCAGGGGTGTATTTTACTTTTTTCATCGGGACATTCTCTCAAGAAAAGTGGTCTCCGACAAACCCGGTACGGTTCAACAAAATAAGGTAGCTTAACTAGAGCAGAATATCACTTATAAATAAGCTTTTAGTTGTTCAAACAAGTGGGACCACCTCTCTAATTTACTTTCCAATATTTCATTGAAAGCAAAGCTTGGACATAATTTGAGTGGAGGTTATGGCAAACTTTTGTACCAACAAGATTTTAATGATAGGGATATGTCATCTAAATACTTTGAGAAAGAAATCAAATCTGGAAGAAAACACATTCATGCTATTGCTCCAGGAATGTACTGTATCAATCGTGCATGTAGTATGAGAATTGGTATAGAATTTCCTGAGTGTGTAGATTGTGATTGGTCAATTATTGAAAGTACAGCTTATGCTCAAGCGGTAAGACAAGAAAGTATAAACATATTAGAGGTTCTAAGCATTGAAGGACAGCTATCCGATGACATTTACGAATTTCACAAAATACGCATCCAAGCTGCTGAAAAAATAATGCAGAGTATGAACTTAAACTTTGAACCTTATAAAATTGTGACAGTCCCGAGAGATCAACTTTAATAGGTATTTTTATATGGCAAAGATTAGAAATCCCGAAGTTACTAGACAACAATTACTTGATGCTCTTGAACGATTAGAAAAAGGACAACCTGAACGTTTAACAGGTCGATTTAAACTAAATATTAAATCAGTTCAAGAAGAGGCAGGCTTAAGCCTAGGAGCAGCTTACAGATATCCTGATATCATTGATAAAATTGAAATTTCAAAGAATCGTGAAGTCTTAAATTCTAAAAAAGATAAGACTCTGAATGAAGTTGATAGATTACGTAAAGAAAAAGCCAAGGAAGCCTCTATGAAAGATAAATATCGTCAAGAACTTCAAATTACTAATGGTTTATTAGATGAACTTTACGCTGAACAAGCAATGCAAATGATGGCTATGTTTAACCTTTTATCAAATGAAGATAAAAAGCGTTTGTTAGAAAATGAACAAAGCCCTATTGTAAATAATTAAGACGGCATTATTAAAAAAATTGATTTGTCAGTATGCAAAAAAATAGAAATTCTTGGCTAAACTAAATTATAGATGGATTGTATTCAAGAACAAATTTTAGAGAAGTCTACATCCAATTAATAGTTGTTAACTTAATAATTTTATTATATAAATATTTCATTACTTTAATTTTATGAAATTAGTAACATGACAAGAATAACCCTAAAACTGCCTCAGTATGAATTAGCAAGAAAAAAAATTGCATCAAATTATATGCAACAGATAGGACTGCCTGAAACGATTATCAATGCTTTTGTAGAACTTGATATTGAAAATAAAAATTACTGGAAGATTTTGACTGATTTAGATACACCTTTTGATGTTATTTATATCAAACAATGGAATAAACGAACCGAGATAATTAATGATGTTCCAATATTAAAATTATCAGTAGATACTAATTTAGAGTCTATCAATGAATATACTAAGCTTTCATGGATACAAGTTCCCCTCACACCCCTATCACCAACTGAAATAACCGCAAGCTGGAATAACCAATTTCAGTATAAACAAGATAATCCGACTTCAGGGCTAAAAGGTCTTAGACCTCCTCAAATTGGTGCTTTACATGCAATAGCTTCAAAATTTACTTCTAAAAAAGATTTTACTCCACTAACAGTTATTCTTCCGACAGGAACAGGTAAAACGGAAACCATGTTAGCAACTGTTGTTTCCCAGCAATGCTCAAAAGTCCTTATTCTTGTACCTTCAGATTCGTTACGCCAACAAATTTTTAAAAAGTTTACTACATTTGGATGTTTAGCTGATTTGGGTGTTATACCTAAAATTATAAATTATCCTGCTGTTTTTTTAGTTAAGCATGGTTTAAAAACTGAGGAAGAAGCAATTGAGATTATTGAATCTTCGAATGTAATTATTGCTACAGCCTCAATATTAAACCATTCATCTCAGGCTGCAAAATTAAAATTATTTGAACTCTGTACCCATTTATTCATTGATGAGGCACATCATGTTGCTGCCTCGACTTGGAATAATATTCGTGAAAACTTCAAAGATAAGAGAGTTATACAGTTTACTGCAACCCCTTTCAGAAATGACGGTAAAGACTTAGGTGGAAAAATAGTTTTCAATTACAGTCTTGGAGAGGCGCAGGAAGATGGATATTTCAAAAAAATCAGTTTAAAACCAATTAAAGAATATGATTTAAAAAAATCAGATATCGCTATAGCCAATAAAGCCGTAGAACAACTTAGATCTGATATTTCTCAGAATTACGATCATTTGGTAATGGCTAGAGTAAATGAAAAACCTAAAGCTGAGGAATTATTAGCAATTTATCAATCTATAGCGCCAGAATTTAATCCAATTGTTGTCCATTCAGGTTTAACATCATCACAAAACAATCAAAAGCTAGAAGAACTCAAAACTAGACATTCACGTATAGTCATTTGTGTAGATATGTTAGGTGAAGGATATGATCTTCCAAATTTAAAAATTGCTGCATTGCATGATCAACATAAAAGTTTAGCTATTACATTACAATTCATTGGTCGATTTACTCGATCATCAAGTAATACTCCAATTGGAGAGGCCTCAGCAATTGCAAACATTGCAGATGTTGATATTCAAGGAGGTTTGCAAAAGCTATATGCACAAGATGCAAATTGGGATTTAATTCTTAAAAGATTGTCAGAAGAAAGAATTAATAATGAAATTAAACTTCAAGATGTTATTGATTCCTTAAGAGGTAATGGAGGGCTAGATAAACAAATCTCTTTATGGAATTTACGACCATCTTGTTCAGCTATGCTGTTTAAAACCGAATGTCAGGAATGGGGTATTAGTTCGCTTGAAAATTTAAATTTAAGATTTGCTCAAACATGGCATGCTATATCAAACGAAGACAAAATCTTAATTATTTTAGGGGTTAGAAATACCCCAGTGAATTGGGGAAAGTTTGAAGATATTGATGATACCAATCACTATATTTTTATACTAAATTGGGATGAAGAAAGAGAAGCTGTTTTTGTTTATTCGAATGATCATGATGCATTTAAAACTGAAGACATAGCCAAAGTTATTTGTGGTGAGAATACTATTCAAATTACTGGTGAGACTATCTTTAAAGTATTAGATAATGTTCAACTCCCATTAGTTAAAAACTTAGGTTCATCTCAAGTCGGTGCAATTAGTTTTACACAGTTTTTTGGTCCAAATGTTACAGATGGTTTATCTCAAATTGAAAAAAGCAGTTCTGAGCTTAATAACATTGCTGTTTTAGGTTATGAGAATGGAGATAGAGTAGTTTGGGGATGTTCACAAAAGAAAGGAAAGATTTGGTCACCAAAAGCAGGGAATCTTGTTGATTGGCAAGAATGGAGTCAGAATGCTTGGGATAAAATTCACTCTGAAGATGAAATAGATGTGAATAATTTAGTTAAAGACTTTCTAAAACCAATTCGAATCAATAAAGCGTATAAATATTATCCTCTGTTTGCAGAATGGGGAGAAACGCTACAAAATGTATTTGAAGATAAAGTAGATATTTTGTTTGATCAGACAGAAATTCCTTTGTTTTTAGCTGATCTAGACGTTTTTAAGGATGAATCTGAGCAACTTTATATAAAAATCTATACAGAAGATCTCTTTGGTTTATATCGCTTAAATATTTCAGATCAATTTCCCTCAGGCTACATGTATGAACATGTTGAAGGAAGTTTAATATCTATTAAGACTCATAGTTCAACTATTCCTTTCGAGGAAAAAATGGTGAAAGATCCAGTTAGGATCCATTATGTTGATGGTTCAATGAGTTATAACTGTTATTTGATTCAAATAAATTTAATAGACAATACCTTCGATGTAGATGGTTTGAATCAAATTAATTGGACTGTAGATATTACTAAAGAATCAATGGGGAAAGCCCGAACTAGAAATACTGTCCAATTTCAAACTTTGAGTATGATTCAAGATCAATTTGAAATAATAATTAATGACGATGGCAGTGGTGAAATTGCTGATCTCGTCGCTTTAAGACAAGAGAATAACGAAATAATTCTAAGTTTATATCATTGTAAATATTCAAGTTCGCCTGAAGCTGGTCGAAGATTAGCTGATATGTATGAAGTTTGTGGACAAGCTCAGCGTTCTATACGTTGGAAACATGCGGGTCTAAAACACTTATTCAAACATATCAACGGTCGTAACAATAAATGGCTATCTGAAGGTTTTAGTAGATTTGTAAAAGGTGATTTAGCTGACTTAGAAAAATATAGAAATATGGCAAATACGATGCCAATTAAATTAGAGGTAACAATTGTTCAGCCCGGCTTAAGTAAATCAGTTATTACCGAAGAGATATCAAAGTTATTGGCATGTACTGAATCGTACATAAAGAAAACAACAAGAGCTGACCTAAAAGTTTGGTGTTCGACATAAGCCTTGTTTTAATCTAATAAATGAACCAAATGCTTTATGGATTTGAACGATAGACTTAAAATGGAATCACTTTTTTATGACTTATTTGGTTGTATTTTGATCTAGTATTTCTATATTTTATGACTAAAATTATGACTAAAAGAAAATATAAAATAAGTCTTTAAAAATAAAGACTTATTAATTTAGTCATAATTTTAGTCAAATTTTCCACCAAGGTTAAGTTAAATACTAAGTAATAAACAATAATACTTAGTAACAAAGTTTCATACCAAGTTTCAAAAAAAAGAAAATATATTCATTATTTTCAGCATATTGGAATTTTGGTATGAAACTTTTTTTATTTTAATAGAATTATACTTAGATTAGCCTTGTCTATAGTATGATATTTTAACAAATATCATTCAAATTTAATATCAATAAAAAGAAATACTTACACACAATATAGGATGACACTTTATTACTTTCATATACTATTATCGTGGATGATGCTAAAGAGTATATTGATGAATTAATTGGTGATGTAAATGCCGATGAACCAGGAATTGGCGGTACAGTTAAAGCTGGTGATTTTGAGGGTGCGAAGGATCAAACTGATGATGCCCATTTATATCTAGACCGTTTCTCCGCTTTTATGCAGATGCTTTATAAACTTGAGGAAAAGTATGGAATACAATATTCATTGACTTCAAAAATTTTGCCTACAGTACAGGGGTTTACTAAACATCTAAAGTCCGATAATAATCCACGCTGTATTGCTGAAGTACATTTTCTGCATCAAGGTCAGCATTTCATTTTACTCGAAGTTGATACATCCGATAATGCAAATCGTCTGTCAACACAATTGTTAACAATAAAAGATATGAATTGTTGGGAAAAAAATTATGAAAAAATTCGCAAATATATAGTTCAAAATACTCTTAACTGGCCAATTAGTTTCATTAAAGAAATAGCAAGTCGTCAGGCTAGATTCAATCACCCACGTATTGATGAAGGACAACAAGTTGCTATTGATGACTTAGAAGGATGGGCAAAACGGATTTACGTAGGGTTAAATAAATAGATAAGCTTTGTTGCACAAAACTATTCCTAGTATCTTCTTCAGCAACATAATTTTCAAATGAAGAAACGAGAGTGTAAATAATTCTGTGTAAATACCGTTTTAAAAATACTTGGTTACACGCTCTTCAAACATGATACTAAAGCGATGCCATTAAACTTTCTCAGTCTTTTTTGACATAAGACCAGAATGATTCAATACCGTTGATGTGTGAGTTGCCTCCAGCAAATTCATTGTTACCATGAAAGACTATACCAAGCAAACAAAGGAAGCCACCTCAAATGGCGTACACTTTACTTTTAACTTTGGTTGATGTGTGCTGAAAAAACAGGAGGATTACCGCATTGAAATGGAAGTAACGACAATAGCCATTGCGGGAGAATCGGTTCGAATTCTATTGTGGCATTAATGTTGCTCGGGTAGTGATATTTTAGTTCATCTATGAACTTAGTTGCATCATATGGGGGCGTTATAAAAACAGAATTAAAATAAATTTTAAGTACACATAAAGCATGAGTATTATCAAAATTAGAGAAAAACCAATAAATATCATTTTCGGCGATTATTTGCTCAAAAAATCAAAGTTCTTCATAATTTCTACATATTTTATAAAATTGGTATAGATATTGTATTTATCTAGGCGGTTTTAATCCAACCTAGAGGAAATGATGATGGCACAGCCACAAGTGAACCTACAAAAATCAATTTTAAATACTCCCTTGACTCGACGCTCTATTTTGATTGGGGGAATGACCTTGCCTGCGGTATCCATGCTTACGGGCTGTGGTGGCGGCGGAGGTGGTGGTGAGGTTGAGTCGGATGTGGTGATACCGATTGCACCGTTTGACCCAGATACAACACCGCAAATTCCAGATCAAGGCGAAAAGACTGAGCCCGAACAAGGTACTGAGCCGATCATTAGTCCAGATGCGGTGAAAATGAATGTGGGGATCTATAACTTTGAATATAATTCTTTTGTGCAATTACGTGCACGTCGCAAAGTAAGTAAAGGTACAGCAGGTTCAGTTTTGGTGACCAATAAAGATGGTACTGAAACGGCTTGGGAAAGTATCGTAGATTATGTCAAGCGCTCGGTCGATCATCGTTTTGTATTGTTGTACCGAGGGATGTTGACTGCTTTTGCTGAGCGCCCACCACAAGACTATGATGTCACCTTTTTTACTGCTCCAGAATTTTATTGGAATGTGCCTTGGACTGATTTTTTGAATACGGATGAAGTCTTGGTAGTTGCAGATTTATTTTTAGAACTCGTCACACAGAAAGTCCGTAGTTTGATTGCTAAGTTTCCTGAATGTGATTATGGAAAACTGGTACTTCTCCCAGGAACTATCGCAGTGTTAAAGCCATCAGTAAATATTTTTAACAAAGATGGTAGTGATGCCAGCACCGATAAAAATCCAATATTAGAAGCAACGAACCATTTGGTATGTGTGCATAATCTGTCTTTAAATGATGAGCATCAGCGCCCTGCATATATGGTTTGGCCAAAACGCACTGTGTCTTGGATTGACTTCATTGGTGATAGAAGATGTGATCGAGGGGATGAACTTGGTAATAATGCCAGTAATCCTGATCTGGAGAACTATGCACATGTTTGTACTTTAAATGGAGAGGAAAAGCTGGTGGTAAAAATCCAGCGAGTTTCGTCTGATAAAGTTCAAGCCTTTGATGATTATGGTCGTCAATTATTGGACACCACATTTAATAATGAACTAATTGAAGGCTTGCCATTTGGGATAAATATTTGTTTGGACTACGCAGTTGCCAGTACGACTACAGATAAGTATCGCATGGCACAGCTAAAAAATACCGAGTTTAAATTGGATTTTGTAATCTCTGCTGGTATTCGTCTTAATGCAAAAAACTATCAAGATGCTTCAACGGTACAGTACGCCATTCATAATGATGGTATTCAAGGTAGTAATCAAAACCCAAATCAAGTCAAATATGAGTATTTTAGTAATGTTTCGCAAATTTTTTATGATAAGCGAATAGGGGCACCATACCTTCTGTCATTACCTGCACTTGGAACGACCGCTGATGGCTCAAGACAATCTACAACGATGATTTCAGTTGATAACAGCACAGATTTTACTTATCCAGAACGTTATTCAGGGATGCCATCAATTACTGATGAGATTAATTCAGCCAATGTTCGGGTTTGGAGTTTGCCTGTTGATGTGACTGACACCTTGAAGACGCAAGAAACAGTCACTGCAATGAAGTCTGAAAACTGTGAAGCGGCTGTTGCATAAATTTGCTTGATTCGTTTTGGGAATTTATAAGATGCGTGGTTAAGCTCAGTTTTTGATCTCAACCACAGTGGGGTAACACCGTTTCAGTTATTGTTCTGGTGGTTATTCTAGTCGCTGTGGTGAAAGTATATTTTGTAAATTATCTAAATAGTTTTGACGAAGTGAAAGTTTGCACTGCGATCGTGTGATTGAGCTGGATTTAGTCAATTTTGATGTATTCATTAAATCATTGCACATCATTCTTTCATAATTTTCATATTTAGATTGAATGCTTTTTTTATTTATGTGAGGTTTTTTATTATCTAATATTTTATTTATTTTATTATTAATATCTTCCAATTCTTTTTGCGTACAATCTACTGCAAGGTTGAATCCTTGTTTGTGGTCTGATATGCACCTTTCATATGCTTTTGAATATCCTTCTGATTGATTGTTTTTCGGAGGGTTTTGGCTGTCTATAATACTGCTTTTAGTAGTCGTGTACTTTGTGTTGTGTGATATGCCACTATCGCTTGCCTTTGCACAACTTAATGATAATAAAGCAAATAATAAGGTGGTAAGTATTGTATTGTTCATGCGTTGATCCTCGATTGTATACAGCTAAAGCTGTAGTTAAGCTCAATAAGCATCAGTTACTATATGTTTTAGATAAAGACTTGTAAAATAAAAGTGTGAATTAATTTTCCTGATAATGGTTGATTAAAATTTGACGACACAATAATTTATTTTTAATTTTTTATTTATTTTTAAGTTTTTTGATGTAGTATTTATTTTAAGTTATTTTTTTGTTTAGGTGAGGGTTGTGAAATGGCAGGTCTATCAATTTGGCATATTTTATTGTTCTTGATTATTGTTGTTTTGCTTTTTGGTACATCGAAGCTCAAAGGGCTGGGTCGTGACCTAGGTGGTGCGGTTAAGGATTTTAAAGATTCAGTAAAAAATGAAGATCAAGATCAAAAACTACTTGCCGAAGATACTTCGGTGATTGATGTGTCTAGTCATACCGTTCGAGATGCGTCACATACGCAAAAGTAATTTTCATCATTTGGCATAAAGGTGGTTTAACCAATGTTAGATATGGGATTTAGTGAAATCTTACTGTTTGGTATTGTCGCTATTGTGGTGCTTGGTCCTGACAAGTTACCACAAGCAATGCGTACAGTAGGGCGATGGTATGGAAAAGCTCGACGCTTAATGCATAGCGTGCAGCACGATATTGAGAAGGAGCTCAATCTGCTCGAGATGAAAGAACAAGTTCAGCGTGAACTTGATCAAATCCGTGCAGTAGAACGAGATATGCAACAGCAGTTGGTTGAAATGAGAAAGAGTGCTGAAGATATTGCGAGTACAAAAGCGCAACAAGGGCAAAGTAATCCAGCTGCTCAACAACCTGCACAAAGTATAGGAGAGTAGATGATGGCTTCTTCACAAACTCAACAAAGTGATCAGCCGTTGCAGTCTATGCCATTGATGTCGCATGTGATTGAACTGCGTAAATACTTGATGCGGATATTGATTGCGGTTTTTGCCGCATTCTTTAGCATGATTCCATTTGCCAATGACTTGTATGAAGTGCTTTCAAAGCCTTTGCGTTTACAGCTTCCTGCAGATGCGACCATGATTGCCACGGATATTACCACGACATTTATGGCACCATTTAAGCTCAGCTTTTTTATCGCAGTAATCGTGGTGATGCCATACATTCTGTACCAGATTTGGCTTTTCATCACGCCAGCTTTGTATAAGCAAGAAAAACGTATTGCAGTACCATTGCTCGTATCAAGTATTGTATTATTTTATGTTGGTATCTCGTTTGCGTACTTTATAACTTTACCTGCAGTGTTGGCATTTTTCTTACATGCAGCACCCGAGGCAGTTGCACCAATGACTGATATTAATAGCTATCTGAGTTTTTGCTTGAAATTATTTTTGGTCTTTGGGGTAACTTTTGAAGTGCCTGTAGCGACATTATTATTGATTTTGGTGAACTTAGTTTCCGTGGAAACACTGACTCGAAATCGACGTTATGTGATTGTTGGCTGTTTCTTTGTTTCGATGTTTATTACGCCACCAGACGCTCTTAGTATGGTAATGTTGGCGATTCCGATGTGGCTACTTTTTGAGATTGGGTTGATGTTTGGGCGTTTTATCGAAAAGTCCAAAACGCCACAAACTGCTTAATTGTAAGTCAAAGTATGAGTGGTAGAACTAGTAAGCTAGTTGTGCCATTCATGGCTGAATTTCTATTGTTTAGGCTCTGTATAAAGTTTTGCATGATGATTTTAAAGTACAGGAAGTACTTGGCAAAACAAAAATTCTAAAACTAAGCCAATCAGAAAAATAATAGGTTCTGCGACTAAATGTGTCGTTCAAAAAACTATTTTAATCTGGTAATAAGTCTTTGGGGCTAATTTGTAAAACCTGTGCGATTTGATACAGCTTATCTACTGTCAGATTGACTTCTCCACGTTCGATACGCCCTAAATAGCTACGATCGGCACTGTTGCAAATAGGCTGACATGATAAGCTAAATATCTTATTTATTTCGAGATACAGCAGATGAATCCCTTCCATGGTCGGCACTTTCAAGGTGAAATCATTCTTTGGGCTGTTCGTTGGTATTGTAAATATGGCATCAGCTATCGTGAACT
>NZ_JAHPRO010000044.1 GCF_025562455.1 Acinetobacter sp. WU_MDCI_Axc73
TTTAGGAGTAGGTTTATTCATTTTGAAATTATAGGACTGAATAAACCTTATAGGCTCTAGGTTTGTGCAACAAAGCCCTCTCCCTGTATAAACTTGATATTGTAACAAAATCAAGTTTATTAATTAGAAGAAGCTAAGACAATGAAATTACGATAAATGGTTAGTCACTTTTATATTAGTATTTCTGCGAAATCAATCTCTAAAAATATAAGGGAGACTACCTCCCTTATATTTCAACCAATCGAGATAATCGGTTATCTTATATCTCTAGACCACATATCTTTTACTTAATCCCCATTCTGCCAATATCCGTCTATATGTCGTTGAAGATTTGTCTGCTGCAAAGTGCGCCTCCATTGAAACATCTAATGGAAGTTCTTCCGGTTTTTGACTCTCAACAATATCCTGATCCTCTGCAAAAATTTGTGCATTGAAGTCATATACAGCCTGTAGGTCACCCGTCGTATCAAAATTACGTGTCAACGGAACAAATAGCCTGGTTTGATTATGCGAAACAGGACAACAAGCATTCAAAATTTTTAAAATCCCATTGTTAGGAAAATAGACAGTAAGTGTTGCCGAGAATGGAGGATATACATCAAATTCTCGTTTCCATAAGAAATTCTCTGGCTCTAAATGTCTCAAACTATGAGGAAGGTTACTTACTGTAGAGATATAAATCGTTTTAAGTCCATAATCTGTTCTTTCAGTTTCATATTTTGGCACTACTGGATTATCACGATCAGCGAATGCCTTGTTATGCACCCAGGCAAAATGTGCCACATCGATAAAACCTTCAAGCTGACGACCACTAGAACCTGCTATATCAACAAATGGTGGGAGTATTGATTGATGTTCATCCGAATCCCAAGTTTCAAGAACTGGAAAATTAGCTTCACTTTCATCACGGCTAAATAAGCTGGTCCAAACTAGTCCATATTTCTCAACTACAGGGAATTTAGTTAAGGTGAACCGATCTGAAATTTGGGTAAGTTCTGGTTGAGCAGGGATTTTTACGCACTTACCTTGTGCGTTATAGTTGAGCCCATGATAGGGACAAACAATATTTTCACCTTCTACCCATCCTTTACTTAATGGCACTCCTCGATGTGGACAGATATCTCTGACCAGATGAATTTCTCCACTTTCAGTTTTATAAATAGCCATTTTGACATCAAGAAGCTGAACTTGTTGCGGTTGAGTCGTTACATCCTGGATTTGAACTACCGGATACCAATGCTGCGCTAGAATATTCCAGTCATTTGGGTCAAATTGACTACATTGTGGCTGAGTGAATAAATTGAGAACTGGTATTGCATTCATTTTAGCGCTGCCCCTCTTATAAGTTATTGATTAATTCAAACTTCTTAGCATTGCTTCATCATGACTTTTTCTTTTCTATCTGTCTATTAAAGACTTTAGGAATGGTATTTCTAATTTTTAGAACACTTTTCTTATTATTGTTCTTCTTATCTAAACTTAACGAATAACTAGCATTTTATAACTCATCACAATTCTTAATTGATGCTGAATTACTTGGACTCCTATTACTACTCTGACTTTATTTAGTGTTGCCTTTTTGGCAACGAGTTGAGCGAGATTCTCTGCTATGCACGGAATTAAATTGTCATTAAGTTGATAACAACAAAGTTCAAAGAGCCACAAAAATGTTGATATACACACCACCTTCTACGGCTAAAAGTATTCCAGTAATCGACTTAAGCGACAGTTTTTCCGATAACCTAGAAAAACGGAAATCTGTTGCGTGGGAAATCCATAAAGCATGCAGAACAACAGGTTTCTTCTATATTAAAAATCATGGTATCGCTTCTGAAGTTCTCCAAAAACAACTAGACATTGCAAAACAGTTTTTTGATCTTCCGATCGAAAACAAATTAGAGATTGATTTCAAAAACTCCAAATGCCTTCGTGGTTATGAACCTATGGCAGCCCAAACACTCGATGAGGGTTCTCCTCCTGACCTAAAAGAAGGCTTCATGTCTGGAAAAAACCTAGATTCAAGTCACCCATATGTCCAAAAAGGATATCCACAACATGGGCAAAATCAGTGGCCTGAAGACCTCCCTGAAATGAAAACTCAGACTGAAACTTATATTCAACAGGTGTTAAAACTGGGTAAACATCTAGCTGGTTTACTAGCCCTTTCTCTTGGTCTTGAAGAAAACTACTTCGAAGTAGGCTATGACGAAGCTGTGATTATTACTCGTATGCTTCACTACCCACCACAGTCTGAAGAAATTATAAATAATCAGTTGGGTTGCGGTGCGCACACCGATTGGGGCTTATTGACCCTCTTATTACAAGATGAAGTGGGTGGACTAGAAGTCCGCAACAGTGAGGGTGAATGGATTCGTGCACCTCACATTCCAGATACTTTTATCGTAAATTTAGGTGATTTAGTCCAATTCATGACTAATGGACTATACCTGTCAAATATGCACCGAGTTTTCAATAGTAAAGCAGGAGTCTCTCGTTATTCGGTTCCATCCTTCTTCGATCTGGATTACGAATACAAAATCAAAAGGCTCCAAAATTTAAGTGATGAATTTAAGGCTGAACCTAAAGAAATGACCGTAGGTGAATACTTAGCCTATATGTATCAGAAAACTTACGCTGCGAAAAAAGAAGCCGTTTAATTTATTCAACAGTTGGTATCAAAATTATGAAAAAAATGTTTCCTCTAGGTTGTGCTGGTTTAGGCATTCAAAACTCATCAAAAGAACGACCAGTAAGCCTGAATGAGCCTACTATTCTCGAACAGTTCGAAATGCTAAAAGCTGCGGAGGTCTTTGATTTTCTGGATCGTATCCCTCTTGAAGATAGTCAAATAGATGCTTACATCAAGGCAAGTCAGAAAACAAATATCCCTATTTATTCTGGTTGTGGCTTATATGTCATTGGCAAGGATGAGGAAGCATTCAAACAGGATATTAATCGTAGTGCCGCTGTAGGGGCCAAATTCCACAACATGATGATTTGGGCAAAACATGCAGATGGTCATTATGTAACGAACGAAGAAGTTGCTAAAACTTATATCGATTTCTACACCTACGCTCAAAGTAAAGGAATAACGGTTACCTTAGAGTGCCACGTTGATAACTGGTCTGAAGATTATCGTCGAGTAATTCCGGTGGCAGATCTTATAGAAAAAGAAGGTGTGCCGTTTGAGTTTGCAATGGATTACAGCCATTGTATTTTTAAAATTGAAAATGAAATTGAGCTTGCTGTATCACAAATGCGTGATGATCCTGAAGCTATCAGAAAGTTAGATCCTTTTAATAATGATAGTTTTGCAGATGATTGGCTGAATCGAAATTTAGTTACATGGGGGCAGATCCGTCCTGCAGTCCCGAATAATCCAGTTAACTGGTTAGCATTTGAAACAGGACCATATAATGGCTTAGGAACAAATCGTCCTGGCCGAGGAATTCAGTATCCATTTAATCAACCTACGGAAGGTGAATGGCATACAGACTTCTGGCATGCATATAAGCTTGCACCAACCAAAGAAGTCATTCGTAAAATCATTGATAGCTACTTGAACAATCCAAATTCTAAAGTTCAACTTATGACTGTTGATAATATCAATTTAGAGTCGTATGGTTTAAATTGGAAATACAACATGTTTGCCGACAGTTGCAGTGTTGCCCATTATATTCGTGAGATTTATGAGGAGCGACTGGCAATATTTATGGCAAAACAAAATTCAACTGATACTCTTCAAAGAGAATCAGCATGAATAACCTACTTAATTTAAAAAATATTTTCGTAAATGCCAGTCTTTTAGGACTTTTACTCATCAGTGGGGCCAATCCAGCATTGGCCGCTGATCAAGCGGCTTTTGTCTATGTCGCTCATAAAAACGATTATGGTTGGTCTTATTCACACGATATAGGTCGTCTGAAAGCAGAAAAGTCCTTACAGGGTAAATTTAAGACCTCTTATATCGAGAATATTCTAGATAATGCCGACTCTGAACGTACATTTCGGAGACTCGCACAACAAGGAAATAAGGTTATATTTGCTACTACCTTCGGGTATATGAATGCCATTGAAAAGGTAGCTAAACAGTTCCCGAACACCATTTTTATGCATGCGAACGGATATAAAACTGCAAAAAATGTGGGAGTCTATGATATCCGAACCTATGAAGGCTCTTACTTGCAAGGGGTATTGGCAGGCTATAAGACTAAAAGTAATGTTTGGGTGTTGTAGCACCATTCCCAATTCCTGAAGTCATTAGAGACATCAATGCCTATACACTTGGGGCTCAATCTGTAAATCCAAAAATTAAGACCAAGATAGTCTGGATTAACACTTGGTTTGATTCAGGAAAAGAGCATGAGGCTGCACTTGCATTAATATCGCAAAATGCTGATATATTATCACAAGTCACCAACTCACCCGCTGTAGTTAAAGCTGCTCAGGAAAAAGGGAAATTTGGCTTTGGCTGGAACTCAGATATGAGTAAGTTTGCTCCTAAAGGTCACCTAGCTGCATCAGTGTTATATTGGGAAAAAATCTATACTCCTGTTTTGCAGCAAGTGCATAACAAAATATGGAAGTCGGGATCGACATGGTATGGTGTCAAGGAAGGTGCCATCGATATAGCAGGTTTTGGTCCAATGGTCTCTAACAATGAAAAAATGAAGGTTTTGGCTGTCCGAGATAAAATTCGTAACGGTCAATATATTGTGTTTAGTGGACCACTTTACAAACAAGATGGAACATTACTTTTGGGAAAAGGTAAACATCTCTCAAATACGCAATTGATGAGTATGAATTATTTCGTTAAAGGCGTGGATGCTGCTTATCCAAAATAAACAAAGCTAAGCCTTTATTGAGGGATTTCGATAAGGGCTTAGCTTTTTAGTTGTACTTTTCAGGTTATGTTTATTGTCCAGCTTCGCCTCTTTGTAGGATTTCATCTGTAATAAGCCTGGAGAGAGCGTCTGTTGCTGTGGAAAGATAATGCCCTTTACGTGCATACAGACCTAAATCACAGTAGATACCATTGTTATCATTAAGCGGAATATAGCGAAGGCGATTATTAATTATTTCATTTTCCAACCCAAAGAATGTCTGAAAACCAATTCCCTTATTCCTGAGTATTAACTGTTTCATTAATTCCAAAGAACTCGTTTGCATTTTAAAATTTGGAATAGCATGTTGTGCACCCGCAAATAATGGCGCCAACTGTTGATAAATAGATAAATTAGGTTTTGGCATAATCACATCATAGTCGAGGCACTGATGGAATGACACCGTCTTTTGAGAGGCCAAGGGATGCTCAGTCGATACAATTGCACCTAATTTAAAATGGGATATTGCTATTTGGTGCAAATCATTATGCTTTGGCAAGGCAAAAGCCAAGCCTAGATCCACCCTATTTTCAATGATTTCATTAGGGATATCTTTTGAGCCTAAAATTGTAACCCCTACAGTTACATTAGGATATTTTACTTGGAATTTTTCAATAATCTCTGGCAGGAAATTAATTGCCAGTGTTTCAACACTCGCAATTTCTACATGACCTTTATAAAGCCCTTTCAGTGCATCCAATTCATTCTGCAATCGCTTAGTATCTCGCAATACTAAACTGATATGTCTTGAAAATAACTCACCTGCATGAGTAAGTACCATACCCGAAGGCACCCGATTGAATAATGGTGCTCCAACTTCATCTTCGAGTTTTAAAATTTGCCTGTTTACAGCAGAAGATACGACATTTAATTGTCTGGCTGCTTCCCTGATTGAACCGCACCGGCGTACAGCATCAAAATAATGAATTGCTGCTGAGTGAAAGCGAAGACCACGTGTACTCATTTTAACATCACATCCTATTCCAATTTTAAAGCCCCAATCCATTTATAAATTTGAATGAGCTATTGAAATAGAAGCAAAAAACTTGCCATTAAGTAGCAGCCATTTTTTGGACCTAAAGCATTATTTTCAGTGCATCCCGTTGCTTTTTCAGCATCACCACTCATTTAAAAAAGTTTAAGCAATTGTTTTTATTTAATTAATTAAGAATAGCTCTCTTTTTGGCATCAGCTTGCTCGATATTCATTGCTATGCGGTCTCATGATTATTTTATAAAAAAAGAAAACATTATTTTTGAGAGATTGCTACATGACTGCGCTGGAAAACAATCAAAACATTACCTCTATACCCATCATCGATATTTCTGGACTTTTGGATAATGACATACAAACGCACCAAAACATTGCCTCACATATTCGGAAAGCATGCTTAGATAAAGGTTTTTTTTACATTACGGGACATGGAGTTTCTAAAGCATTACAAGATAAGGTTTTTGAATATTCCAAATTATTTTTTAGTCTTCCCCCAGAACAGAAAAAGCAGTGGTCCAAAGAGCTTTCTGAAGCAAATAGAGGCTATGAATCATTAAGAGCACAAACACTTGAACCTAATTCTCCGCCTGATATAAAGGAAGGCTTTTATATCGGGAAGGAACGCTCACCTTCAGATCCTTTTGTCATCCATAAAGCTTTTAACCAAGGCCCAAACCAATGGCCAGATATTGATGGATTTAAAGAGGTAATGGAGGAATATCAAGTTGAATTGATTAAAGTCTCTGAACGACTCATGCGTGCTATTGCATTATCTCTAAACTTGGAAGCTGACTATTTCACAGAGTTTTGTAAGGATGCAGATTTAGTCACTTTACGCTTATTACACTATCCCCCTCAACCAGCTAATGCTCAACCAAATGAAAAAGGTTGCGGGGCACATACTGATTTCGGCGGGCTTACTCTATTACTTCAAGACCATAATCGTGGTTTACAAGTATGGGATCAGTCAACAAACCAATGGATTTGGGCAGAGCCTATTGAAGATAGTTATGTCGTTAACCTAGGTGACCTAATCTCTATGTGGACGAACAATACATATAGATCCACCCTCCATCGCGTCATCAACATCTCAGGTGGGGAACGATATTCTGTTCCATTCTTCTACAGCGGTAATCACCAGTATCAGATTGAATGCATTCGAGAGTGTTTGGAGGAAAACTCAGAACCGCTATATCCACCAATCAGTGTTGAACAGCATTATCGTAACATGTTCAAAAAAACATATATCTAATAATAAGGAGTTTCCCATGAAAAAATTACCAGTTATCGACATTGCACCTCTTTATGACGTTAACCATCCTGATTATGCAGATATATGCAACCAAATTGACCAAGCATGTCGTGAATGGGGATTCTTCTATATCAGTGGTTATAAACCGAATCACCTTGCAGAAGTTCAAAGTTTAGCTAAAGAGTTTTTTAGTAAGCCTCTACAAGAGAAATTAGAAATAGATATTCAAAAGAATAAAATTGCACATAGAGGATATGGTGCATTAGGAGTAGAACAACTGAACCCTGACTTACCTGAAGACTTTAAAGAAATATATGAAATGGGTGTCCATTTAGAAGCTAATCATCCCGAAGTCATTAATCAAGAACCTCTAAGGGGACCAAATGTTTATCCAAATATTGAAGGGTGGAAAGTAGCTACAGAAGAGTATTTTGATGAAATGGTGGATTTAGCAAAAATATTGCTTAATGCCATGTCTCATGCCATTGGTCTTCCGCAAAATTATTTTGATCATTGTCTGCAAGACAGCCTATGTTTTCTCCGGTTAATTCATTATCCGCCTACCTTAGACAATACAGACTCTCAAGGTTTTAATGCGGGAACACATACTGATTATGGGTGTGTAACTATTTTGGCTCAGGATGAAGTAGGTGGATTACAAGTTCAGGATGTTAATGGTAATTGGATCGATGCTCCTCCTATACCTAACACCTATGTAATCAATATCGGAGATATGATGGCACGATGGTCAAATGATCTCTATAAATCGACACCTCATCGCGTTTCGAGTCCTAAAGGAAAACAAAGATTCTCATTTCCATTTTTCATACAACCTAGTCCAAAAACTGTAATCCGTTGCCTACCTAACTGTTACAGCGAATCCAATCCACCTAAGTACTTACCAATTACTAGTATGGAATATTTGCAATCACGTTTTAGTGCAACCTACAAACATCGTGCTGAAGTTTGAATATCGGAAACAATTATATGAAAAAAAATGCGCCCTATCTATTTTTAAGCACATGTTTAATAAGCACTTATTCTTTTGCTGAGGAATCATGGTTAAATTGGCAATCCAATAGTATTTCTGCACTTTACGGTAAAGGTTTTGAAGTTGAACCAGATACACATGAAACCATTACCTTCGAACATGCTAGTAATTGGAAATGGGGAGATCTTTATCTATTCGTCGACACTTATTGGTTTGATGGCGAAAAGACAGCTTCCCAAGGCCATAATGCGGTCTATACAGAAATAGCCCCACGCTTTTCAATAGGAAAACTAACCAATACGAATTTGAGCTTTGGGCCAGTGAAAGATGTCCTAATAGCTACGAGTTTTGACTTAAGTATTCAAGATCAGCCTGGCTATGACGATATGTGGACTTATTTAGTTGGTCCAGGTTTTGACCTAGATATCAAAGGCTTTGATTATTTCACCCTTAATTTTTACTATCGCATTCCAGACGATGGAAACACCCCAAGTGGACAATGGCAAATCACTCCTTCCTGGTCATATACCGTCCCATTTCTTAAATCATCAATCATTTTTGATGGATACATTGATTGGGTAGTCAATTCCAAAGGTAATAACTCTTCCGACTTTCACTTTAACCCACAAATCAAATATGACCTTAGCCCTCATCTAGGCTTAAGCCCAAAAAAATTAGCAGCAGGTATTGAATACGACTATTGGAAAAACAAATTCTTAATCGAAGACACTCCATATTTTAAAACTAATCAAAATGCTACTAGTTTCATCGTCAAATATACCTTTTAGGCTGAAGGAGAAAAACATATATGACTAACACAATCACAGCCAATAACTTAAAACCAAGCTCCATGATTTTTCTCAGTATCCAGCACGTCTTGGTAATGTATGCAGGTGCTGTTTCAATTCCCCTAATTGTTGGAGGAGCTTTAGGGTTAAGCACTGCAGAAATTGCTTTCTTAATTACTGCAGATCTATTTGTTTGTGGCATTGCCACCCTCATTCAAACTATTGGTTTTAAAAATGTAGGTATTCGCTTTCCCATTATGATGGGAGTTACCTTTACTGCAGTAGGCCCAATGATTGCAATTGGGACTAATCCAGATATGGGACTACTAAGTGTATTTGGGGCAATCATTATCGCAGGGATCTTTGGCTTCCTGATTTCACCATTTATTGGAAAGTTAATACGATTCTTCCCTCCTGTGGTGACAGGAACTCAAATTTTTGTGATTGGTCTATCTCTCATTGGTATTGCAGGCACATGGTCCGCTGGCGGATATGGGGTAAAAGACTTTGGAAATCCATTGTACTTATCTATCGCTGCCTGTGTTCTATTAAGCATTATTATCATCAGCCGTTATGTTAAAGGCTTTTTGGGCAACATTTCAGTTCTAATCGGGATGGGAATTGGTTATATCATCGCTGCATTTTCTGGCCTCATCTCTTTAGACAAGATAGATGAAAGCCCATGGTTAGGTTGGGTGATGCCATTTCACTTCGGTATTCCAGAGTTTAACTTTTGGGCTGTCTTGACTATGTGCGTAGTCATGCTGGTTATTTTCATTGAAACAGCTGGGATGTTCATGGCTGTAGGTGAAATTGTTGAAGAAGAGGTGGATCAGGAAAAATTGACTCGCGGTTTTAGAGCTGACAGCCTTGGCACAATGATTGGTGGGATTTTTAATATCTTCCCGTATACATCCTATGCTCAGAACATCGGTTTGCTAGCGATCACAGGTGTTAAGAATCGCAGTGTATGTGCTTTAGCTGGTGTGTTTTTAATCCTTTTAGGTCTATTTCCTAAAATAGCTTACTTTGTTGCGTCTATACCCTCATGTGTTCTAGGTGGAGCCGCATTGTTTATGTTTGGGATGGTGACATCTAATGGTATCAAAGTACTGCAGCGTGTCGACTTTCAAAATGTGAATAATCTCTACATCATTGCAGTCAGTGCCGGCATAGGTATGTTGCCTGTATTCTCACCTACTATTTTCTCACAACTACCATCTTATCTTTCACCTCTGTTAAACAGCCCAATTTTGCTAACGGCTTTTTGTGCTGTGATTTTGAATGCTGTTCTCAATCGAAAACAGCGGATATTGGATGAATAGTATCTTCAGAAATTGAAAGATGCATAAATATCAGATACACAGGGCTTTGTTGCACAAACCTAGCCTATAAGGTTTATTCAGTCCTATAATTTCAAAATGATCAAATCTTTATTTAGACTCTCTTTACGCATGGTCACAGGTTTTGTTCAAAGTCTGATTAAACTTTGTGGAT
>NZ_JAHPRO010000045.1 GCF_025562455.1 Acinetobacter sp. WU_MDCI_Axc73
GTTTAAGGGGTGATAAAGATAGGTTTAAGGGGTGATAAAGATAGGTTTAAGGGGTGATAAAGATAGGTTTAAGGGGTATTTAAATAGCTGGATTGTTGACTATTTAAAATATATAACATATAACCTAGTTAAATGAATTAATAAGCTTCATATCATGACAAATAACAATAAATTAGTTGTTAAGGATAATGCTCTTATCGATGCCTCTTTCAACTTATCACTCATAGAACAACGTATTATGCTCTTGGCCATAGTTGGAGCTAGAGAGTCTTCTAATCTCACATCTGATACACCAATAGAAGTATTCGTAAGTGACTACGTTCATCAATTTAAAGTAGATAGTAATAATGCCTATGGCTTGCTTAGAGAGGCAGCGAAAACACTAAAAAGAAGGGAGTTTAGTTATTTAGATAGATATAAGGGCCAAGAAGCTCTTACTACAGCAAATTGGGTAAACAAAGTGACCTATGTAGATTCTAGTGGCCTTATCGTTTTATACCTTAGTAACGAAGTTATCAGCTTAATTAGCCGATTAAGCGAACAATTCACAAAATACCATATAGAACAAGTGTCTGACTTTAAGAGTAAATATAGCATCAGACTATATGAGCTATTAATTAAATGGTTGAATGTAGCAAAAACTGAGAAATATAGTATTAATGATCTTAGATCAAAATTAGGACTAGATGCGACTGAATATTCAACTATGTCTAACTTTAAATCTAATGTCTTAGACAGAGCAGTAAGTGAAATTAATAAACATACCAATATTACCGTTGACTATGACCAATTCAAAAAAGGTAGAGTTATCACAGATATTCAATTCAGAATTAAATCAAAAGCAATACCAGCTCAACATGAATTAACAAAAACATCTCAAGTAACATTCCACCAAATGACAGATGCTCAAATCAATATGTTTGGCAATCAGCTTTCACGACTACCTGAATTTTCAAACTTAGCAAATGGCAATGAAAGCTATGAGAGCTTAGCAGCAAAAATCAAAGAAATGCTGAGAGATCCAATACAACAAAAGCAGTTTTTACCCCACCTAAAAAACCTTGGCTTTAAAGCTTGAGTGTATTGGAGAATACACATATTGTATTCCCCAATACATTTTCAAAATACACAGTAATACACTATGAATACAGCTACAAAATACAGTGTTAGTGATGCTGCAACGCTGTATAAAAAATCTAGAGCTACACTATATAAAGATATAAAAAATGGCGTGTTAAGTCGTGACCATGATGGTTTTATAGATTTTTCAGAACTACTCCGTGTCTATGGTGAGCCTTTTGGAACAAAACAGGCAAAACGTATTGATACGTCTTCAATACAAAATCAAAATACACCTGAATACACTGATAAAACAGTGGTAGAACTGAAAAGCCAAATCGACTTCCTAAAAAAACAATTAGAAAAAGCCGAAGATCGTGAATCCAAGGCGAACGCTCGTATAGATACGCTTCTAACGCTCATTGAAATGAAGCCTCCCACAGCCAATATGACTACGTTTACCGATCAAGAACCGCTGCAACCAAGCATGGCCAAAACAGCTCAAGAACAGGACAAAGCAGAAGCTAAACATGAGGGATTGATTACTCCGGAGCAGACGGAAAATAAGCGTATTCCGGTGCCTGAGCAGGTTGAACCGGAGCAGCCGAAAAGAGGATGGTTAAGCCGGTTTTTCTTGCCGAATGGTTAAGGATACTCTTTACCACAGCTAATTAAATTCGTGGAACAATGATCAAATATTGATCGTGGAACGAGAAAAATCCATAAAAAAGTCCGATCTGGTAGGATCGGACTTATTAGAATCAGATAAATGATTGATTTAAATAAAATTAACAAATTGACTTCGCATAACGCGTATTATGTTAATTTTAGGAAAACTTCATTAAGGCTTTAATTATGAAAACTGAAGATAAGCATCAACATAGGCTATTAGTTTTAAACTATATTGATAACTTATTTTTGAGGCATAAATTTTTTTTACAAAAGATTATAGAGTGTTGTACTGCGTTGAAAAAAGCATGGAATACACAAAATAATGATGACAAAAATCCTATAAATCATTACTTTGATGCGTATTTAAATACCTACCAGTCGCTTAAAGATAGCTTAGAAATTTCCTTCAATAGGAAAATTGACTGGGCAGAATTTAATGAAATTCCCTATTCAAAATTTATGAAAAATTGTAGAAATGCCTCAACACATGATGGTTTTTCTATCATCAATTTAGCTGTGGATGGCAGGTTTTATATTTCTAGCGATATAACTAGAGTTTCTCATGGAAAATTAGTCCTAATTGAAACTCCTACAGAAGAGATCTCTACAGTTTGTATTAAATTTAGCCAAGGTCTTTTTCTTAAAATAAAAAGCTGGTTTGAAGCCGAAGCGTCAAGTCTCCCCATGTATTCCATTGAAGATTATTTTCGATCATTTAACACAGAGAACATTAAAATAGGAATGCCTGAAGACGTTAAGCAAATTATTAATTCTCATAAGGATCAAATGAAAGAAATTATTGAAGAAAATAGAGAAAATTTAATAGCTCAAAAAATTAAAAGAAGAGAAGAATCTATTGAGTCAGTTCTTAGTCTCTGTAATGAGCATTTGATGCATGTTACCGCAACCATTTGACAGAAGTACTGTTATGGAAAACGAGAGCTATCAGCTCTCGTTTTTTGTTATGGAAACTGCTAAAATTCATATACGCCATTGACGTACAAAAAGTCCATGTTATTTATTGAAACCAGCATCTTTACCAAGCAAATTAAAGACCTTGTATCTGATGAGGAATATCGCCAACTTCAACAAGATCTTTTGGTTCAGCCTGATAAAGGTGACCTAATCAAGAATGGTGGTGGTATTCGCAAGGTACGTTGTGCTCAAGGTAATAAAGGGAAAAGTGGTGGCATACGGGTGATTTATTATTGGGTCACCGAGGATGATCAGATATTTTTCTTAGTGGCCTATCCAAAATCAGTGAAAGACAACTTAACCGATAAGGAAACAGCCATTCTACGCCAACTCGTGAAGGAGCAATTTCATGGATAACAACTTATTTGATGACTTAGTTGCTTCAATCAAAGAAGCTGGAGCTATCAAACGTAAAGAGATTAAAGCAAGCAGAGTTACAGAACTCGAATTGCCTGATATTAAAGAAGTGCGTGAAAAAACGGGCTTGAGCCAAAATGAGTTTGCTGCACGTCTACATATTAGCCCTCGTACCCTGCAAAATTGGGAACAGGGACGACGCTACCCAACAGGACCAGCAGCCACATTAATTCGAATTTTAGATGCTCACCCAAGCCTTATTTAAATTAATTAAAAAATGGGAGCTTAGCTCCCATTTCTATTAGCATTACTCTTATTTTCTTACTAAGTTGCTGTATTAGCTTCTTTAGGAGGTCTACTTAATACTTTTTTAACATGCTTTTGCCAGCTTTCAGATAAATCATCTAAAGCTATCTTAGGGCTATCACCTTTAACAGCATCTGCCATTAACTCTAATATTTTACCCAAAGTTATACGGTAACTATTTTCCTTTACGCTAAACTGATTCATGATATGTTGACTTACTACTCCTAACTTTTCATAAGTCAAATTACATAAGTCCCTATGTTTTTCGTTCTGTTCATAAAATTTGGTCGCCCCTTCTGTTTCAATGATTTCTATACTTTCTGAAAGTAGTATTGATTCATCTAATAAGATAAAATCTAATGTTGCAGGCTGCTGAGTAGACGAAGCAAATGCTAATATTAAATCCTTCATTTCAATTGAACTAAAATCATTAGTTGAAGAAACCCACACAGATAAAGTATTTTTAGAGGTCTTTATACATTTCGTTATAGGATCTGCATAAAAATCTTTTAACGCTTTACTGTTATTTTTTTCCCACTCATTTTTTAAAAAAGCACGTAATAAATAACTCATATGATAATAGCTAAATCTTCAATAACTTCACATTTATACTCTTCAATCCATTCAACCTCAGATGGTCTCATGTTCTGTAAATAATACACATGTTGAGGTTGCTGCCACTTTTCAATAGCCCTGATTGATGCCTCCATAACTAATGGATTTGTATGAGAATATCCTGCAATAATTAAGGTATCTGCTCTTTCTTGCAATAATTCATACTCTAAATCTGAAGAAATGCTGATAAATTTAATAATATTTTCAATATCATTAACTCTATATAAATCAAGCCAAGATCTTAGATACGATTCACGAAATATCATTACATTTTCACTATACAGCTTCTCGAAAAGTAACTGCGTTTTTGATATCTCACCGGGGATGTAATCATCGTATCTTATTGTTTCTTTTATTCTTTGTGCTTTTTTACTTATAGAGGCTTCCAAATCTACATTCTGAAGATGTAAATAGTTAGAGTTTTTTTCTAAACTACTTACAATAGATCTTGAAGTACTACTACTCTGAGGTCTTTCATCAAATAAAAGATCTAATTGCTGATAAAAACGATCATTTTCTTTTTCAAGAAATTTAGCATTGTAATATGACGAATTAGATAACTTAGAAAAAAGATCCCCCATACTCTTCATCAAGGAACTATTCGAGAACTCACTCATAACGCTTCAATTCCTCAAATAGGTTCCCTTGAACCTGATTAAAATATTTATAAACATCAAAAGCCTGATCAAGAGAGAATCTATTCTCTTGATTATTTGCCAAGGTGTTAGTATCTATTTCAAACATAATTACATCTGTATTTTCAGACTGATTTATAAAAGGTGAACGAAGCTCAACTCTTCTTATGGTGCTTATTTTATTAATTTCTTCACCAATAACATCAGCTTTTTCTCTAAGAACAATTCTATTTTCCCACTCAATAGGGCTAACAGTTTTGTAAGTAAATAATCTATTGTAGGTTTCTTTAAATTGAGCCTCTGTGCCAGCAAAAAACTTTGTATTAATTAAAGAAATTCTATTTGATCGGACCAATGGAATTAAAGGTCTGAGAGCCTCCAAGATTGAAATAGCTAAACGGATAAAGTCGTTAGAAGTACCACCATCTTTTGAAATCATAATTCCAGAGGAAGGTAGTTCCACACGTAGACTTTCATCTGTATGAATCATACTTAAAATTTGTTTTTTTGAGGCCGTGGTTAAATCAAATTCATTATTTAAAGTAGGCATCAACCCAAATGGAGTTAACGCATTCAAAATTTTAGTTATGTTTGCTGGTGTAGCTGATAGCTCAGTATTCTTAGAGAAAAAGAATATCTGATGTGTTTCGTGAATAGCTTTCATCGTATTAAGTAATATTAAATTAACAACTTAAGTGTAATACATTTTTATATTAGGAACTCAATATTAGAACATTAAATTAAATTAAATTCATTTAACATAAAATCTCTTATGCGAATCAAACAATGGAAGCTTATAGCTTCCATTGTTTGATTGTTAGACATTGAATCCAATATGTTTTCCTGTAGGAAGCTCTACATCAATACGAAGCTTTCCGCCCATAGCTTCAACATACTTTTTCATGGTAGAAATTTTAAGGTCATTGCCACGATTCTCAATCGCTGAGAGTGATGGCTGCTTGATTCCAAGTGTCTCAGCTAGTTCTTTTTGAGAAATCTCTAGTTCTTCTCGAATAAGATGAAGCTGAGTCTCTAAAAGTAATTCATCTGCCATTTTTTGAATACGAGCTTGACTCTCTGGAGAGCGACTAGCCAATAATTCTTGTAGGGTCTTAGCCATTAGATTGATCTCCTAAAGTTGAGAGATGAAGTTCGTATTGCTGATCTGCAATATCTAACATCTCTTTGTAAAACCGCTTCTTACCGCCTTTATCACCGATGCACAGTACAATGGCTTGTCGTAAAGGATCAAAAGCAAAAAAAGCTCTTAGTGGTCTACCTCGATGCTGAATACGTAGTTCTTTCATATTGGTAAATTTAGACTCATACACGCTATCAACTAAAGGACGACCCAAACTTGGCCCTTGCTGTTGTAAAACAATCAATGCAGCTAAGACTTTCTCTTGAGTTGATTCATCTTGCTGTTCAAGCCATTCATTAAACAGATCTGTCGTGATGACTGTCCACATAGCACAACCAAAATATAGATTATAATCTATATATTATATCCATTTTTTCCATTTTTCAAATGGAAGAAAATGCCCAGACAAAGTATCTGGGCATTTTTTAAATCATATTCACTTTAAGACCAGCAGCTTTTAGCCGTTCTGTAATATTTCGCATTTTACTAAATTCAGTACCATAACTAAGAGGGATACCAAGTCCTTCGCAAAACTCTTTAGAAGTTATGCTTTTTAACTCATCAGCATATTTAATCATTTGCAAATGTAATTCTGCTGTTTGTCTATTCCGAGGAGCTTCGTTCATGGCTAATCGAATACGCTCATAGATTTGTTGTTCACTCATAGCTAATTAATCCAAATAATCAAATTTATATAAAAAATATAATTTATATAAATTTGATTGTCAATAATTTGACCCATTTTATTGGCGGAATCTATCAAACTTGCTCAAAAAAAATCCGCTTTGTAAACAAAGCGGATTTTTGCGGTATTTTTGAATTATGTAAAATTCTTAAGTTTATGAAAAATAATACTTTTTAAGAAAGCGCTTCGCATAAGCTCCATTATGTTAAATACAACACATATTGAAACATACCATATCGTTTAGTCACTCATTTTTTAGCTGTATTAGCTCAAATTTGAACTAATACGGCTACTTAGATTTAAAGATTACGCCAGTTTTCTACATTATAAAAATGGGATAGAGCTTGTAATTCTTTATCACAGAACTCTGTTTCCTTTTCATATTCAGAATATTTTTTATCAACGATAGATGATTTAATGGAATCATTCATTTCTTGAAAAATAATTGCTGTGTCGAAGCTCTTTACTTCATGGGTTATATTTCCCTTTTCTATAACACGATACTCTTTAAGTTTTTTTTCATCCTCTGCAATTTTTTTAGCCTGCATTCGGATACTTTCAAGTCCTTCTAATTTAAGCTTATTTATAGCATTTTTAGCTGAATCACGGATATTTTGCTTTAGCTCAGGCTTTAGTGTTACTTGAATCCCTTCTATTAAATCTCTATCAACAGAGTTTCCAACTAAATAATCGGCTATAAGCTTAAAAAGCTCATTGTCTTTATTTACAGTAATAGATGTCCTACCAATTACTGGCAAATTACTGGCCTCAGACTTTTCTAGACTTTCTTGAATAGGATCAATTTTGAACTCTAAACCGCCGACCTTTAAAAGTGAAAAAACATTATGCAGGAAGTTTTTAAAACCTGCTGCTGTCGGTGCACCTAAGCGGCTTGCAAAAGAAAAGATATTTCTATCAGGATCAAAGAAAATATAAGAAGCAAAACCAATATTAGTATCTTCTTCTAATTCTTTGAGAATATTTGAAGCATGTATATTGTCTGCTGTTTTCTTAATTTTTTGGACAGCATCGTTTGTCTTAGCAGAAACAAATAAATAAAAATTTTTGATTCCATCAACAGGAACCAAGAAAATCTTGTCCCCCGTCATAACTACATTACTAGCTATTTGCATACTAGTGTCCCAGTTTGTAAGAGCCTTTAGAAAAGGCTTTAAATCAAATGGATATACATCTAGTGTATTTGTGTCCTGAATGTTGTAGCAATAGTGATATATTTTCAATTTATTTACCTAAATATAGATTGATTTAAATTTAATCTAATTACTATATATGGTATTTATATCTTAATAAATATCTATATGTGGTGTTTTCAATAGTTTAAAAACTTTGTGCGACAGAATAAGACGCTTTAATTTTTTCTAAAATTAATATAATGCGTCTTAGTCCGAAACAAGAGTGTTCTTACTTAGTGGCAATCTGTGAAAGAAATACAATAAGAACCTGTTTTTTAAAAAATTTATCTTAGAAATGTGTATCAATGTGGCAAGCCTCAAATATAGATAAAAACAGTGAAACCCTTATCAGGTAAGGGTTTCACTGCATCCTAATGAGGTGCGTATGGTGTGTATCAAAAAGATGATGATTTT
This sequence comes from Acinetobacter sp. WU_MDCI_Axc73, assembly GCF_025562455.1. Lineage (GTDB taxonomy): Bacteria > Pseudomonadota > Gammaproteobacteria > Pseudomonadales > Moraxellaceae > Acinetobacter. Next base: position 8,053 of record NZ_JAHPRO010000045.1, read on the forward strand.
TGATCAATTCAAGTGGCCTAAAAAATAATAAAACCCACAAAATTCAATGAAATTTGAATTTTGAGAGCGTCAACTAATCATATTTAGCAAAAATTAGGCATTTATTATGCAAATCTTATGCAAAAGTTAGGCATTTATTATGCAAAAATTTAGCAATTTTAAATATCTAAACTTCAAAAATAGCCTTTATCCAAAAGCTCCAAAAGCTTTAACAAAGAAATTCCATAGAACAAGATCAACATTGAGCGAATGCGAATTGTGTAGGTATTGGGGTATTACAGCTTGCATGTAATATTACAATACACATCTTGCCTCATCGTACAAATTCCAGTTTGCGTATATTTGCCTTAATTTGATACATACCACACGCTAGGATTTGCCTTTATTTGATCTTATTTGCTGATTTTTGCTTTTAGTTGCGTTTTTTTGATAAAACCGTTTGCTTTAATTTGATGAAATTTGCTCTTTTTTGATAAAAAAACACCAAAATAAATGCAATTTAAGCTCTTATAGGCTTATTTAGGGTTCAATCGTCTCCATTCAGCCATGAGTTCATCATCTTCTTGTTCAAAGGTGGTTTCACCATTCAAGATGCGCTGTTGTCTTGCTTTATCAGCTTCTCGACAGCTATCAATCACTTCTTGGGAAAACTCATGGTCTACAATGCCTTTTGCAGCTCTAAAAGCATCTTGTAACTTTGCTGTATTCGTCATAGACCATATCCTCTTATTTGGTGTTTAACTATTTGAATAATTCACTATGCGTTCCAGTACGCACAAACACTACCATATCGAACTTAGACAATGCTTCAATCCGATAGATCAGGAGAAAATCGCCACCGACATGCAATTCACGGCAGTTTTTCCATTGGTTGCCACTTAGCGCATGATCAACCCATTCAGCACCTAAAGGCTCATCATTGGCGATAATCAGCATCATGACCTGTTTAAGCTTCGCCATGTCATAACGACCACTACGAGAAAGCCTTTGCCAATCTGCTAAAAACTCTTTGGTATAGTCCGATGATCGAGGTAAAACGGCCCGTTTATCTTTAGCTGATTTTTTCGAGGTCATTAAACAAGTCTTCTACAGTTTCAAAACGGGCTTTTTTTGCCTGAATGAGCGCATCAGCTTCATTCATAGCCGCTACAGTTGTGGTATTGGGTACACGTACATCGAATGGAATCGCCTGTTCCGCCACGACACGAGTCAAAAAGATACGTACAGCATCAGAAACAGACATCCCCATTGATTTCAAAGCCTGCTGTGCCTGTAGCTTTGTTTCATCATCAATTCGAACGTGTAGCATTGAGGTTTGAGAAGTCATATCTTTGCCTAAACGTTATGTAACTCAATTGAGATACATAATAGCATATTATGGCTTGAATATTTTAAATAAAAGGATATTTCGATTTATTGATCAAATAAAAAATTAGGCCAATAAAAAAATATCGCATTTAAACGCTCTATTTTCCCCATAGAGAGGCGATCTCAAACTTAGACATAGAAACATAGCTAAAACAAAAAAGTCGCTCTAAACTCAAATAGAAGCAGATGACATAACCCTAATAAACCACTAGAAGACATAAACCAAGCGAGTGTCTACGAGCGATATCACTAAAATTCGCGCCTAGACTTTCTGAAAAACAGCTTTTTAGGCTGTGAAGCCTAAATAAGCGTAAATCACATGCAGAAAATTGAGCCTAGATCGAGCAGAGCGAGTAAAAAAGCTTTATGAGCGAAGCGAATTCCGAGTTGCTTTTGATTTTGATCTTGCTTTTGCTTTTTCTAAAATTCACAACGAAAAGAATCAAAAAATTGCCCCACGAATCGAGCGAAAGCGAGATTCAATAGAGTTTGAGCGCAGCGAAAACCAAGGGCAATTTTAAAGACCAGAGCTTTTAATTATTTTTAAAGTTTTTAAATACTTTTAGAGATGCTGTAAGCCTTTATTTGCAATAGTTTAAGGGGTGATAAAGATAGGTTTAAGGGGTGATAAAGATAGGTTTAAGGGGTGATAAAGATAGGTTTAAGGGGT
>NZ_JAHPRO010000046.1 GCF_025562455.1 Acinetobacter sp. WU_MDCI_Axc73
TTTTTTTATCAGGCATAGCTGATGAATTTAGGTACTTCATTGGAGATAGCTTTTGAAAAAGATTCCCCCCAAAAAGGAATCCTTTCGGCTGCTTTGAGATACCATTAAAATCAACACTATCAGCTGGATTATTTTGTGGAGATACAGCCATAAATAAAACCAACAATGAAAATCCCCATACTAAAAAAAATAGAATTATTACTAATGTAAAAAGAATATTTTTTTGGATTAATGCCAGAAAAGCAGGACTAATAGATTCAATCCGACTAAATGGCACGCAAAGAAATACAAAAAGGAAGCCTGTCTTGACATCTAATGCCCTTATAGTACTTTGTATATCTTTCACACTTTCAATAAGTAAGGTGTCTTTACACTTTTCTAATTCCACTGGTTTCCCCCTTTTTTATGTCTAAATAAATTATGAATACACTCTTCACACAAGCCCAACTATTCTAAATCCATTCAACACATTGGAACTTATAATAGAAATTCTTATTTGAAGTAATATAAATCAACAACCTAATTGATTAAGTATTTAAAAAGCCGACTTAAAAGTCGGCTTTTTAAATACTTAATCAACGGCTTTTTTAGATACCACAATTATTTCCTTTTGTATCTGTTCTTACTATTAACTGCCACTCTATTTCTCCAGTTAATGCAGTATGCTGATGATGGTTCTGTGGTGGAAATATGTCATCAGCATTACTGGTTATTTCTCTTTTACAACCTTTACATCTATAAATACCCGAAACAGGAACTGTATCCGCAGGATTATAGGTATTAGTCCACCATTCTTTAGAACTATCTATTTTTACTATAAATTTTTCTGTATCTTTATTAACAATCGCCACTTTAAATCTCCAATTAAAAATATTTCTTACTGAACAATTAAATTAGTCAGGCCCTTTTTCTCTCTTTACCATGCTTTTTTAAAAGTTCCTCAGCATCTTTTAATTGCTGCTCTAATTCCTGATTAGCTTTCATAAGTTCTCTATACATAACTTTCTTTTCGGCATCGACAAAACGCTTTAATACTTCACGCATTAATGCTTGATATCCCATTTTTTGTGCCTTACTTATATTCTTTAAATCGTCTATAAGATCTTTCGGCAACCGAATTGAAATCATCTGCATATTATTAGATTTATTTAATAACTCATGGAAAGATGCTGGAACCGATGTAGATCTTGCAAATTGAGGATCTGATCCTAATTCTCTACTTTCCCACTGTGTAGCATCATCTAATTCAAGATCTGCTACTTCAGGTGAATGTTGATCTATATTTTTCATAATCTATACCCATTAACAATTTATTCGTGTTTTCTTCACGTCACTTTAAATAAGCGTATTTGATGTATACCTGAACAAATCCCCATCGACCAAGATGGGGAATTATCAGATAACCCGAACACTCTGAACAATGATGAGTCTTCACTTCTCAGAATGTTCAAGTTTGTCTAAGAATTAACGCTCTTCTGGAAAGAAGATATTTAATTCATCTTGATTTGGTTCAAAAGCTGACTTAATAACAATCTTTTGAATGTCTTCTAAATAAATAAAACAAACCTTTAACAATCGCCCCGAATCTGTTTCAGAGATGAACCACTTTGTTGGTGGGTTCGTTTTATTTTTTTCCCGAGAATCTTCTAAAAAATTATTCTCAGTATAGTTAAGAAAACACTGCAAAACTTCTGCAGCTACTACGGAATGCTTGTCTGCTAACTTACGTCGCACACGAGCAGAGATAATTAGAAAAGGTTCATTATCTTCAACCATTATTCTACCCTCAATACGTTATAGTTTCATATATACATTTTGTATATACACGGTTTTAGCCAAATATCTACTATAACAGGGTGTTAGTCAACGAAATAAAGAGATAAACCTCTCATTTGAACAATAAAAGCTCAATTTTATTGATTTTTTGTATATACAAATAGTATATACGTTCTTTTTGCATAGATTTCAATATTTTTTTGATAAGCTTTTCTATCTAATATGAAATCTCTTATAAGAATTCTAGCTCGATCCTTTTAGAATAGGCTTTTAACCTTCACTAAAAGGATCGAACCACTTTGCATATGATGCTATTTAAAGTTACCAACTTAAATTTTTATTTTGGGTAGCCCCTAAATCGACCAAAATTTCAGCAGAGTTGTTCTATACTGTAAAACGTAGATTTTGGTAACTATTCACTATTCACATTCATACTCTTAAGCTATATATTTGATCAATAAACAGGCTAACCAAGAATTATCATGAAAAACGATCTAGGCTTAATTTTTGCAACTTTTCTATGTGTTCTAGGGGTATCTATAAGTTTCATAAAAGTACCTAATAGTTATTGGGACTTAATAGGGATTTTTGCTTCATCACTTCTGATCGTATTCTTAATTCGCATGACTCCATTCCTAAAGAATAGTTCATCGTGAAATAAAAAAGCCCGACAATAGTCGGGCTTTTTTATTTCTTATTAACGGGTTGCTCGTACCATTTTATAATACATATTTGGAGCCGGTGTCGGAGGGAAAGGTTCTCCTTTGACACATGTAGCTTCATTTGTTTTCACACCATTACTAGTGTAAACACCATAAATTCCAGACTGAGGTACGATTTGCCCTGATGTATACTTCATATAAAATCCAAAAATAAGTTATCGAAATTCAACACTTTATCTGTGGTTGAATTTTTTTATTTCAAGTGAAGATATAATTTTTAATTTATCCAATCCTGGGCCTTTTGTTCAATCTGATCATTGACCTCAAACATGCCAGGATTAGTGATCCGGATGTTTTCCTGACAATTTCCGCAAAGCATTAGCCCTGCAAAAAGCTGTACGTTTTCCCTTGAATCACAGAAAGCACATGGTTTAGAGAGTTGAATAATATTGCTCATGGCTTTTTCCCTTCAAAATAGTTCTTTTGGGCATACGCATTTCCTTGTCTCTGCATACCGCGAATATCATCTCTTTCTACTTTTAACTGCATAAGCGTACCGAGTAGCATCATGTACACTCCACCAAAATCTTCAAAGAATTTTTTGTTCAGATAATTGGCTTCAGTAAACTTATCGAGGGAATAGTTAATCTGCTTTTCAAAATCATTCACCACTGTTTCAATCCGACTGGCCTGCCGTTCAATACTGGCCATCTGTAAATTACTGGTCAGCAAATCCCGCAGATAAGTCCCTAGTTTATCGCCCTTCAACTGAGCCAAACGTTCATATTCTTGTGCAACCTGATTGTCTAATCTGACGGCAACGGTTCGAGTACTGTTCATGAAAAACTCCTATCATTTGTTTTCAATCTAAGCACCTAATTTCTAAAAAGTAACTATCAAATATAAGTAAACACTGTATTAAGTTTTAATGATTACAGGTTAAATATCTAATATAAAAAGAGAAATTTATATAAAAGCGTAAACAAAGGTGATTACAAGCTATCTTATTGTTTTGTAAGTAAATATTGCACTTAATCTGCAACAAAAAGTGTTTACATCTAAGCCTATGAAATACAATAAAAATCATGATAAAAGCGTAAACGCTTTCCAGACACATCAAAAACCGCTGTATCCCTTATAGCATAAGGCTTTAGAGCCTTTATCTTTAGATGCGTGGTGTGTGAACCAAAAATTGCCGGTATGTACCGGCTCCCAATCCATTTAATTGACTTAACTGACAGTAAAGATAGTGCTTGGCCAAAAGAGATCCTGACTATTGTATTTTTAAGAGAAAAATCTATAAGCGAAAACTCTAGCCTACAGGTCAAAAATAAAACCTAAGTTAAAACGCTCTCACATGCGATTTCAGCCACATTTTTACATAAGACATAGAATCGACTATTGAAATGAGTAATCAGGTCAAAAAACGCAAATGAGCGCCAAATAGAGACTATTTTTATTCTAATCGGGATGAATAGAGTGAGTGTCTACGAGCGAAGCACCAAAATTCGCACCTCGACTCTCTGAAAAACAGCTTTTTAGGCTGTGAAGCCTAAATAAGCGTAAATCACATGCAGAAAATTGGGCCTAGATCGAGCGTAGCGAGTAAAAAAGCTTTATGAGCGAAGCGAATTCCGAGTTTCTTTTGCTCTTGTTTTTGCTTTTTCTCAAAGTCACAACAGGATGATCTAAAAAATTGCCCCACGAATCGAGCGAAAGCGAGATTCAATAGAGTTTGAGCGTAGCGAAAACCAAGGGCAATTTTTTCAAACGTATTTTTAATTATTTTTATATCTTTTAAATCTTTTCATTGAGCTGTATCCCTTATGGAGCAAGCCTTTCAACGTTCAACTATGACGGATTGACTACTAACTATGACGGATTGACTACTAACTATGACGGATTGACTACTTAACTATGACGGATTGACTACCAAATATGACAAGTATATAGTTGTCATATATAAAAGAAAATCAATGGTTTTATTTTGGATAAGAATCAAATTGTTAAATCAAATCAAGTTATAGAAGCTTCCTATCAATTAAGTGCTGTAGAACAGCGTATCGTCTTGGCAGCTATTTCACGTATTCCGAAGAGCCAGCCTATTACTGATGATGAGTTATACCCTGTAAGCGTTAATGAACTACAGCTATTAGGAGTACATGAAAAAACCGCATACAGAGACTTAAAAGAAGGTATTAATAGACTTTATGAAAGATCTATTAATCTTAGTATTGATGATAAATCTATAAAAATGAGGTGGGTACAAGAGATCCAGTTTTTGGATAGTCAAAGTATCATTGGTATTCGTTTTTCAAAACCTATCTTGCCCTTCATATCTAATTTAAGTAGAGAATTTACTAAGTATGCTCTATCAGATATTGCTGGGATCAATAGTGGATATGGTATTCGTATTTATGAATTATTGGTGCAATACAGACAAATAGGTAAGCGTGAAATCTCTGTTGAGAGCTTACGAAGCATGTTGGAGCTTGGCAAAAAATACCCACTATTTGCAGATTTCAAAAAACGGGTAATTGATACTGCTGTAGACCAAATAAATGAATGCAGCCCATTAAGCGTTTCCTATGAGCAGAAAAAAACTGGTCGTAAAGTCACCCATATTCTTTTTTCATTTAAAGAAAAATCAAAAAGTATTAATCAACATAACGAACAAGATAAGGTTTATAAACTAACAGACGCTCAAATCAATATGTTTGGCAATCAGCTTTCTCGCTTACATGAGCTATCGCATTTAGCAGCTCAAGGAGAAAGCTATGATGTACTGGCATCAAGAATAAAAGAAATGCTTAGAGATCCAATACAACAAAAGCAATTTATTCCTCATCTTAGGAATTTAGGTTTTAAAGGGTGAGGTTTGATTGTGTATGTAGCGGTTGACTGTTTCTTAATGTATCTTAGTTCACATAATAGACAACCTAAATTACAACATGAAATCACTATCTGTTATCGAACTTTCAAACCTCTATGGAATGACTCGTCAAGCCGTTTATAAACAAATAAATAAAGGTAATTTAAGTAAGAATAGCGATGGTAAAATTGATCTTTCTGAAGCTATTCGAGTCTTTGGTGAACCATCTAAACATGTGAACAGTTCACAGACAACCGAAACACGAAAGTTGTCAGAAGTTCACTTGCTTGAACAACAGGTTCACATGCTTCAAAAACAGCTAGAACAGGCTCATGACCGTGAGAAATTTCAACGAGATGAATTAAAAGCTAAGAATGATCAGTTACATGTTAAGGACGAACAAATTGAGGCAATGCAACGTCTATTAGAAGCCCCAAAAACCAATATGACTACGTTTACCGATCAAGAACCGTTGCAACCAAGCATGACCAAAACAGCTCCAGAACCGGACACAGCAGAAGCTAAACATGACGGATTGACTACTCTGGTCGAAACAGAAAATAAGCGTATTCCGGTGCCGGAGCATGTTGAACCGGAGCAGCCGAAAAGAGGGTGGTTAAGCCGGTTTTTCTTGCCGAATGGCTAAGGGCATTATTCAACTGAGCTAATCAAAAGTGTGGAACATTGATCAAAGAATAGACGTGGAACACGACTATTCACGTAAAAAGCCCAATCGGTAGTGATTGGGCTTTTTTATATACGATAAGATTATGATTTATATCAGAATAAAAATAGCATTTCGTATAAGGTGTATTATGTTAATTTTAGATAAAGTTAATATTCTTCACTTTTTTCTAAACTTGTACCATCACCACTTTCCATGCCAACTAACTTACATACAATAGAATAATACTTAGGAAATATTCCAGGAACAGTGGCCCCATTTGCATGAGTATTCATAGATCTTATTGTTGGAAATCTATACCACAATCGATTTATAGAAATGAAATTATTAACCTCATAATGCTTACTAAAATTTAAGCGATTATAAATACTAATATATTCCCTAATTTCTTTCTCTTCTTGTGATGTTAAATTATTCAAGAGAATCTCCAATAATAAAGCTTAAATTGTCTTTTCATCACCTTTATAAGCCCATCCTTCTTTTTTGGCTTGCTCAGTTAAAAAATGAATAGCCTCAATATCAGGTATACGAGCTTGTCCCCTAGCTGCTTGTAATTTCCCTTCAGGAGTTCTCCAAATAAATCTAAATCCTTTATCTGTTTTACCATTTTCATAGTCATACAAGCACCATTGAAAACATAAAGTCCATCCTGATGGATAGACTTTCTTTACAGAATCAATAATATGGACTCTAGCCATTAAATTCACCTCATCCTGACTGTACAGTTAAGATCTTAATTGTACAGTCAAATTAGCATTAAGTTTATCTCTTCGCAAGATATTCTATTTAAGATAATAGCGCTTATACGAAATGCAATTTAAAATATTATTGTTTTTCAGATAGTTAAAACTTTTGACTGACCTCAAAAACAGCAAAAAGCCGACTTAAAAACAAGTCGGCTTTTTTATGAGCAGGTTTGATACTTCTTGCCAACAAAATAGATCAATATTTAATCAAAATGACGCATTTTTGTGATTTATCAAGCCATACATAGCCTAAACAATCCCCAATTTCTGCGGACAACTCTTGGGATAAAAAGTGGCCAGACTTGTACGTTTTGGCGCACGTCCATTCAGGTGCTTTGCGTCTATACCATTCTTCATCAATTTCCTATCATGGGGACATAGAGAGCAGGATGCTCCAGATAAGAATAAGAAAAGACAGCAACGGAGAATGCAGGTACGACAGGAGTTATACCTAACGCATCAAATACGAAAAAGCCCGACAGGATGATCTGACCCCCAAAAGTTAGACAGTAAGTTAGGCAATTTCTAAGGACTGATTTCTGTATTCTACAGGGGTCAGTCCTTTCAATTTAACCTTGATTCTTTCATGATTGTAATAGTGAATATATTCTTTCACTTTTTGCTCCAATTCATCAACTGATTTAAATTCTTCTCCATAGAAACATTCAGATTTAAGTATTCCAAAGAAGCTCTCCATAGCAGCATTATCTAAACAATTCCCCTTACGTGACATACTTTGGGTGAGCCCTCGTTCTGCTAACTGTTTCTGGTAAAATCTCATTTGATATTGCCAACCTTGATCAGAATGGATCATTGGCTTCTCATTTAGGTTGAGTGTCTCTATAGCCTCTTTAAGCATATCTTTGACTAGTCCGAATACTGGTCTACGTTCCATTTGAAATGCAATAATTTCACCGTTAAATAAGTCCATGACGGGAGATAGGTAAAGCTTGTCCCCCCGAATATTAAATTCAGTCACATCAGTAACCCATTTTTGATTAGGTCGCTCAGCCTTGAATTGACGCTGCAATACATTGTTTGCAATTTTACCTACTTGCCCTTTATACGAACGGTATTTCACAACCCTAATACGTGATTTAAGCTTCATAGATATCATCAATCGCTGTACACACTTATGGTTCACGATCAAACCTGTATTTCTCAATGCAAGCGTAATCCTGCGATACCCATAACGCCCTTTATGCTGATGATAGATCACTTTGATTTGCTGTTTTAAATCACTGTATTTATCATTGATTTTTGATGATTTCTGATGATAAAAATAGGTACTACGCGCCATCTTGGCTGCACATAGCACATGCTTTAGTGGGTAGTTTTGCCTTAATTCAGATATGAATCTTGCAGTCGTTGCTGTTCGACTTTTTCCTGTTCTTTCTGCTTCTGAATCAAGGCTCTCCGCTTTTTTAGGAAAGCAACTTCAGCACGTAGATATGCCAACTCCTCAAGCAGTTCCTCATGGGTTTTATCCTGATCTGCTTGAGTATATTGAGCTCTCGTTATCTTTGGCTTTAGCATGCTTTTGGGCCGTCCTCTAGCTTTTGGTTTCAAGCCATCTATACCGCTTTCTTTATATTTTTTCAACCAATCTCTTAATGTGCTTGTTTCTTTAATATGAAAGCGTTGCATCGTTTCTCTTAATGAAGCTCCTTCCTCACATATTGCTTTAACAACTTGATATTTAAATTCAACCGTAAAAGTTGTTTTAGATCTTCTGAGTTCTAAGCCTGCCATGCCATAAAGTTTAAATGCTTTACTCCACTTTTGAACATCTGATCTATGAACATTAAAAATTTGACCTGTTACAGAGTCGCCATGACCAGACAAGTAATGCTCCACAACTTTTAATTTAAATTCTTGAGAATATTTAGCCATTAAAAAGCACCCTTCAAATTAGACTAAGAGTGTCCAACTTTCGGGGTGCAGATTAGGATGTCGGGCTTTTTTATGGCTTAATTCTTTAGAAGAATCAGTATTATATTGGTTTTACTTAATTTGAGGAAATGCCCGATATCCTGCAAAACCACTTTTTGTCATTCGCCGACTAAAAGAAATACCACCTGTTTTTGCAACAGGCCATTTATCTTTTAACTTATCATCAATTTGGACAATATTGACTCCATCAGAAAGTTTTGTAGCTTTCCAAACACATTCTCCAAATGCTTTCACATGATTTTCGGTGACAACTCTAATCATAGCTGGAGATAGTGCTAAACCGACACCGATATCTAAAGAAGGTAAATTATGTTTATTTAAAAGAGCATCATTCACAATATCTCTAGTTAATGTGACACATGCCTTTGAGGCATGAAATGAATCATAAATTTGCTGTTTATCTTTATATTGTATAAATCCCAAAAGTCCATCGCCTAAATACTCAGTGACTTTCCCCTGAAAAAAATTAATGGTGACTTCTAATGAAGGTAACAAAGCAGAAGTTTCATAAAAAACCCGCTGAATTCCGCTATCTATTCCTTTAAGCTCACTTCTTGATGTTTTTAATCTTTCAGTAGATTTCCTGATATCACAAACAATAGCTATGAAATCATCAATTTTAGGGTCAAATAGACTTACTTTATCATGTCCTGGAATCAAACTTGGATGACTATCTTCTGCTTTTGCAACAGAAACCCTTGCCTCATCCAGTATCATAAAATTACTAGCATTAGTCTTTTTCCAGTCATATTCAGCTTTTTGCAAATGTGCATCACAAGTTGTCGAAACTATTTTCTTTAAATGAAGAATATCGCTTTCACTGATGCCAATGATATTAGAGTATTCTTTTATATTCATTTGAGTTAAGCCTTAATAAGTAAATAACAAATCCAAATAACTGCTGCAATAATAATCAATAAAAAAATTGATTTAATACATACACTTATTCTTTGAAGCTTCAAGTTTCTAATTGTTATAAGTTTTAAACGTTCAAACATTAATTCAGCAATATACTCATCTTCAGTTAAGCTCTTAAAGTAATTTATCTCATCATCTAAACTATTTTTTTTATCAGGCATAGCTGATGAATTTAGGTACTTCATTGGAGATAGCTTTTGAAAAAGATTCCCCCCAAAAAGG
>NZ_JAHPRO010000047.1 GCF_025562455.1 Acinetobacter sp. WU_MDCI_Axc73
TATGATAAGATTAACCCGTTAGGTCAGGTGGCCTAACTTAAATAAAAAAGTCTCCGACAAACCCGGTACGGTTCAGTGTGTTCAGCGGACGCTTACTTTGCCATTAAATGATTTAGCGAAATTATTCACATCTAGCATAAAAATTGCCCCACGGATGGGGCAACTTTTATTCATCAACACGATAAGTTAGCCAATCGTAATTTGATGATTATTTAACAGCTCTGCAAGCGTTACATTCGAAGTTTGATGTTCTAAGACCAAAAGATCCTGATAATTTGAACCATTTGCTTCACCATCACGATCTACTTTCACGGTTGCAGATTCAGTTGCTGCATCATAGTCAACCTTAATGAATTTTTCGACTTGTGAAAGATGAGATGATGTCAAATCACTATCACTAAGCAAATCATTAAAGAATTCTGATGAGAATTGAATCGTTTCGGCATTGCTATCTGTTGCGGTAGAACCAAAACCGAAATCTGTCCAATGATCAATACCATGCCCCGCTTTGGCATCACTCGCATCTAGCACATTATAAATCAATGTATCGTGACCCTGACCCGTCGTAATGGTATCGTTACCCGCTTTGGCCACAATCACATCATCCGAACTGGTTTCAGCTACGCTGAAGCTTCTCGCTGATAATGGATTTACTCCAGATTGGGTATGAACACTCACCAGCAAAGTGACAGCCGTACCCGATACGGTACTGGTGTATGTCACATAACCATTATTGGTTGCACTTTGTGTCCAGCCTGAACCAAGTCCAACAGTATCCTCAGCAGTACCATTGATCTTCAAGGTATGTGCCGCATCAGTCATGGTCAATACATGTGATGCTGTCAGGCTAGTGATATTATTTGCTCCATTTACAGACAAATCCAGCACTTCAACATTCTTCAGATTTTCTGCCAAAGTAGCACCTGATACAGTTTCACCAGAACGGAGCTGAATCGTATCTGTACCTGCTCCAGCATTAATACTACTTGCTGTATATAGCAAGGTATCATTACCTGGTGTAGCCTGTTGGGCCGTCATATTTACAGTAATGTTCGTAGAAACAAGATCAGATGGACTATTTACAGCACCACTTTCAACTGTCCATGCTTCTACCCCGATTTGTGTACCTGTAGTCGCTGAATCCTGATCAGTTAAAGCTGCTTTCGCCTGTTTAAAGCCTAACTTATCTATATTGCTTTGGGTTAAACCTGTAATGGTATAAGTCGTACTTGATCCAGTTCCACTTACTGTAATTTGACTAGATGAAATCTGTACACCATCGATATAAAAAGAGGCATATTGACCCAGACCTGTGAGTTTAATGGTCATAGTTTCAGTACTGCTGTCATTTGCAACTTCTGAAACTTTTGGATCATGCATCGATGCATTCAGGTTAAGAGGAATAATCTCATTTTCTTTACCGAAAGTTTGAGTCGGTTTGATATCAACGCCATTGGCTACGGCATTAACCACCAAATCTCCAATGACTTTGGTTTCAGTTAAAGGAGATAAGCTACTTTCACCAGAAGTTACAACCAACTTTAAGTTTTCAACAGTACCACTCCAGTGTATCGGCGGTAATATCGCAACATAAGCTGGTAGTCCACCACTTTCTGAGAGTACCCAAGTGTTGGTTGTGCCATCACCACCTGCATTACTTGCAAGCGTTGCGGATGCCGCATCATTTCCGACATAAACCAAGAAGCCATTTGGAACATTAGATAGCAAAATTGCACCATAAGACTCTGAACCATCTGAATCGTTCAAACTCACGCTTAGTCCACCTGCACCAGTCAGCTCAATTGCATTGGCTTGAGTTGCCAGTTCTGACTCATTACCAGTAAATTTTTGTGAAACAACATTATTTACACCATTATTGATCAGTTGAACTTCCACAGAACCCGTGAAACTGACTGCTTTAACATCTGCATCGTCTTCTTGTACGTTTGCATAAGCAGTAAATGATACATTACCTGGTACAGTTTTCTCACCATTTGGCATGGTATACGTTAAGTTTACTGTTCCGCCATTTTCACCAATGTCAATGACGTAGAAATCACCATCAGTTGTACCATCACCATCAATATCAATATCTACTTGTAAAACAAGTGGTGTTGTACTACCCGTGATGTATAGCTGACCACCTTCCATGGCATCGGTTGTATCAGCATTGACTTGCACATACATTTTACCATCGACAACCTTACCAAAACTTCCATCGGCAGGGTCGAGTGTAATAGAACTTGTGATTGCTGTCGCACCCTCATCCACCATACTATCTCCAGACATGGTGAATATCGGATTATCCGTCACAGGAGCGATTGGAATCGTCATGTCTTGAATCGTTGCCTCTTCGGTAGCGCCACCCAAGACCGAAGTCGTAAGTGTCGCATCGAAATGGAACTGTCCAGATTGACCATTATTATTCCAGTCTTCTGGTGGCGTGATCACAATACTGTCTAACAGCTTTTGCAAAGCAGCTTCGGCTTCGGCATCAGTGGCATTCGGATCTACCGTAACACTTGCTGTCCATACTGGGGTATCAGGGTTACCATCATTATTTGTATCGATCATGGTTTGTACCATACCATTGACGATTGTACCTGCTGGTAAATCTTTCAAGGTGACAGTAAACAAGTTGCTTGCCGAATTATCCTGAATGGTAATGGCTTGATCTACCACATCGCTTAATTTAAATGGTGTATCTTCCGTAGCAGATGCATCATTATATTGCCATTGGTCAATACGCGGTGCTTTACTGCCTGGAGCCTTAGCAAAATCTGTATTTAGATACCATGTCACTGAATCAGATTTGATGTCTGTTATAGCAGTCAAATCAGACCCTAGATCTTGTGTCTGTACAGTTATCTTAATCGGATGGTCTGTTAAGCCACCCGCGTCGGAACCAATCTTGAAAGTGACTGGTACATCAATACCACCCTGTGCGTTGATTGAAGGTGCATTATTTGCCTGATAGACCAGTACCCATGTACCAGCACCTATCTGTTGAACATTTGCACCTTGTACAGTTACACCTTCTGGCACATTTTCGATCAAGATACGAACCACGTGTTCACTGCCATCATGGTCAATCGAAGCGACGTTCAGATTAACGGTCACAGTATCCGTTGCAGTCAGTGTTGCGGTGTCTGGAGTAGCATCATCATCTGCATATTGATCTGATGAAGTGGTATTGCTTATTCCAGAAATACCAGTAACAGATAACTCAACAGCATCGGTAACTGCACTCGCCGTTAATTTTAATTCTCCATCTTTAACCACCGTGTCCGCTGGTGCGGTTTGCACCGAACCATAATGATTATCGGTCACTTCATATTTATAAGTGAAGAAGCCCTGATCACCATCAAGCTGATCACCACCTTTAGCTGCAAGGGTTTGAGCTTGTTCAGCAGTCAATTCGTAGTAGTCCACCCCATCAATGGTTTTGATTGGTAAGCCTGCATTACTTAAGAGAACAGCCGATGTGCCTGTACCTAGATATAAAGTATAGTTTGCTCCTGCCGCCTGATCCTGTGCAATCCAAACATGTCCCAAAGTTTCGTCATTGTCACCATTTACATGAACAATGCCAAAATTCAGGGTCGTAATTTCATCTTCAACCAGTGTCGCACTGGTCGTTGCTTCTGCTTCGGCAGAAGGTGTCACTGTGAAATTAACGTCAGTTAATGCACCAGTTTTGGAATCACCATCATTTTCAGTAGAAACGCCTGCAACTTTGAAATTCACATTGCCACTGTAATTCTCTGGTACTGTGATAAATACATGATTTAAATCTGTTGGTTTAATCACCCAGACACGTTCTTCACCTGTGCCAGTGACCAAAACAGTGGCTGGTCCACCCAGATTGAAATCTTTGGCTAAGCCAGTGATACGAAGGGTAAAGCTTTCTGAGCCATCTGTATTATCAATCGATGAAACATTTTCAATCAAATTAGAGAGGGTCACTTTATGCTGGGCAGTACCATCCAAATTAGCTTCAGTGGTTGTATAAGACTGTACACCAGACTGATTACTGTCATGATCTTTTAAGGTAACTGTCGGTGTATCTGCTACACCATAAACTGTAACAGGTATAGAGAGCGGACTAGATGAAGCAGATATGATGCTACCATCCGTCGTCGTCGCAGTAACACTTAAGGTAAAGTTGTCATTGCTGTTAAATGGAGGAGTAATCGTCAGTGGCGTAGATGTACTAAAGTTAGAGATCGTGACTGAACCGTTAGTAATCGTTTGTTCTACGCCGCCATAGATAATTTTTGCACCAGCAGGAATATCTGAAATGGTGATATTAAAGGTTTCTGATGGATCAGAACTTCTTGGCGTAATCGACAGCGGGATTGGCGTATCTTCCAAACCAATCGCACGACCATTTAATGACAAGGTATTAATACCATCAGCAACAGGTGCGATGATAATACCTTTTAACCAAGCTTCACCTGATACTGCTGTCGCTGGTGTACCCGTCCCTTCATTGTCATCATCATAGTCTACTGTATAAGCTTCAACTTTGATTTTAAAGGTACCCGATACATTTTCAGGAGCCAAGAACTGTAATGTTGACAATGCACTAACAGGTACATCAATTGGTGTGCCTGTATAAGTTGCAGTATAGTCAACACCAGAAACTGTCCATTTGAATTGTGATCCGATGACTGTCGCATAGCTATCCCCTGAAACTAACTCAGGCGTTAAATGTGCATAAGTCAGTTCATCTGCGTCCTGATTCGTCCAGCCATTGGCAAGGTTAAATCCACTCTCAGTACCCAGTGTATACCATGTGTCTTCTGCACCTGCTGTCGTGTAAGTGTGACCACCTGTCATGGTCAGGTCAGCTGTACCATCGTTGTCAGAATCACCTGAAACAGGAAGATTACCCACGATTTCAGCAACAGGATTTACAGTGACTTTTATTGGCAAAGTTTTAGTCTGGGTATCTGTATCCAAACCATTGGTATCAGTTGATGTTACACTTACTTGAATGGTTGCATCTACACTACTGTGTGCTGGCGGCAAAATTGTGAAACCATCCAATATAGCTTCACGGTCTGCTTCAGTCACATTGCTGTTAAAAGTGATGGTATATGGAGAGCTGCTCGAACCATCTCCACTAATACTCCATCCTCCGTTATTGGTTGGAGCAGTCACAACCCAACCTGTCGGAATTTCAAATGCAACTTGTGTAATGACTTCTGTACCAGTACCCGTATCCGTCACTCTTACATTTTGCAGGAAAGCAACTGCTGTGTCTTCATTGGTCGTAACATCACCTGCTGCGACATCACCTGCTACTGGTGTAACATGAAGATTTAAATAAACACTGTTGGTAATTTCAGTTCCAGTAGTCGGCCCATTACCTACACCATCACTATCTCTGTCCTGCGCATGTAGCGTGATCTGGATATTGTTAATGTCACCACTAAAGTCTTTTGGTGGTGTCACTGTAATCGATGGTAAGCTTGGTGAAACGCCATTGTAATTATTTGGAATGTCTATTCGATAGCCATTCGACGATTCTGTTGCAGTAATGGTGTGAGGCTGTCCACTTACAGTTAAGGTTGTACCTTCTGGTAGCCCCGTAATGGTCATCCAGCGTTGCTCACTACCGTCGATGTCAGCAGTCGTGTTGTTATCGCCAGTAGTCGCTAATGTCACTTGCAACAAATTAGTCAAATTAAGTGCAGTATCTTCCGCAATGGTTTGAACCACAGGTGCTGCACTGCTTGTATCAACAAAACTATTGCCATCTGAAATTTTCAGATCGATACCGTCCGTAACCGCCTGAACATTGACCACGACTGTTGCAGTACTGGTTGCACCGTTAACACCAGAAACTTTAGCACCGTTATTGTCAACTTCATAACTGGTTACACTTACCGTTACGGTAAAGTTGGCATGACTTTCCGCAGGTGGTAAAACCTTTAAGGTCTCAAACTCGGCAGATGACATCTCCATAGCACCCGCTGGCTTGACTACATCAGTCGGATGATCGACATCGGTTAACCAAATGGAGATATTGCCGCCATTCGATGTGAGTAATGTAACATCAGTACCAGATAAGAGCGCTGCACCATCAGGAATACCGCTTAAGGTAATCACGCCTAGACGTTCTGGGCTATCACCCATTGTTGTATTGACATTTTGATCAGTATTATCGGTTACAACTGGTGTTTCTAAGCCTAAACTTACCGCTGTATCTTCTGGGGTTTCAACCTCACCATCCACAACAGTTAATGTAGGAGCATCTGCGACTGGATTTACATTTACAGTCACATTGGTTGTTGTGGTTTGCCCACTGTCATCAGTAACTAGTACTTTAAATGTATCGGGTCTGGTCGAAGAGCTTTCATCATAGTTACTATAGTTATCGGCAGGTTTATAAGTAATTCGACCAGCCTCATCTACAGTCACAGTGCCATGTGCAACACTGAAACTTTTGCTTCCATTACTGTTATCTGTTCCAGCAATGGTATTACCTTTCGCATCCTGAATGGTAATATTCTCAAGTCGTGAATCAGCTGAGGTGGTGAACGGACCATAACTATGATCCTCATCCATCGTGATCACAATCTCAGTTTTTGGTGCATCATCAATCACTTGAACAACGAAACTACCAGATGCCGTATCGCCATCACCATCTTTGGCAATAAAGTCAAAATTCAGATTCAATGGTGTAGTATGACTTGGATGGTTTAATGAACCCGATAGTTTAAAGGTATATTTGCCTGTAGTCGTATCCAAAGTGACTTTGAACACCTCACTGCCGCCACGCGTGGCTGTCAGTACATTACCTGCCGTATTAATACTCAAGCTTATACCGCTATTACCTGTACTATCTAGCACTGCCTTTAAAGCAGTTTGATTTGCAGCAAAGCTTAAACCACCGCCATTACCTGACCCATCCTGACCATAACTCACACTCAAATTGCCTTCTGCGGTGAGTAACGATGTGTTTGGTTCACTTCCTGTCGCTAGACCTTTTTCATCTACAGAAGTTACTGCTGGCGCAGAACCAATTGATGGCCCATCATCCTTAAAGATAAAACGATCACCTACCGCAACAGGATCACTGGTGACCGCATCACCATCACCATCTGTAGCAGTTGCAGTTAGGGTAATTAAACCTGCATTGCTGATAGAAAGACTTTCATCATAAGAAGAACCGCCCACGGGATGTTTAAGTGCTTCTGATTGAGTTAAGGTAACAGCACCCGTGGTCGGATCAATGGAGATACGAAATACCAGATTGCCTGATGCACTACCCGCACGTCCTTCAATCTGATTATCTACTTTATACAGCAAGACATTTTGGCCACTGGTGGTATCTAATCCGCTATCCACACCATTGGCACTAATGTTAAGTGCATAAATCAACGCATCACTTGCAGCTTGACCATCTGCACCATACACAGGGGTGAATACATCTTTGACAAAATTAGCATCTGTTGCAGAAACAGAACCTAAGACAAAATTAGTTTCATCAACAGTTACACGACCAACTTTTGCATTGTTCTCACTGATTTTAGGTTTATCGTCAACAATGCTAATGGTTACGGTATTGGTAACCGTATTGCCATATTGGTCTACAGCAGTGTAAGTGAAACTATTGGTTTCACTTACACCAACTTGATCCGTAGTCGCCTTAGTCAAATTAAAGCTATAAGTACCATTTGAATTGACGGTATACGTTCCATTTGCAGTAGAGCCAGTTGTTGCGATTGCCGTCCAGCCAGTCTGTAAGTTGAGATGACCCGTAGCAATATTGCTATTACTGGTTGCATCTGTTCCCGCAGGCTGACTACCATTGGCATCGATCCCATCCTCACGTACGCTACCCACTGTAGTTAATGGATTGGCTGTAACATCCTGCACATTAATGGTAAGGGTAGATGTTTTTAAGTCACCATCAGCATCACACACTGTATAAGTAAATACATCCTGTGCATTGGCTGTTATTTTGTTTGGATCCGCTTTATAGCTATAACTACCATTGGCATTTAATGTAAGCGTACCATAATCACCTGTGATGCTTGTTCCTACTCCAGTACTCGAAGTTGTACCTGTATTGCCTTTAGCAACACCGACTACACCGCCACCAATAGCCCAACCATCTGCGCCTGACTGGTCGTTAGAAAGTACACCACTGGCTGCATCTTTGGTCAAACGCGCGCCTTCTGTAACACTTCCTGTATCCGCTACGGTGATTGGTGCATCATCAACAATATTGATGACCAAATGCCCTGCTGTTGCACTATCTCCATCAGCATCCTTGATTTCAACAGCGAAAGTAGCTGTTGTATTATCGCCACTCGTTTTTGCAGGCAAGGTATAACTATAATAAATCGTCCCCGTTCCAGTTGCTGCATTGTATTCATAACGCGCAGTTAGACCATCTGAAAAGCTCTGATTCGTGGTAGTTAAAGTATGCCCACCCAGCTTGATTGCATCACTGACTGCCAGACCGTCTGGAGAGGTAAAGCTAATTGTGCCACTGGTGGTTTCTTTATTGGTTGAAGCTTCTGTACCACCATTTAAACCAGATTCATAGACTGTCGTTGTTGCACCACCAGCCGTTGGTATTGTGCTGGTCGGGGTTGCATCAGCAATAGTGATTGTCAATTGTGCTGTTGCTTTGTCGTTATCGCCATCCGTTAAAGTATAAGTAAATACGTCACTTACACCACCAGCTGAACCTGCATTACGTGCATAACTATAGCTACCATCGGAATGAATCGTTAATGTGCCATATTGACCACTAACTTGATAGTTTCCAACTGGATTAATCGTGACATCTGCCCCACCAGCAGTATCTGATTTTACTGTAGTTACTCGTGCGCCATCTGCACCTTTCGTGTCGTTGCTGACCACATTACCAGTAACTACTGCCAAACTACCTACAGGAATGCTATTGCTATCATTCACAGCAGTCGGAACATCATCAATCACTTGTACAACCAGACTACCTGTTGTGGTTACCCCTCCTGCATCTGTGACACTCAGTGGAATGCCACTCAGAAGTAAATCATCATTTCCAACAGCGCTATGTGTCTGGGCATTGTTCAAAGTATAGGTATAACTCAAACTACCTGAAGTTGGGATACCACCTACACTGCTATTTGCCGTAAAACCATTTAGAACGATGGTTCCACCAGCGACGTTGATCGCTGCCGATGGGTTGCTGCTACTCAGTGATTGTAATTGTGAAAGGCTAAAGGTCTGTCCGCCTATGTTAATACTGCTTAAGCCATCTCCTGCATTGATCGGAATCGTTCCACTGGCAGATTCGCTCGCTGCACTTGCGTTGCTACCTGTACTTAGACCACTTTCATACACTGTAATCTGACCACCAACACTGCTACCGTTCTGATCGTTCGGTGTAATGCTTGGTAGGCCATCGGTATGTCCGTTAATGGTGATGGTTAATGTCGTGGTACTCCAGTCCCCATCTGCATCTTTAATGGTGTAGCTAAATGTTTCTGTGAGCTTGCCTCCATCTTTTAATGC
>NZ_JAHPRO010000048.1 GCF_025562455.1 Acinetobacter sp. WU_MDCI_Axc73
AAGCCCAGAAGCCTTTGAACAGAAATATTTCAAGAATTTAGAGGGATCGGCTGTCCACAATAATGTCTAGGATCACTATGTCGCTTGTTCTTTTAATGAAGAAATATAAGTAGATATCAAATGCGTTGAGCTTAGCTCAAATAATTCTAATGTAACTCGTGTAGTCTCCATACTTCAAATCTCCCATGCTTATTGCAAAGCATTCATGCTTAAGCCAGTAAATTTAAGGCTCCCAGACGAAAAGAATCTTACATCCATCAAAATGACGAATATAATAAACTTCCTCAATAAATACCCTATTCTAGTGAGGTGTGCTGGAATTAATAAATCAACATTACATAAACTTTATAACGATGAATCTGTTCGAATAGATTTTGAAACCATTGATAAGATTTGTATTGCTCTTAATGTAGGCGTAGGTGATTTGTTGGTTTTTAAAAATATTAATGAAAATCATATTGTTGAATAGTATTTTAGTCACAAATGGTCACAAAAAAATGCCTTGGTCACAAATTACGATTAAGAAAGAAAAATAGTGGATCATTGCCATCTGAAAAGAGTGAAACTGGCCTTGAATACTTTATTTTTTAGAGTGTTTTTTGTACATAATTTCAAATCATTTAAGGTCAATTGAGCTCATTTTTATATCGTGGGCACAATTTGGTCACATCTTGGTCACAAATATTTTTTAACATAGTTTAATGAAGTAGATGCTACAAGTAGAATTACGACTCTAACAATAAGAAAAAACCATATAAATCAAAAAGAAAAAGCCCCAATCTTTCGATTGAGGCTTTTTAAAATCTGGAGCGGGAAACGAGACTCGAACTCGCGACCCCAACCTTGGCAAGAGTCACCGACATAAAATACACTAAATAACACAATTGGTACGTTAATAAACTCTATATATAACAGTTATATAGAGTTTTTATTTTGTGTGACGTAATTTAAGATGGGGTGGGGTACTTTGATTTTTGGTCACTAATTTATTGTGATAATCAACAATAATAACCAACATACATATGCTTAATCTAAAGGTATTTTACTGACTGGTATAATTTTATGATGAGAGGGGTGTTGCCTGAGGCTACGGTTTCTGTTTGGCCTTTTGGCGTAAGACGTACAAATATAAGCTTTCTACTTTTTCACGTGCCCATGGTATGGTACGCAAGAATCGTAATGATGATTTAACACTTGGGTCTATGCAAAAACATCTAATTTCAATTTTGTGACTTAAGCCTTCAAAG
The DNA here is from genome assembly GCF_025562455.1 of Acinetobacter sp. WU_MDCI_Axc73. Taxonomy (GTDB): domain Bacteria; phylum Pseudomonadota; class Gammaproteobacteria; order Pseudomonadales; family Moraxellaceae; genus Acinetobacter. The sequence continues at coordinate 1,248 of NZ_JAHPRO010000048.1, forward strand.
CCACCGTAGTAATCCAATAATTCATCCAAAATGTCAGCAAGTTTTTTGCCGTGTAAAGGGTCATTGGAGGTGTTCATAATAGATCAATCGTATTTTGGGTGGCTATTATAACCTGGGCTAGTTGGAAAACTAGAGAGTTGGAATGTAGGTAATGATGGACTGAATAGCCACCAAAATTCTAGAGCCCCCCAGCCATCGAGTGAGGCATCATATTGGTGAACCGTACCGGGTTTGTCGGAGACTTTTTTATTTAAGTTAGGCCACCTGACCTAACGGGTTAATCTTATCATAGTACATTGCTTCAAACTCAAAAGGCGACACATAACCCAGTGCACTGTGTACACGCTTTTTATTGAACCAATCTACCCAGTTTAGTGTCGCAAGTTGTACATCTGCTAAACCTTGCCAATCTGCTTTTAAATATTCAATCACCTCTGTTTTGTATAAGCCATTCACCGTTTCAGCCAAAGCATTATCGTATGAATCACCAGTTGTACCGACTGATGCTCGTAAATTTGCTGCTTCTAAACGATTGGTATAGCGAATCGAAAGATATTGCACACCCCTGTCGGAATGATGAATCACATTCTTTGGCATGCCTCGATCATGCAATGCTTGCTCTAATGCATCGAGCACCATATCTGTATTCATTCGTGTAGATACTTTCCAGCCAACAATTGCTCGTGAGAACACATCAATAATAAAGGCGGTATAGACCCAGCCTGAATGAGTTTGAATATACGTAAAGTCACTGACCCACAGTTGGTCAGGATGATCAGCAGTAAAATTACGTTTCACTAAATCATCTGCTCGTTTTTGGTCATCTCGGCTACGGGTGGTTTGTTTATTCTTACCACGCCAAACACCTTGTATACCTAGCTTCTGCATCAATCGAGCAACTGTACAACGTGCGATAACATAACCTTCACGTTTCAATTGTTGCCAGACCTTACGCACACCATATCGACCTGAACTTTCTTTCCAAATTCGTTTAATTTGTTCAGCATGATGCTCATCATGTAGATCTCGTTTCGCTCGATGTTCTGGATTTTCGCAGAGATCTAGAGTCCGGTAATAGGTTGAGGGTGCGATCGGTAAAATTCTACAAATCGCCTCGACTCCGTACAGCTCTTTATTATTATGGATAAAATCCACCATTATTTGTGTGGGCGGTCGAGCTCCGCCTGGGCGAAAAAAGCGGCTGCTTTACGTAGAATCTCATTGGCGCGTTGCAGTTCTTTATTTTCACGTTAGAGTTGTTTAATACGTTCTTGATCTGAAAGCTGCTGTACTTTAACTGGATTTAGTTTATCTAAATATTTTTGATACCAAACACGTAGTGTTTCAGGAGTACAACCTATCTTGGGAGCAATAGCGGTGATCGCAGCCCAATTCGATGGATAATCTTTTTCAGATTCAATCAATAATTGAACCGCTCTTTCTCTGATTTCAGGGGTATATTTTAATTTTGTCATCGGGATAGTCTCTCAGAATATTGACTCTCCGACAAACCCGGTACGGTTCAGTTTGTAAATCAATATCTTGGTACATAAAATAGTGTTTTAATTCAGGTCTTAAGTATCCTTTATCACCACCAAGTAATCCCTGAATATCTTGAGTAATTTCTGGTGCAACATCACGTTCATCACAATGAGCTGGAGCAAAAGTATAGCCTGTAATCATTCCTGAAAAGTTAATAACGATATGTCCTTTGAAACCATAATATTTTTCTTGTTTAGCCGCACAATAACTAAAACCTGCAGATTCTTTGAAGTTTTTATGTTTTTTTGCTCTAGCATAACGACAAACAGGTATAGGAAAGCCATCGATAAAATGAATATTATCTAAACCGAAAAAAGATTTTAGTTGTGACATAATCTGTTGACTTACATGCCATAATTTTGCGCAATGTTTGCAAAAATTAGGATAGGAACCTAATTTTGGAAACCATTCAAACCAATTGTTTTTAAAGTAGAACCAGATATTTTTATCAGAATCTAAGCCAAGAAACTCTCCCACAATTTGTATAGTAAGAATTTCAATATCACTTAAAGCGGGTGGAAATCCTCTACTTCTTAAAGGTTGAATGACAATCGCTGAGTAAAATTGCTCTATGATTAAAAATACAGAAATGATAAATTCGTAAATGGACATAACTTGCTTTGCTTTGCTTTTCTTAGTCGAAAATTAAATTGGATTATGTCCTTTTTATTTCAAAGACTTAAAAAGTTGAGATTCGCGTAAAATATGTCATACAAATCTAATAATACATTAAGTCTACCAAGGGTTGTTTATGTGGAAATTATCGCTTTTAACTACTGTAATTTCATTGGTGGTAGCCTCTTGTGCATCTGATCCTTACTCAAAGCCTTCTGCTTTACGGTTTCAAAATAATAAGCAAGGTTATAATCAGGAGATCAATGTCAACAGAGATGCTAAATTATGCGCAGGGGATACAAGAGATGAACAGAGTTGCCCAATTCATTTCTATATTGACAGTATTGAATCAGGTAAATTCTATATCAATAATACGGCAAAGTATTATTTAAAACCAGAAGTTTATAATTTCAAAGTTAAAAATTGTAGCGGCGAAAAAAATTGTCAGAGTTGCGATGTCGACTTGCGGCCAGATCAATTAAAAGATCGTAACTTTATTCTTTCTGTAGATGCTGCTGGTGTACCTTTTATTTCAAATAATGGTCATCCTTTGGCTTGTAGACAACAGCCAGCAGCTCAAAAGCCTGTCGTTGCTCCTGTTGAGCATACTGAAACAATTGATTTGGCAGCCGATACATTATTTAAATTTGATGGTTCATCTTTAAATGATTTATTGCCTAAAGGCCGTCAGGAAGTTCAGGACGTAGCATCAAAAATTTCAACAGGTTTTGTTTCTGTCAGTAAGATCATATTGGTCGGTCATACGGATCGTCTAGGAAGCGAAACTTATAACCAAAAACTTGGTCAGAATCGTGCTGAAACTGTACGTAGTCTGCTTGTTCAAAATGGCGTATCCGCAAATATTATCTCGGTGGCAAGTGCAGGGAAGAATCAACCAGTCACGGACGGCTGTCCTACGGTTAAATCTCGTGAAGCACTAAAAGCATGTTTACAGCCCGATCGTCGCGTGACGGTACAAATTACGGGCATTACCAAGTAATTCAGCATTTAAAAGTTTCAACGAATATAGGCCACACAGAACATGACAAATTTTATTGTAGTAGAAAAAGATTCTTTAAATAAAGTATCTATCAACACGCAACATATCACTTTAACAGAAGCATCAATTGTCCATACCAAAATGCATCGTAATGATGTAGCAGAGTTTTTACGTGATGGCAATAACCTGATTTTAAAGTTAAATAATGGTGAAACTGTCCTTATCGAAAACTTCTTTGTCGTATATGACAAAGTTGATTCTGATCTGGTTTTTGAAGAAGATGGTTGTATCTTATACTGGTTTGATGGTGTTTCTGGTTTTAAGGGAATACCTGGGCTTGAGGTCTTATTACCTGCTAGTGCGGCAGGTGGGTCTTTACTGCCATGGATTATTGGTGGTGGTGCTGTTATTGGTGGCATCATTGCAGCCGCAGGAAGTGGCGGTGGAGGGGATAAAAACGCATGGCCAATCGCCGTTAAGGATGAAATTACAGGTGTTGAAGATACCCCAGTTAATGGCAATGTTTTAACTAATGATCGTGATCCTGATGGAAACGCAATCACAGTTACTCAATTTGTTGTGGAGGGTAAAAGCTATAATGCAGGCCAAACCGTTACAATTGATAAAATTGGCGAGCTAACGCTCAATGCCGATGGAACTTATCACTTTGTCCCTGCGACTAACTGGAATGGCACCGTTCCAACAGTTACTTATACAATTAGTGATGGCCAGGGTGGAACCGCTTCAGCGGAATTGGTAATCACAATTACACCTGATGCAAATCCTTCGATTAGCATAAAAGATGAAAATGGCGGCAGTGAAAATCCGAACAATACTACTGATACATTAATTGAACAGGGGCATGTTACTGTATATGAACAGGGTTTAACTGATACATCGGGTTCAAATAAAGAAACGGGTAGTATTACGATTGGGGCTGGTGATGGCGTAAAGTCTGTTACGGTTGGTGATACCAATATTTTGCTAACTGATCTGGAAAATGCCTCAACTACACCGATTATTATCAACACGCCTCATGGCAAGATCATCATTACTGACTATACGCCAAATGGTCAGGAATTTAATGGCGTATCTACGGGTGGCACCATTACTTATGAATATGAACTAGATCAACCTGTTACCAACGATGCATCACACACCGATAACTTTCTGGAAGAAGTCGGTATATCTGTGACAGATCAAAGTAATATTGTGAGCAGTGGCAGTCTAGTCATTAGCATTATTGATGATGCACCACTTGCCAAAAACGACATCGATAATGTGGCTGCTAATCAATTTACCCCTGAAACTGGAAATGTACTGACGGGTGTTGGTACGAGTAGTGGGGCTACAGGTGCAGACAAAATTAGTGCCGATGGAGTGAGCATCTCCACAGTGGTTAGTGATAATGTATCTGCTAACGTGGTAACAGATGATGGCACAACGCTGACGATCGAAGGGCAGTATGGTACTCTAATACTCAATAAGACCACAGGTGAATATAGTTACGAGCGTCATGAAGGTACGCCGGGCGGTGTAAATGAGGTATTTACTTATACATTGGTTGACGGTGATGGGGATAGCTCAACAGCTAGCTTGACATTAGTCATTGGCAATAGTGCGCCTCTTGTTACGCTTCCTTCGAGCGATGGAGAGAGTACCAAAGTCTATGAATCAGGTTTGAATAATGGTGGCTCTAAAGCATCTACTGATAAGGAAACAACAAGCGGTACAATTGCTTTTACCTCTCCAGATGGTTTGGCTTCTCAAGATGCAGTGAAGTTAGGTGGACATACCCTAACGACAGCAGATCAAACATTCTCGGATGGTTTAACTGCACGCTATGAATACAATTCGGCAACTGGTACAGGTATTATCCACTATAGCTACACACTTCCTGCGAATACGTCAGGTGATAATACCAATGCAACATTTGCAGTGGAAGTGACAGATATCGATGGCGATAAAACAGCTTCGGGTGATCTGGTTATTAATATTATAGATGACGCACCTGTTGCGAAGCCTGACACGAATAGCATTACAGAAGACAGCGTACCTAATCCAGTCAGTGG
>NZ_JAHPRO010000049.1 GCF_025562455.1 Acinetobacter sp. WU_MDCI_Axc73
TAATAAATCATCAAAGGGGTCAATTTTACTTTGCTGTTTTTAAGGTAAAAGGGGTCAGTTTTAAATTGCCGTTGACAGTGAAGGGATTCATCTGCTGTATCTCGAAATAAATAAGATATTTAGCTTATCATGTCAGCCTATTTGCAACAGTGCCCTTTCAGGATAGTCGTTCAGGCCAGCATGCTGCAGAGTTCCTGAATGGCTGGCAGGGCAATCTAGTCTGTGATGATTACAGTGGTTATAAAGCACGCTTTAAATCAGGTCAGGTCATTGAGGTGGGCTGCATGGCCCATGCACGTCGTAAATTCCATGAACTGCATGTGACCGGGAAAAGTCAGGTCGCTGAACAGGCATTGGTGCTGATTCAGAAACTGTATGCGATAGAAGCAGAACTCAGGAAAAAGACCGATGGTACGGCAGAACAGCGCCGCGAATACCGACAACAGCATAGTCAACCGGTGATGCAACAACTGTATGAATGGCTTAACCAACATCAACTGACTGTGCCATCGAGTTCTCCAACCGCCAAGGCCATCAATTACACTCTGAAGCGTTGGCCAGCTTTAAGCCGCTATCTGGATGATGGCAATCTACCTATAGATAATAATTGGGTGGAAAACCAGATGCGACCTTGGGCGTTGGGACGTAAGAATTGGCTATTTGCAGGTTCGCTGCGCAGCGGTCAGCGAGCAGCCAATATCATGACATTAATCCAGTCAGCAAAGCTGAATGGCTTGGATCCGTATGCCTATTTAAGTGATGTGCTGAAAAGGCTGCCGACGCATAAAGCGACCCAAATAGAAGAATTACTGCCACATCGCTGGAAATCCAACTCAAATTAAAAAATAGGCATGGGGTTCAGCGGACGCTTACACTCAAACTTATCTGGTTTTAACTAAACTCATATTTTTGAGCTGTGCGACAGGTATTTTTTTATTGATTGGGTATTATCGGCTTGTGGTTCGTGCGCGGTAATGAGATATCTAAAATTAAAAAAAGGATTTTGTATCACTACAAAATCCATAAAATTTAAGACTTTATCTTTCTCTTAACGCTTCTCTGGCTTTATTGAATGGCTTAATCAAATAGTCCAGCACTGTTTTCTGTCCAGTGCGAATATCAACTGTCGCCACCATTCCAGGCGTAATCGCAAAAGTCTTACCCTGTTTATTTCGCAGCTTATCTGAATCAGTGCGAATATAAACCCGATAGTAAAATTGATCCTGTTTAACTTCATCTCGAATCGTATCAGGAGATATCACGGTCACTTTGCCATGTAATCCGCCATATATCGCATAATCGTACGCTGTAATTTTGACTAAAGCTTGTTGGTTTGGACGAATAAAGGCAATATCTCTTGGCGAAATTCTAGCTTCGATCAGAAGCTGTTCATCTAACGGCACAATCGTCATAATCTTGCCATTAGGAGGAATTACGCCACCTAAAGTCATTACATCGATTTCTTTTACCACACCGCGAACAGGCGCTCTAAAGACTGTACGATTTAATGTATCTGATTTTCCTTTCACAATCTGCCGTTGTGTTTCTACGTCGGTATTGGCTTTGGATAATTCTTCCCTTGCTTTTACATAATACTGACTACGTGTATCATTAATTTGCTTTTGTAAATCAGAAGCTTGACGTTTTAACCTTAAAACCTCTACCTCACTTGCAGCTCCTTTAGCAACTAACGGCTCAGTCATTCTTAGCTCTTGCTGTACCAATGTTAAAGAAGTCGTTAGATCTGATATTGACTCTTCTAAATTTATCCGTCGTGTATTATACAACTGTGTTTCTTCACGAACCAATTGCGAATCTTTTTGAACTATCTCGGGAAATTGTAATGCAGTTCCATTTACTTCTGCCCGTAAACGTGCCGAAGTGGCCAATGAAGAAACGAGCAAAGACTGCGATTCACCTACATTAGATGCAAAGCGAGTCGGATCAAATTGTGCCAATATGGTGCCTTTTTCTACAATATCACCTTCTTTAACATCGAGTTTGGTCAAAATACCACCCTCTAATGACTGAATAATTTGCTCTTTAGAAGATGGAATAACTTTACCCGTACCTGTAGAAACTTCTTCCAATTTAAATAAAGCAGCCCATATAAAGAACACCAAAAGTCCTAAGCCAATAATCCAGATGACCATACTCGATTTAGGTAAAGGTGGTTCATGAAATGAAGCTTTAGCAGGACGTTTTGTTTGTTGTGGTTGTTCATTCATTATTGTGCCCCACTGGATGGATGAGTTTGATTATTTGATTGACTCAAAATCTGATCGCGTGGACCATCCATCACAATTTTCCCCTCATTCATGACAATAATTCGATCAACTAATGCCAAAACAGCTCGCCGATGAGTTGCAACAATTAAAGTCCGATGCCCCATCCAATTCATTAGATGATCAATAAATTGTTTTTCTGCTACATCATCAATCGACGCTGTTGGCTCATCTAACAATACAATATTAGGTTGGCGAATAAGCAAGCGTGACAGCAACAAAGCCTGCCGTTGTCCACCAGAGAAACCTAAGCCACCCTCAAGTACAAGATGATCAAGACCTTCTTTTTTATCTTGTACAAATGACCAAGCTCCTGTCATTTTGAGCGCCTGAATCAAGTCATCATCTGAGGCTAAAGGTGCGCCTAAAGTTAGGTTTTCCCTGATTGTGCCATAAAACAAATGCGCACTCTGATTAAGTAACCCTGTATCACGACGAATATCAGCAGGATCAATCAGTGATAAATCAAGACCATCAAGATAAATATTACCTTGCTGCGGCATTTGCATGCCTGATAATAATTGCAATAATGTGGATTTCCCCGCGCCATTTCGGCCTAAAATTGCAATTTTCTCTCCCGCCCGAATTGCTAGTTGAGCAATCGCTAGATTGGGTTTTGCATCATCTTGATTATATTTAAATAAAGTGCCATTCAATTGATAATCACCCAACAATACTGAGCGATGGATCAAATGCGCCCGATCAGGTTGGTCAACTGGCTTTTTCATTAACTCATCAAGACTACTTTTTGCGACTTTGGCTTGCTGTAAACGTCCCAAAACACCCGTAATTTGTGCAATTGGTGCCAACATTCGTGAAGATAAAATTGAGCATGCAACCAATGCACCTGTGGTCATTTCTCCACTAATCACGGCAAAACAGCCAACAAGTACCACAAGAGCATAAGTCAGACCTTGGACTTTTTGCGTCCATGCAGTCATCACGCCCACTATTTTACGCTGCTTCATACTAATATCGGCAGACATTTCATTCATATGATTCCATTGATTCTGGAATCTGGATTCAGCGCGTAACAGCTTAATGTCCTCTATGCCTTGCACTGATTCCACCAATATTGCATTACGAATCGAAGACTCACGCATTCCCTCTCTGGCAAGTTTAGCCAGTGGTCTTTGTGCCAATATGGCTGGAATAATCATAAGCGGTACAACAAGTACCATGACCCAGAAAAGATTGCCGCCAATGATCCAGAATATAACCAAAAATAAAAAGAAAAATGGCAAGTCGGCAATGGCGCTAATCGTCGTTGAGGTGACTAGCTCCCGCACCCCTTCCAACTCCCGAATTTGGGAAATAAAAGTACCTGTTGATTTGGAACGCTCACTATTTTTAATTCTGAGCGTATGACCAAAAACCCGATCTGAAATACGCAAGTCTGCTCGTTTACCAATAATATCTGATAAATAGATACGCGCTACACGTAAAACAAATTCAAAAATTGCCGCAATCAATACACCACCTGCCAACACCCATAACGTAGGAATTGACTGAGAAGGCACGACTCGATCATAGACTTGCATTGAAAATATAATGGTTGCCAGTGCCAGAATATTTGCAATTAATGATGCAAACATAATATCGATATATCGTTTCCAGTCACGTAACACGATCGACCAGAACCAACTACTCTCATAAGGTTTGATATATTCATCAATACGCGCATCTGCAACTGATTTTTCAGGTCGCAGGATATAAACACTTTCAATTTCATGTTGAAGGTCAGAAGCAACAAAACTTTGCGCAAGCCCCTGATCACCACTCATCTGGATACTGACATTATGATCGACATCTGCCTGATCAACCACACCAACTTGACCATCCTTGAATACCACGATGACTGGTAAACGCCATGGATTAAGCATCTCTTTTGAAAATTTACTTTTACGTACACTTAAGCCAATCTGACGTGCAATCGTTTTCACGACCTCATCTGCTGCACTAGCCCCTGCCCAATCCATCTGCAAACGGATACGTTCTTCAGAGGTTTCGATACGATAATGTTTGGCAATCAATAAAATTGCCTGAAGATATGGCTGGTAATTCATCGTACTCATGGCTGAACCTCAACCCCCTGAATGGATAGACGATTAAGATGATAAACATCTCGTGATTGACCTGTAGTCGAGATAAGTTGGACTAGATTTGCATAAATATCATAACGATTATTTTCAATTTCCATATTTGCACTATGAATGGCTTGTTCAGCATTAAGTAAGTCCACTACTGTCCGCGTACCAAGCTTATATTGCTCCTGATATAATTCTTTTGTTCTGGTGGTGGTTGATTGTCTGGCAACCAAAACCTGCATCTGCCGTTGTTTATTTGTGACTTGTTCCTCAGTCATGCGAATCTGTTCCAGAATATCCATATAACTATTTTGTACTTTGGCTTTGGCAGCTTCTTCTGCATAACTTGCAGCGCGACTTTGCGCCCCCACTGATCCACCCTGAAAGAAGTTACTGCTTGCTTCAAATTTAATTGAACTATCAAATCCGTCATCCTTGTTATTGTTTGGATTGACACCATTCAGTGCCTGACTTAGCGTTCCAACTAAATTTAAAGTAGGGTAACGACTGAGATCTGTCTGAGTTTTCTGTGCTTTTGCGACATTTACTTCTGCTTGAGCAGACATAATCGTAGGAATCGTATTGATTTTAGGTGCTTCAAAAATCTTTGATTCAGTGACTACATTTTCAGGTATTTTCCAGTTGATCCGACTGATATCAAAGCCCAGTAAAGTCCGTAATTTTTGTTGATACAGTCTTAATTGTGTTTGTTGAGCAATTAAATTTGATTGGGAAGCTTCAAGATACGACTTCGCCTGCACGGGATCTGCCTGACTGCTAATGCCAGCATTTGCACGCAAATTGGCAATCTCAGCAATACGTGCAATCCCATCTACTTGCTGCTGTGCAATGCGACAGACTTCCTCATAGCGTTTTAGATTCACGATTGCACTTGCAACCTCAAGTGCAACCTCATCAATCTTGACCAGCACTTGCGCCTGCTGCAATGCTAATCTGGCTTTTTGAATATCCACACTGGATTTGACCTTACCAAAATCATAGACCATCTGTGTCGCATTAAGACTTAATAACTGCCGACCGCGTTCGCCAGAAGTCATATCTCCAGTCGAAATACCACCCGATAATTGAGGATAATATGCAGCTTTAGCCACATCAATATTGGCATTTTGAGAAGCAAGACTCGCAATATTTTGACTAATTTCAGGATGTCGCTGAACCGCAATTTTCACTGCCTCAGAAATATCAAGCGTTCTTGAAGTGGGGCTTACCAAGCTCAATCCCGCAGTATTGACCGTATTGGAATGTGTTGAACCGATAACAGGAAGTTCATCAAACTTTGAGGTATCGACATCAAAATTTGAGAGCTGTTTAAGATCTACTTTATTAAAATGATCATCCGATTTTGGGGTAAATACACCTTGTAAATTATCTTTTAACGAAGTTGCAATTTCCTGACCAGACGCTGCATAAAGTAAAGGCATATAAAGGCTAAGAAGTGAACATAAACTCGTCTTTATTAATACATCCCGTTTATTCATGATATTGTTTCACGACTATAATAATGATGATGAGGAAAATCAAAACTCAAGCATTGTACTGGAATTTTGTGTAAGCGTCCGCTGAATCCCATACCTATTTTTTAATTTGAGTTGGATTTCCAACGATGTGGCAGTAACTCTTTAATCTGGGTCACTTTATGTGTCGGCAGCCTTTTCAGCACATCACTTAAATAGGCATACGGATCCAGCCCATTCAGCTTTGCTGACTGGATTAACGTCATGATGTTTGCCGCTCGCTGACCACTGCGCAGCGAGCCAGCAAACAGCCAGTTCTTGCGCCCCAACGCCCAGGGACGCATCTGATTCTCGACCCAATTATTGCAAATAGGTAGATTGCCATCATCCAGATAGCGGCTTAAAGCTGGCCAACGCTTCAGCGTGTAATTGATGGCCTTGTAGGAGGTGTTGCTGAATATATATCCATGTTCATGGATTAAGTCCCCACTTGTTTTTAAGTGGGGACTAAATTAAGGCTTATAGGATGAATTCATAAGGTGTGAACCGTACCGGGTTTGTCGGAGACCACTTTTCTTGAGAGAATGTCCCGATGAAAAAAGTAAAATACACCCCTGAA
>NZ_JAHPRO010000050.1 GCF_025562455.1 Acinetobacter sp. WU_MDCI_Axc73
CTGATTGATTGATCGAAATATTATCATTGATTGAAAGGTAGAAATTACTCGAAGTTTATTTGAGCGAATTTTTAGTCAGAAAATTGATGAGCCAGAATTGGTGTCTTATTCTTTAAGAAAGGCACAAAATGATTTTAACTGAAGAGTTTGATCATGGCTCAGATTGAACGCTGGCGGCAGGCTTAACACATGCAAGTCGAGCGGTTTATTCTAGCTTGCTAGAATAGATAGCGGCGGACGGGTGAGTAATACTTAGGAATCTGGCTATTAGTGGGGGACAACATTTCGAAAGGGATGCTAATACCGCATACGTCCTACGGGAGAAAGCAGGGGCTCAGTAATGACCTTGCGCTAATAGATGAGCCTAAGTCGGATTAGCTAGTTGGTGGGGTAAAGGCCTACCAAGGCGACGATCTGTAGCGGGTCTGAGAGGATGATCCGCCACACTGGGACTGAGACACGGCCCAGACTCCTACGGGAGGCAGCAGTGGGGAATATTGGACAATGGGGGGAACCCTGATCCAGCCATGCCGCGTGTGTGAAGAAGGCCTTATGGTTGTAAAGCACTTTAAGCGAGGAGGAGGGTACTGGTATTAATACTACCAGCTACTGGACGTTACTCGCAGAATAAGCACCGGCTAACTCTGTGCCAGCAGCCGCGGTAATACAGAGGGTGCGAGCGTTAATCGGATTTACTGGGCGTAAAGCGTGCGTAGGCGGCTAATTGAGTCGGATGTGAAATCCCCGAGCTTAACTTGGGAATTGCATTCGATACTGGTTGGCTAGAGTGTGGGAGAGGATGGTAGAATTCCAGGTGTAGCGGTGAAATGCGTAGAGATCTGGAGGAATACCGATGGCGAAGGCAGCCATCTGGCCTAACACTGACGCTGAGGTACGAAAGCATGGGGAGCAAACAGGATTAGATACCCTGGTAGTCCATGCCGTAAACGATGTCTACTAGCCGTTGGTCTCTTTGAGGGATTAGTGGCGCAGCTAACGCGATAAGTAGACCGCCTGGGGAGTACGGTCGCAAGACTAAAACTCAAATGAATTGACGGGGGCCCGCACAAGCGGTGGAGCATGTGGTTTAATTCGATGCAACGCGAAGAACCTTACCTGGTCTTGACATAGTAGAAACTTTCCAGAGATGGATTGGTGCCTTCGGGAATCTACATACAGGTGCTGCATGGCTGTCGTCAGCTCGTGTCGTGAGATGTTGGGTTAAGTCCCGCAACGAGCGCAACCCTTTTCCTTATTTGCCAGCACTTTGGGTGGGAACTTTAAGGATACTGCCAGTGACAAACTGGAGGAAGGCGGGGACGACGTCAAGTCATCATGGCCCTTACGACCAGGGCTACACACGTGCTACAATGGTCGGTACAAAGGGTTGCTACCTAGCGATAGGATGCTAATCTCAAAAAGCCGATCGTAGTCCGGATTGGAGTCTGCAACTCGACTCCATGAAGTCGGAATCGCTAGTAATCGCGGATCAGAATGCCGCGGTGAATACGTTCCCGGGCCTTGTACACACCGCCCGTCACACCATGGGAGTTTGTTGCACCAGAAGTGGATAGTCTAACTGCAAAGAGGACGTTCACCACGGTGTGGCCGATGACTGGGGTGAAGTCGTAACAAGGTAGCCGTAGGGGAACCTGCGGCTGGATCACCTCCTTAACGAAAAGGTTGGTTGATTGGTAAGAATCCACAACAAGTTGTTCTTCTTGAAGTATCTGAGGGTCTGTAGCTCAGTTGGTTAGAGCACACGCTTGATAAGCGTGGGGTCACAAGTTCAAGTCTTGTCAGACCCACCAAGTCTATAGATTGGAAGATACGTAATGGTTTAAGCTGGGGACTTAGCTTAGTTGGTAGAGCGCCTGCTTTGCACGCAGGAGGTCAGGAGTTCGACTCTCCTAGTCTCCACCACGATTACAGAATTTAGTAATCGCAATAGATTATTAAGTTCTGTGATTTATCACAGTTTCATATAACTGACGAGGTTATATGAATTCATTAACAGATTGAGAATTGAGTCTGAAATAAATTGTTCACTCAAACACAAACAAAGCAATTTGAATGTGAATGAGAACTAGCAAATTAACTGAATCAAGCGTTTTGGTATATGAATTTAGATTGAAGCTGTATGGTGATTAAGTTCACGAAACAACAGACTGTAAGAATAAATAAGAAATTATTTATTCTGTTGCTACACCCACTTGTAGGTGTAACGACTGTTTGGGGTTGTATAGTCAAGTAATTAAGTGCATGTGGTGGATGCCTTGGCAGTCAGAGGCGAAGAAAGACGTGATAGCCTGCGAAAAGCTCCGGGGAGGCGGCAAATATCCTTTGATCCGGAGATGTCTGAATGGGGGAACCCACCTACTATAAGGTAGGTATCAATAACTGAATACATAGGTTATTGAGGCGAACGAGGGGAAGTGAAACATCTCAGTACCCTTAGGAAAAGAAATCAATTGAGATTCCCTTAGTAGCGGCGAGCGAACGGGGATCAGCCCATTAAGTTACATATGTTTTAGTGGAACGCTCTGGGAAGTGCGAACGTAGAGGGTGATATTCCCGTACACGAAAGGGCATATGTAATGATGACGAGTAGGGCGAGGCACGTGAAACCTTGTCTGAACATGGGGGGACCATCCTCCAAGGCTAAATACTCCTGACTGACCGATAGTGAACCAGTACCGTGAGGGAAAGGCGAAAAGAACCCCTGTGAGGGGAGTGAAATAGATCCTGAAACCGCATGCATACAAGCAGTGGGAGCCGACTTGTTCGGTGACTGCGTACCTTTTGTATAATGGGTCAGCGACTTATATTCAGTAGCGAGGTTAACCGTATAGGGGAGCCGTAGAGAAATCGAGTCTTAATAGGGCGTATAGTTGCTGGGTATAGACCCGAAACCAGGCGATCTATCCATGAGCAGGTTGAAGGTTGGGTAACACTAACTGGAGGACCGAACCCACTGTCGTTGAAAAGCCAGGGGATGACTTGTGGATAGGGGTGAAAGGCTAATCAAGCCTGGTGATAGCTGGTTCTCCCCGAAAGCTATTTAGGTAGCGCCTCGGACGAATACCATAGGGGGTAGAGCACTGTTTCGGCTAGGGGGTCATCCCGACTTACCAAACCGATGCAAACTCCGAATACCTATGAGTACTATCCGGGAGACAGACTGCGGGTGCTAACGTCCGTAGTCAAGAGGAAAACAATCCAGACCGCCAGCTAAGGCCCCAAAATCATAGTTAAGTGGGAAACGATGTGGGAAGGCATAGACAGCTAGGAGGTTGGCTTAGAAGCAGCCACCCTTTAAAGAAAGCGTAATAGCTCACTAGTCGAGTCGGCCTGCGCGGAAGATGTAACGGGGCTAAAACTATGTGCCGAAGCTGCGGATGTAACTTTAAGTTACGTGGTAGGGGAGCGTTCTGTAAGCCGAAGAAGGTGTATTGAGAAGTATGCTGGAGGTATCAGAAGTGCGAATGCTGACGTGAGTAACGACAAAACGGGTGAAAAACCCGTTCGCCGAAAGACCAAGGGTTCCAGTCCAACGTTAATCGGGGCTGGGTGAGTCGACCCCTAAGGCGAGGCCGAAAGGCGTAGTCGATGGGAAATGGGTTAATATTCCCATACTTCTGTGTAATGCGATGAGAGGACGGAGAAGGTTAAGTCAGCCTGGCGTTGGTAGTCCAGGTGGAAGACAGTAGGCATGCATCTTAGGCAAATCCGGGGTGCTCTATGCTGAGAGTCGATATCAAGCTGTACTTGTACAGTGAAGTGGCTGATACCATACTTCCAAGAAAAGTCTCTAAGCTTCAGTTACACAGGAATCGTACCCGAAACCGACACAGGTGGTCAGGTCGAGTAGACCAAGGCGCTTGAGAGAACTCTGCTGAAGGAACTAGGCAAAATGGTACCGTAACTTCGGGAGAAGGTACGCTGCTGAGGGTGATGGGACTAGCTCCCTGAGCGCTTGGCAGCCGCAGAAACCAGGCCGCTGCAACTGTTTATTAAAAACATAGCACTCTGCAAACACGAAAGTGGACGTATAGGGTGTGATGCCTGCCCGGTGCTGGAAGGTTAATTGATGGGGTTAGCGTAAGCGAAGCTCTTGATCGAAGCCCCAGTAAACGGCGGCCGTAACTATAACGGTCCTAAGGTAGCGAAATTCCTTGTCGGGTAAGTTCCGACCTGCACGAATGGCATAATGATGGCGGCGCTGTCTCCAGCAGAGGCTCAGTGAAATCGAAATCGCTGTGAAGATGCAGTGTACCCGCGGCTAGACGGAAAGACCCCGTGAACCTTTACTGCAGCTTGACATTGAACTTTGACCTTACTTGTGTAGGATAGGTGGGAGGCTATGAAAATGGGACGCCAGTTCCATTGGAGCCATCCTTGAAATACCACCCTGGTAATGTTGAGGTTCTAACTCTGCCCCGTAATCCGGGGCGAGGACCATGTCTGGTGGGTAGTTTGACTGGGGCGGTCTCCTCCTAAAGAGTAACGGAGGAGTACGAAGGTGCGCTCAGCGTGGTCGGAAATCACGCGTAGAGTATAAAGGCAAAAGCGCGCTTAACTGCGAGACCCACAAGTCGAGCAGGTACGAAAGTAGGTCTTAGTGATCCGGTGGTTCTGTATGGAAGGGCCATCGCTCAACGGATAAAAGGTACTCTGGGGATAACAGGCTGATACCGCCCAAGAGTTCATATCGACGGCGGTGTTTGGCACCTCGATGTCGGCTCATCTCATCCTGGGGCTGAAGCAGGTCCCAAGGGTATGGCTGTTCGCCATTTAAAGAGGTACGCGAGCTGGGTTTAGAACGTCGTGAGACAGTTCGGTCCCTATCTACCGTGGGCGCTGGAAATTTGAGAGGATCTGCTCCTAGTACGAGAGGACCAGAGTGGACGAACCTCTGGTGTACCGGTTGTGACGCCAGTCGCATCGCCGGGTAGCTATGTTCGGAAGGGATAACCGCTGAAAGCATCTAAGCGGGAAGCCTACCTCAAGATAAGATTTCCCTGTGACTATATGTCACCTAAAGAGCCGTTCAAGACTAGGACGTTGATAGGTTGGATGTGGAAGCATGGTGACATGTGAAGCTGACCAATACTAATTGCTCGTGAGGCTTGACTATACAACACCCAAACAGTTGTTGTATTCAAGATAAATTCGATACAAAAACTTGATTTAGTGAACGCTAGAACTTAAAATTCAGACCCATTCCAATCCGTTAAACTCATTTGGTACGAAGTAAGGCAGATGCTGTGAAATATATTGCACAGATCAAATAAGACCCGAACAAGTCCATAACAGTTTGCTGGCGACAATAGCAAGAGTGAACCACCTGATCCCTTCCCGAACTCAGAAGTGAAACCTCTTCGCGCTGATGGTAGTGTGGCGTTAGCCATGTGAGAGTAAGTCATCGCCAGCTTTTAAATTTAAAACCCCCT
>NZ_JAHPRO010000051.1 GCF_025562455.1 Acinetobacter sp. WU_MDCI_Axc73
TAAGCACCGATCATGAGGGAGAAGCGAAACTGACGGAAAATGATGTGATGAACTTGTTTGAGAAATTTTAGTTTGGTGAACTGTACCGGGTTTGTCGGAGACTTTTTTATTTAAGTTAGGCCACCTAGCTTAACGGGTTAGTCTTATCATAGTAGACCAATAAATAATCTCTTAGATAGGCTGTCTGATGTTTTTAAAATGCCATAACGCCCGGAGCTTTCTTTCCAAATTCGTTTAATTTATTCAGCATGATGCAAATCATGTAGATCTCGCTTTGTTTGATGTTCCCTTGCGAAGCGAAGCTTCCCATCAACTAGATCTAGGGGTAATACCCCCATTTTTAATTAAATTAATAGGTAGAAGCTGCGATCGGTACAATCTTACAATTCGCCTCAACGCCATATAGGTCTTTATTGTTATGGATGAAATCCAGCATTATTTGTGTGGGCGTTCGAGCTCCACCTGGGCGAAAAAAGTGGCTGCTTTACGGAGAATTTCATTCGCACGTTGCACTTCTTTATTTTCACGTTCGGGCTGTTTAATACGTTCTTGATATGGAAGTTGCTGTACTTTAATTGAATTTTGTTGATCTAAATATTTTTGATACCAAACTCGTAAAGTTTCAGGAGTGCAACCAATTTTAGGCACAATCGCAGCCCAATTCGATGGATAATCTTTTTCAAATTCAATCAATAATTGAACCGCTCTATCTCTGATTTCAGGGGTATATTTAGGTTTTTTCATCGGATCACTACGCTTCGCTACGTCTTGCGAAGCAATGCGTCTCATCTCAGAAAGTTTGGTCTCCGACAAACCCGGTACGGTTCAGGATGGAGTACTTCTAGTATTGATATGAGACAGCCTTTAGAGGCTACTTTAAATACCTCAAGGCTTATTCATTTGAGAGCTACATTATAGAATAAGCTCTTCATAGAAGCTTTGTAAAAGCTATTTAGTGCAATAAATTGATATTATGCTCAATCCTATTTTGGATCATTTGGATAGTCTCTGCTTGAATTTGTCCAGGTAATAGATCATGAGCGATATTGCTGAATCGGATTGCAACCTTACAAATCGAACTAATAATTTCATCGACTTCTTGGGCAGAAAGTTCCGCTTCCTGAGTACCAAGTTTTACAAGAGCTTGTCGAGGAATATCCAGTGCCTCACCCATGATATCCATTTGATGATATCCACCTGGCCCTTCACAGAAAGTAACATCATAGGCAGGGGAGAGTTTCCATTGCCCATTTTGGGACATCAGAAATGAAAAGTTTTTGCAATGATCATCTCGATTATTGAAGACTACATTGAAAACAGCTCGCTTGAATGCAATTGCTTTTTCGCGAACATCATTGGTGCAAAAGTGTGCAGCGCGAAGAAAGTTACTGTAGTCTAAACTCCCTGGTGATTTAAAATCAGCTCCGGTGAAGGCCGCTAAACTTTGCATAGGGATACGCATGCCATCGTGGCGGTCAAATCTCTTTGATGCAAATGCGGTTAATCCATTCGGAAGAGTAAAATATTGAGTGTCAGGGGTATCAATATGACAATGACGCAAACATTCTGCATAAACAGCTTCAATTGCACAAACTTCAGGATGCTCTTGCTGAGCGGGAAATTTGATCAGCCAAGCTTCATGTTGATGTGAGCTAACTGTTGAGAATTCGTTGGTGACAGGATCACGATAGATGAGCGCTTTTGGCCTTGCACCTTGTGGAGATCCACCCATAATTAATAAATGCTGTAAAAATTCTGCACCTTCTCCTTTGAGAACTTCCTGAACTTCTTGAGCGAGTTTAATCAGTGGGATATTTTCAGTTAATGCGAACTCAGGTGCTGAAGGTTCAAAGGATAATGCTCCCATCGCATGTGTATTAATATACGTGAGTCTTTCTAATGGCCCAATCCGTGCAGGATTGAATCCATTTTTTTTAAATAAGCGATCCATAAGAAGCATGCCCCAACCATCGGGCAAGGCATCATATATAGGGCCTGGCAATCCCATTTGATGTGTAGGAAAGTTCGTTCTTAATGGGTCACCTTTTAATGGAAGTAGGTAAGAGGAAAGTTCTAAACCTTTACTGATCGCTTCTGGACTGTATTCAAAGGCGATTAATGGCCGCCCTGTGATTGCGGTTGAGGAGACCAGTGTACCCCAAAGCCAATATTCACCCCATCCATTGTAGTAAACATTAAGTTTTTTGAGCATGGACTTATTTCCTTTTGATACGTTGGCGAGCCGTATTGCTCTCATAGCGGAGAATGTCATTTACACTGTTTAAATGAGGTTTAAAGAGTTCCTCTAATTCTTTTAATCGGCCCAATACCATGGCAACACGTACTAAATTTTCAAATGAAACATTTCGACCAGCTTCCAGATTAGATACTGTATTCACACTAACACCAGCACGTGTAGCGACGTCTGCCTGAGTCATTTCCAGATAAAGTCGTTCTTTGCGAAGCCTTTCACATAATAACGTGACAATCTCTTCAGGTTTTTTGAAGTTTAAATCCATAATATTGGGTCTTATATCTATATATATCTATTAAAACACAAAATAATGGAGTTATATAATAAACTGACTTAGTCGGTAAGAAAGGTACTTTATTGGCCTGATTAGATCCTATTAGATTAAAGAAATCTAATTAGACATTTACAATCTAATGGAATCTAATACAATCTATGGTAATAAATAAATCATTGCCGAGTAATTAAAATGATGACTATCTCCAATGACCCTTGGCACTTTCCACGTACAGAACTGGCGAAACAAATTTTAGGCATGTTTGAGACTGGACTAGCTAGTTCTCTTACTTTTTTTGCCCCACGCCGGATGGGAAAAACTGAATTTTTACGAAAAGATATTACGCCTCTAGCTGAACAGCTTGGATGGCGCGTTTTTTATTTCAGTTTTTTAGATGCAGGCCTGCATAGTGAAGGGCAGTTTGTAAAAGCTCTTGATGAGTTTTCAAAACAAAATGGCTTAATGGGGAAAGCCACACATTGGATTAAAAATATTGGTTCTTTAAGTACAGAGGTGGCAGGGGTAAAAGCTGAAGTGACACTTCTACAAGGACAAGTGAATTCCAGTATTTTGTCTAGCATTACTAAACTGGCTCAGCAGGGGAAACCTATTTTACTGTTACTTGATGAGATTCAGGCTTTAGCTAGTTCAAAATATAAAACCACGATTGCCAGTTTACGTACCGCTTTAGATATGCATAAAGAAACAATAAAGGTGATTTTTACTGGTTCAAGTCGAGAAGGCCTGAGACAAATTTTTTCTGTAAGTAGTGCTCCATTTTTTCATTATGGACAGAATTTACCTTTTCCAAATCTAACAAAAGCATTTACAGATCATCTGGCAGATGTATTTAATCAAACAACAGGACGTAGTTTGAATAAAGAAATTTTATGGCATGCTTTTTTAGATATGAAGCAAAGTCCTCAACTAGCAAGATCATTAGTGGAGCGTTTAGCCTTAAACCCGATGCTGGCTATAGATTTTGCCAAGGAACAGCTTATAGCCGATACAATGGGGCATCGTGACTTTTCGGGATTATGGGGAGAGTTTAAGTTATTAGAACAGCTAATTTTAAAAGCCATAGCGGAATCGCAAGTTGAACTTTATAGTAGTCAATTTAGACAACATCTGGCTGATTCCATTGGTGTAGATAACATTGCGGTATCAAGTATTCAATCGGCCCTACGTTCTTTATCAAAAAAACAAATTATTTTTAAACCAGAAAATGGTACTTATGAAATCGAGGATGCTCTTTTTAAAGAATGGATTATGGATGAAGCATAATTTTGAAAACTCACTTGGATAAAAATAATACTTTACTACTATAATAAGTATATAATAGGCAAAACTGCCTGTACTTTACTATTTAAATAGAATTATGAATGATTTTTGATCTTTCCAAATATTTCTGAATAATCAATCGATCGATTGTGCCACTATTGAAGTAATAGGTGAAAAAGCTAAAGGTTGGAAAGCTAGCTGCGGAACATATTATTCAATGGATTACGCAATTGAACATAACCAAGATGAAATCTATCGGGATAGATGATGAAATTCTAGAAAATTGTGCATATCGCATTGAAGGTATTTGCGCACAATTAAAGGAGATTTGTTATGGATAAACGTTTTATTCCACTCTCTCAAATAGAGCAAATTAAAAAAAGACAATATGTCTTAGAACAGATTCAACTGAATCCCGATTGGCCGATACATGTCATTGCAAAATTCATTAGAACAGAGCTGCATCTGACATTACATGAAATGTCCAAGATCACTAAAATTTCGCTTCAAACTTTACAGAAACTAGAGCGATCAGATGCAAATCCAACTCTAGAAACAATGCTAAAATTTTTAACCCCATTTGGTTTAAAATTAACGGTCGTGAAGAAATGATCACTTCTATCAGGATATTTTCGACCTCAATGATCTGTTTAACTTCTCGGATTTGATTGTCTTTACTCACAATATTCCTATTGAGTGAGTCGAATCTGTGCTCGGGTTGAGCAGTTCGGCTACTGTTCTGAAATGACAGCTTTGTCCGTTATAATTGTATAAACATTTTTAGTGTCTGGTAATTATGTCCTCATTGATCAATTTTCTATCTCGCTTTAGTACTGCAACTCTTCAGCGCAGCCAGAGCTATGCTAAACACATTGATAGGAAAACGATTGAGTTCTTTGAGGAAAATGACGATGTCACGATGTATGCCCAAATTGAAGGGACAGATTATTACGATACTGCAATTACCTATAATCTTAAAAAAGACCGTTTAATTGATGACGACTGCACTTGTCCGGTTGGATATAACTGTAAACATGCTGCTGCTTTAGCCAAATTATTTTATCAAGAATATCGAGAAGGATATCTGAAGAGCTATGTTGACTCTCAGTCATCATCTCACACTCAAAAAGATCGGGTTGCAATTAATCAAGCACAACGCTGGTTAAGTGAGTTTAAGCAGTATTTACAACATACCCAGTTAGAGCAGCAAAAGACAACGAGTAATTATTTACTTTATTATTTAGATCAGCCTTTAGGTCTATTCGGGTTAAAACTTGAGGTTCGCAAAGGTAGACGTAATAAAAGTGGGACGATCACAGGTGTCAGTTCTTATACTGAATATGGCAATATTCTAAAAAAACGTCTGTCTTTGCCTGATGGGAAGCGACAATTATTTAAGGGGCTGTAGTAGATTAGCAGAAGTGCTACTCTATGAAAATGAAGATAAATCGTTGTAAATTAGATAAAAATACC
>NZ_JAHPRO010000052.1 GCF_025562455.1 Acinetobacter sp. WU_MDCI_Axc73
TGCGGTTGCTTGCCATGTCGGGCAAGCAAGGCGTAATCAGTGATGTACTGGGTTACTAAAGACTTGTCAGGGTGATTGGGGTCGAACGCTGTATGAAAATCTGTAGCTCGCTTGTGTGCATCAGCTAGAGATTGTGCCTCTAAACGCGCTCTTTTGCGTTCTAAAGCGATTTGTTGCTGTTGAGCATGTTCTGCATCACTTTTGGCTTTAGATTGCTGTAAATCGCTTACAATCGCTTTTGAGACTATAATCTCCTGATCTAGCCCCTTAATCTCCTGATCATCGCGGTATCTATCAGCGTTGCGCTGTTTGATCGCATCGTTTGACATTGCAACATCGGGCATAATGATGGCAAGGTCACGATCTTCTTCATTTTTTTGTTGTTCTGCTTCGTATCTTCTTCTTTGCTGTGTAACCTCGTAGCCCTCGTGCTGCGTGGCTTCTAGCCCATTTCCAAGGTCAGCATAACTCAGATGGGTTACACGCTCTTTAGAGCCGATTTGCTCCAGTTTTGCGTTTACTAGGTCGGCAAATGCTGCACGCCATTCGGTAACGGTTTTTGTCCCATGATCCCTGCTGAAATCACGGTACTTCTTGGCTTCAAACGTCCCATTTTTATCAATAGCTCTGGTCGTAAACATGACATGGGCGTGATAGTTACGTTCGTCAGATCCACCACCAACGTGGGGGACGTGTATTGCTGCGTCTACAACGACACCATGTTTTTTTACAATGCCCTGGCATAACTCATCGAGTAGGGCTTGCCGTTGTTCCTGGCTCAACTCTTTGGGAAAAGCAATTTCAAACTCTCTTGCCAGTAAAGCATCTTTTCTGCGCTCAGATTTTTCTACGGCATTCCACAATTTTTGGCGGTCTAATAATTCTTTTTTTGTGTTTTCAGGTGCATAAATATTTGTAAATTCAACACCTGATTTTTTTGTGTAATCCTGCTCTATCCCATAATAGTCACATACCAATTTTTCACCTGAACGATAGGCAGCACAAGCAACGGCACTACGTCCTGCACCTCTGCTAATCGCTTTCACTGAAAAATGATAAATTGCCATATTTGCTTTTGCTCTTATTTCGCTTTAGCGAAATACAAATTGAGGAACGAAATTTGTCAGGGGGTAAAGGGGGATTTCCCCTTTCGCACCATTAATCCATACGAAGTATATGGATTAATGGCTAAGTGCGCCCTTCGGGGATTCTTTGAGTATCATATAACGTCTTGAACGCCAGTTCAAACGGGATTATGATCGAGAAGAATACTTGATATTGGAAAAGAGCATGACAGACGAAAAAGAGCCAAAGCCAAAGCTAACTTTAGAACAGAAAATTGAACAGCAAGAGCAAAAACTAAAGCAGCTAAAGGCACAAAAACAAGCTGCTGAAGCAAGAGAAAAGGCACGTAAAAAAGAGCAGGATAGAAAAGACGACACACGTATAAAAATTTTACTCGGTTCTTATCTGAAGAAAAAAATGGATAGTAACCCAGATTTCAATTCTCAAATTTTAGATGAACTGGAAAACTATCTGACAGCCGAACGAGATAGAAAACTGTTTGGACTATCCCCTCTTGATCAGGGATAGAGTCTACTCGTATGTATTACATTGGTAATGCGAATCAGGTCTGAAACCTCATAGACTAACCAATAATTTGGATGGACAAGTAACTCTCTTGTTCCTGCTCTTCGACCATTACGCCCTTTGTATGGGTGTTCTGCCAAATCTTCAGCAGATTGTAGAATATGGTCTTCTAGGTCATATGCGGCAACAGTATTATGGTTGGCGATATAGTCAATTATTGCTTCCAAATCTTCTACTGCGGTTGGTTGCCACTTAACGATTAGCACTGGCTTCTCTTTCCTCACGACGTTTTTTCATACGTGCCACTACTTGGTCATGGGGAATGGTGGGGCGTGAATCGGCTAGTGATTTCTCAACTTTTGCAATAAACCACGCATTGTATTCTGCTTCATGATCAGAACTTTCAAACTCTGACACGATAGGATCAAACCTTGTATTCATAGTTGGTACTCCAATTATTCGCTCAAGTTTACTGCTTTACGGTACAAAAATCATGGGTATTTTTTAATCAAAATTTATCCCAAAATCCTCAAGTTTCGATTGCCAGTAGTCTGCCGTTTCCTCCCCTCCCTCCATAATTTCGCCTTGAATACGCTTCAATGTACTAGATAAACCCTCATCGCCATGTTTGAAACGTTCGTGCAGTTTATGGGTGATAATTGACGTTGTGATACGACTTGCCCTATGCAACAAGGGATTCGCAGGCGGTGAGGTGTCTTTAACAACTGCTCTAGCTATGTTTTTTGTCTCAGCATCAGTTTTACCTGTGAACATATCAACGGTCTTTGGATCTCGCTTCTGATCAATCGGTTTTTCAATTTTTGACTGTTGTTTTTGTTTAAACTTGAATGAAAAGCCAATAATGCTACGTCCTTTTTTATGCTGCTCGTATTTTACAAAAATGTCTGTATGTTCATTAATCTGTTCAAGTGCAAGCTCTAATACCCGTAATTTAAAGTTTGCTAAAAGCTTATAGTCATTAACACCTAGTCCTAGTTTTCCTCTCAGTTCCTCTAGCCCTATCATTGGTGTTTTGCCTACGCTACGCCATGAAATAAGTATTTCATACAAGCGAGTTGCATACTTGCTTTTAAGAGTTGAGACTTGCTCTAGGTCGTAACTGGTAAACTGCTGTTCTAACTGTGTAATAAGTGGAACAACCGCAGGAGCGAAGATTAGTTGTACACTACCTTCCTCCTGAATATAACCAATTTGGCTCACCCACCTTGATGTCTGATTTATAACATTACCTTTCGGTGATAACTCTTGATAACTAAATTGCCTTGAAAATAGGTCTCGGCAAGCATCTTTCAACGCACCATAGGCTGTATGCTTTTGAACATTAAAATTTTGAATATAACTTGAGGCATGGATGGTTAAGGCATCATTGGCATTAATTCCCTTTCCTGTTTCTCTTGCTTCAATAATTGCTAATAAAATCAATCTTTGTTCGACTAACTCTAAATTATAACTGGCGTTAATTAACGCATTATCTTTGACTACCAACATATCGGCTGTTCCTCGTGGTGGTGCATTTGCTTTCTGGATTGAGGTCATTTTGTTGGTACTCCAAGAGACATATACTTGCCTTGTATGTTATATAGGCATACAAATAAATTTATGTAAATATATAACATTAATTTATTTGTATATATATGGTCGGTAAACGTATATATATGGGTCGGTAAACGTATATATATGGGTCGGTAAACGTATATATATGGGTCGGTAAACGTATATATATAATCTCTGAAATCATTACTAGATAAGGCTTTCAGCTCGTCTAAAAGCTTTTAAAAGCATTAAAAGCATTAAAAGCCCAAAAGCACTACAAAAACTGCCCTATGACACTCGCTTCGCTCGTGGCATTTTGACCTCGCTTCACTCGGTCTGAGGGGCAGTTTTTAGCAAATACCATCTAGGGCGTTGGGAAAAGCAAAAGCGCACGAAATCCAATAAAATCGAGGGTTCTGGGCTGTTAATAAGATGAGATACGCCAAAATCAGCACACAAAATAGTTACTTTCTAGGGGCGAAAACCGTAAAAAGCGGTTTTTCAGAGGGGCAAGGGGCGAAATTTTGGTTATTCGCTCGTAGACACTCGCTCTGTAAACTGTTCTTATTATTTAGAAAAAATAAATAATCTATGGCTCAAAGT
This sequence comes from Acinetobacter sp. WU_MDCI_Axc73, assembly GCF_025562455.1. Classification (GTDB taxonomy): domain Bacteria; phylum Pseudomonadota; class Gammaproteobacteria; order Pseudomonadales; family Moraxellaceae; genus Acinetobacter. Next base: position 3,748 of record NZ_JAHPRO010000052.1, read on the forward strand.
CATTTTTAGGGCGTGGCTGTTGTTGTATCTCATCCCTATTAACAGGCTTTTGCTGCATTTCAGCTATTTCCTTGTCAAGCAATGCTTTGCGCTCTCTGTACGCTTCAAGTTTGGCTTCTGACTCACGCTCTCTTTGTAGTGTGAGTGCAGCTTCTTCCCTTGCTTTAGCTGCTTCCTCACGCATAAAGCGGTCATGCTCGGCTTGCCAGTCTTTAGCTGCCTGCTCTTTTTCCTGCCAGTGCTGACGATGGTATTTGATGAACTCGGCAAGTTCTTCATCGCCTGCCTGTTGTCCCTTATCAAACGATCTGCTGATAGCATCTCGCTCAAGTCGGTCTACGGTGCGAGGGGAGTGTTGTAAAAACTCTTGTAACCGTTGCCATTTCTGCTGTTGAGCCTGTTTTTGCTCATGCTCAACAATGGACTGGACTATAGCTTTGATCGCATCAATTTCAAAAAATGGCGGTGGTTCAATTTGTTGTGGCTGTTGCCCCGTCATCCGTTGCCACCATGTCGGCTGCGGTTGTTCTACTGGGGCGGGGGGTTGCGGTTGCTTGCCATGTCGGGCAAGCAAGGCGTAATCAGTGATGTACTGGGTTACTAAAGACTTGTCAGGGTGATT
>NZ_JAHPRO010000053.1 GCF_025562455.1 Acinetobacter sp. WU_MDCI_Axc73
TATGGGAGTCCAAAACAACAGCTCGAAATACTGTTGGATTGGACGGGTATTTGACCTTATCTACTACAGCCCCTAAACAAATTTTCTTTCCCATTAATCATTGTAATAAACATTCGACAATTCCACTATGTTTCTAAATATCTAAATGTTTCATGCTGTCATTAGCATGACACTCATGACAAGCACTTAAAATGAGTATTCCACTAGCTGTCATTAAAAGCTTGAATATGCTCTTAGCCCTCACTGAATTCACGCATTAATTTTTTGATTTAAAATATTAGGCTTAAATGACAATTAGTGACACCTACTCTAAAATTTAAACTACATAATATTAACGGTTTATCTTTAAATTTCTTCAAAATCTATTGATCGAGAATATCGACAAATTGCGCATTTAATATTTTTGCAATCGCTTGTGGTGCTACTCCAATATCTAGACCACGTTTCCCCCCACTCACATAAATTTTTGTTTTCATTTCAGCAGAATTATCAATTACGGTTTTAAGACGCTTTTTCTGTCCAAGTGGGCTAATTCCTCCCACAAGATAGCCAGTGAGTCGTTCCGCATCTTTCGGATCTGCCATATGTAACTTTTTACATCCAAATGCAGCCGCAACTTTTTTTAAATTTAGTTGATGATTAACAGGTAAAATCGCGACAAAGTAATTTTTATCGTCTGTTACCAGCAATGTTTTAAAAACTTCTTCTACATCCAGATTTAATTTATCTGCTGCTTCCAAACCAAAACTTTTTGCATTCGGATCATGTTCATATTCATGAGTACTGTATTCAATCTTATTGGTTTTAAGTAATTTACAAGCAGGCGTCATAATCTTTATAAGTATGTCATCAAAATTTGAATTTTATAATATTTTTTATAAGAAAAAAATTACTTTTGCTTAGGCTATTTAGATATTGATCACCTTGCAAATTGTCACATCACATTTGTTGACGCTATGGCAATGACAAATTAAGATTTTCCAACTTGAATATTTATTGATGGTACTTCGTTTTGCAACTGTCTGACACTTTTATAAATGCTAATCGCCAGATTTTCGATAACTACAAAATTATGCTCTCTAAATTATTCCTTGTAAGTAGTTTGGGTCTTTTCTTCACAGGTTGTACCACACTTGGACCGCATAGTGGAACTCTAGCGCAACGTTCTTCCAAACTTTCTAATGGTCTACAAAAAGCGTATGCCGTTTCACCCTCAACTGCCAATCGATTATCTCCGATGATTATCCAAAGTGCAGATCGTTATGAAGTTCCGCCTTTACTGATTGCTGCCACTATTCGTCAGGAATCAAACTACAATTCTTATGCACGCTCGTCTGGTGGAGCTGTAGGTTTAGCTCAAATTATTCCAAGTTACTGGAGACAGACCTGCCCTGGTAACCTAGCCGATGAATATACTAATATTCAATGCAGTGCCTATATTTTAGGACATTATAATGAAATGGCGGGTAGTTGGTTTAAAGCTAGCGCTTATTATAATGTTGGTCCAACAGGCTATAAATCTAGCTTCTGGACACGTCATAAAGCAAAAAAATATGCACGTTCAGTGAGACGTTTTGAAAAATCCCTAAAGAAAGAACTCTAATACATTTGAGATTAACTCATATGTCATAATTTTATGTTATTTAAAAATAGAAACTTAGAATGTCTTATATTCTAAGTTTCTATTGGATGACTTCCGTTAGCTCACACGCTTAACAAAGCAAGCGCCCCTAAAATCGAATCTGCCGAGAATGCGTTACTCTTCAAATAAACCATCAAACAGTACTGAAGACAAATAGCGCTCACCACTATCAGGCAAAATTACCACAATGGTTTTACCCTTATTTTCAGGACGCTGTGCAATCTTTGCAGCAGCAGCAAGAGCTGCCCCACTTGAAATACCCACCAGAATTCCTTCCTTAATGGCACAGTTTCGCGCCCATTCGATTGCTTCTTCACTGGTAATCGGCATCACCTCATCGACAATATTTAAGTCCAGATTTTTAGGAATAAAATTGGCGCCAATGCCCTGAATTTTATGTGGTGCCGGCGTAATGCTCTCACCGCGCTTGGTTTGACTAATAATTGGTGACTCAGCAGGTTCAACTGCAACTGAATAAATTGGTTTATTTTTGATATTTTCAAAGAAATGTGAAATACCAGAAATTGTCCCGCCTGTCCCCACACCTGCTACTAAAATATCAACATTTCCATCTGTCGCTTCCCAAATTTCTGGCCCTGTGGTTTGTTCATGAATTTTAGGATTGGCTGGATTTTCAAATTGTTGAGGCAAGAAATAGACATCAGGTTGCTCAGTCACCAAACGTACCGCTTCATCAACAGCACCTTTCATGCCTTTTGCTGGCTCAGTAAGCACTAAATTTGCACCAAAAGCTTTCAGCACCTTACGACGCTCAAGGCTCATACTTGCTGGCATAGTCAATGTAATCGGATATCCTTTTGCTGCTGCTACAAAAGCTAGTGCAATACCAGTATTTCCACTGGTCGGTTCAACAATATGCATTCCAGCTTTCAACACACCACGTTTTTCAGCATCTTCAATTAAAGCCGCTCCAATACGGCATTTTACTGAAAATGCAGGGTTACGACTTTCAACTTTTGCCAATACTGTGGCACCTGATTGAATAATACGATTAATACGAACTAATGGTGTGTTACCAATCGCCTCTGCATTGTCAGGATAAACTGCTATTCCTAAATTGGCAGGCGCTTTAAATTGTTGATCGGTAGACATGTTATTTCCTTATTAGATTTGGAATGATGCTAAATTATTATAGGCTTGTCAGCTAAGGAGAAAAGCAAAAACGTTAATATTTATAGAAAATTATTGTTATCGATTTTGATCCTAAAATAACTAGAAAAACCATTACTTAGATAGGAAATAGCTCAAATTACATACTGTTATCTTAAACTCAGGTATAAAACACTATAAGTTTTATAATTTTTAAGATGAATAAAGTTTGAAATAAATTGAATATTTAAGTCATTAATCTCTGTTTCCTAGAAATAAAGCTGTTTCAGCTTTCTAGATTCAATCTCAATGAACCATCACATAGATGCCACTGAATTTGCATCGATATTTTGCTTAAATGAGATATCTGGAAAGATAATAACTTAGCAATCTCAGTTGCCTAAAATATATTTATTCTATTGATTAGTTTTCCATCAATCTCAAATAAATAGCGAAGTTTATAATGTTTAATAGAATCTTAGAAAAAGATATTAAAATAAATCACACTGTTTTTAGATCAAAATACATACAAAAAAATTACCAAAGCTCACCCTCTCTCCAATTGGTGCAAATCGTATCATGCTCTGTACTATTCAGGAGTAAATCTTTAAATTGAATACTTAATGGATACAACATGATTTTATTCTCGTTCGTTAGATAAGTAGAATTATCTTGATGAATATATAAATCCCCTAACCAATAAGTCCAACCTAATTTTTTATAAAAATGATCATCTTCAGGTTGCAATGCTGCAAGTTCATATTCTAAGCGAGTTAAAACATCGATCAAATATCTTAATAATTGTGATGCAAATCCCTTACCCCGCATTCTCTCATCAGTAGTCACATATTCAACATAAGCTGTTTTCAATTTTACACTGTTATTAATAGTAAAAACTCTATCTGTCCAGAGCGCATGAGATACGATTTGTCCATCCAATATACCTACAAGATGAGAAGCTGTTTGCATAAAAAGATATTGGCTCCAAGGATCTTCATCAAATGCAGAAAAGCACAACTTGGCAATCTGCTGTCTTTGCTGTGGATTTAGCTCTTTAACTGCAAAAATTTTAAACTTCATCAGCAGAATCTCAATAAAAGTTAATTATATCTTAAGTACGGATTTGCACTCTATGAAGTATTTTTAGTTAAATATAATCAAAATGAATCGATAATTTTTCTATATACAATAAAAACCCCCTGACCGTAAGGTAAGGGGGTTTTAAATTTAAAAGCTGGCGATGACTTACTCTCACATGGCTAACGCCACACTACCATCAGCGCGA
>NZ_JAHPRO010000054.1 GCF_025562455.1 Acinetobacter sp. WU_MDCI_Axc73
GGGCGGTGGGGTGTCGGGGGTCTCCCCTGACCGCAACTTGCAAAATCTCCGATTTTGCGTAAGTGCGCCCTTTGGGAACTCTGCGAGGCTAAAAGCAAAAGCAAGAGCGATAAGGCTTTGAGCTGTTTTTTGGATTTTGCTCGCTACGCTCGATTTTTGGATATAAGTCGAGTTTTTGAAGTAGAGCATTTTTCATGTCTTAGGTGGGGCATACTTCGGGAAATAGGTTGATATTCACCAGGTGCAAAGTGAGCAAAAAAACGGCTAATGAGCTGAAGCAAAAAGTGGAAACAGAGCTAGAAAAACTGGATAGACAGAAAAAAGCAAGGCAGGACTTAGCCGATGCTGTTATCAAAGGTAGAGATCAAAAGCAGGCACGATCAGAAGATACAAAACGGAAAATTCTTATAGGGGCTTATCTGCTTAAAAAGTACGATAAAGACGTTGAAAAATTTTTAGCTGAACACCCAGATTTTATGCTGATAGTCAGAGAAAAGGATAAATATCTTTTTCAGCCGTGATTTTTAAAAATATCTAAACAATTGATGATCTTACAGAACGAGTGTCTACGAGTGAACAAGCCAAATTTCGCCCCTTTACCCTCTGAAAAACCGCTTTTTCGACTTTTGACCCTAGAAAGTGCCTATTTTTGTGCGCTTTTGCTTTTAAAAAAGCCTTGAGCGACAGCGAAAGCCATAGTTGCTTTTGCTTTTTCAAGTATTCCTGATGGTGTTTGCTAAAAATTGTCCCTGACGTAACGAAGTGAAGTCAAAAAAGTTTGAGCTTTAGCGAAAACATAGGGCAATTTTCGTATGAAAATAGGCTTTTAATAATAAAAAAGCTTTTAAATGCTTTTAGCTCGCCTGTAAGCCTTTAATAGCAATGCTTTCAGAAGTTAAAAGACGACACTTACCTTGCAATAAGACGACACTTACCTTGCATTATAACAGTATTTAAGACGACACTTACCTTGCAATTAACGACACAATATAATAATGTCGTCTTAAAGACATAATAAAGTGTTGCGTCATGAAAGAATTAGTCGTCAAAGATAATGCTCTAATCAATGCCAGTTACAATCTAGATTTAGTTGAACAGCGACTGATACTGTTGGCGATTGTCGAGGCAAGAGAATCGGGGCGGGGGATTAATGCCAATGACCCCTTATTTATCCATGCTGAAAGCTATATCAATCACTTTGGTGTACATCGCAATACAGCCTATCAAGCTCTGAAAGATGCCTGTAAGGACTTGTTTGCACGTCAATTTAGCTACCAAGAGTTATCTCCGAAAGGCAAGGTTATCAATCAGATGAGCCGTTGGGTATCACAAATCGGTTATATGGACGATGGTGCAACCGTGAATTTGATTTTTGCGCCAGCTATCATCCCTTTTATTACACGGCTTGAGGAGCAATTTACAAGCTACGAACTAAAGCAAATTAGTGGTTTAACCACTGCTTATGCTGTGCGCTTGTATGAGCTACTAATCGCATGGCGTAGCACTGGAAAAACACCAGTAATTGAACTGTCGGATTTCAGACAAAAACTTGGTGTTTTAGAAACTGAATACAGTCGTATGCACGATTTTAAAAAACGTGTTTTAGACCCTGCAATCAAAAATGTAAATGAGCATACAGACATTACAATCAAGGTTGAGCAACATAAAACAGGGCGTTCGATCACTGGTTTTTCTTTTAAATTCAAGCAAAAACAACAACCAAAAATTGAAAAACCAATCGATCCGAAACGAGATCCAAACACACCTGATTTTTTTATCAAAATGACCGATGCACAACGCCATTTGTTTGCTAATAAAATGTCTGAGATGCCTGAAATGTCTAAGTATTCACAAGGTACTGAAAGCTATCAGCAATTTGCTATTCGTATTGCTGATATGCTTTTAGAACCTGAAAAATTTAGAACTTTTTACCCGCTTTTAGTTCAGCTTGGCTTTAGTCAAAAGTGAAGTCATTGCCTTTTTTCTGCTTAGGCTGTTCATGTTCATAGCTGAACGGCTTAAATGTCGGCTGCCGCTCATTCTCAATTGAGATTTTCCTTTGATTAATAGCCTGCTGCATCTGATCGTGGTAGAGTTTTAACTGAGGTGAAATATCAATAAGTGCCTGTTTGTCCTTATCGAGGATATAGCTCACTTGCTCAATTTTTTTCAAGTCACGCTCGCGGGCTATTTTATCGCTGATCTGTTCGTATTTTTCCTTTGAACACCTTGCATACTCTTGCATATCGTTTCTTGCCCATGCTTGCGCCTGCAAACGTGTGTAGGTTGATAGCTCCCAACCAACACTGTCACTAACATGGTCATACTCAGCATCTTTCACATAGCCGTATTTTGATAGATAGCGTTCATACGCCTGTTTCTGCTTCTCTCTATCCTCTTCTTTGCGTTTGGCTTCCTGTTGTCGCTCTCGCTCTTTCTGCTGCTGTGCCTGCATTTCCTCTCTAATTTCAGCATGATAGACAGCAAGGCTCGACTGGTCTGTCTCGTACTGTTTGAGCATGTCATCAAAGCTAAATAGTTCAGAGCTAAACCATCCTTTTTTAATCTTGATCGGAGGAGGTAGAGGCTCACCAATTTCACGCAAGAGCACCTCAGCCTCTTTCCCCTCCCTAATTAACCTATCAAGCTGAAGACGGTCTATATCGCTCTGTAATGCGCTGTAAAAGCGATGCTCGGCGACTTTATCAGTATCCCCGCTCCTTGATTGCATGTATTGATCTAAAAGCGTCTGGCGGTGCTGCTGATGCTCATACAGTGCTTGCTGTGCTGCCGTATAGACTGCGGGGGCTTCATCCACTGCCGCCTCCAGTTGCTGCTGTTGTAGCTCCTCCAGTCCTGTTTCAGTTTCAAATATAGACATATCAAGGTTTTCAGCCTTTGAATTGCGCTGCTTGATTTCATCATTACGCTTAACGATCTCCATCTCCTTGCCCTTTCGCTTTGCATGTGTGGCTTCTATCCCCTCTTTGATGGTCGGCTCTATCATCAATCCTCTGTCCTCATGACTACGATGATCAACAGTTAGATCCAAGCCTGCGGCTGCAAGATGGCGATTTGTGAGATCAGCTACTTCCTCCCTGATTTTCTTCAGCGTTGAGTGTCTGTCTAGCTCTCTGACTTTCCCCCCTAAGCCTTGCCCTGTGGCGGTTCGAGTGGTCATCAATATATGGGCATGGAAGTTTCTATCATCACTCCCCCCTGCGATATGAGGAGCATGTATCGCTACGTCCACCGCCACGCCATGTCCTTTGACTAAGGATTGACATAGCTCTGTAACAAGTGCCTGCCGCTGCCACTTATTAAGTTCATGTGGTAAGGCGATTTCTATCTCTTTTGCAAGCCGTGCCTCTTGCTTGATACTTCCATCTTTTTTTAGTTCGGATTGCTCTGCCTGATTCCACAGGTTTTGACGGTTAAGCAAGTCGGGATTTGCTCCATCGGGTGCAAATATTTGGGTGTACTCGATGCCAGTTTTTCGGGTGTAGTCCTGCGTTTTCCCGTATGTATCGCATTCAAGTTTTTCACCTGCCCGATACGCTGCACACGCCACAATCGAGCGACCATCTGACCTCGAAATATTCTGAATTGAACAATGATAAATTGCCACTGGCTCACCTTTTACTAACAGCCGCCCAACTTGTTGGGCGGTGGGGTGTCGGGGGTCTCCCCTGACCGCAACTTGCAAAATCTCCGATTTTGCGTAAGTGCGCCCTTTGGGA
>NZ_JAHPRO010000055.1 GCF_025562455.1 Acinetobacter sp. WU_MDCI_Axc73
TAACTTTAGCCAATCTCGCTGCAATTTCCATGTCAGAAATTTGTCCACTTATTCCAATGATGATGAGAACTGCAGCAATAAATTATAAAGGCAGGATAGGTGGTTACTTAACCAGCATAAGTTATTAACTTATGCTAATTCATATTAAAATCAGATGAAAGCAATCTTAATTAAAAACTTAGTATGAGAGGGCGTGGTCTTTTGTTTAAAGTGACAATTAACTAAAGGGTTACTTCTTGTATTTAGGAGCATAACCAACTTCTAACAAATAAGAAAAATACTTTCTAACATTATCGCTATCAAGAAGATCACTTGATATCCTTTCCTGAAAGTCTTCTAGAGTCTCTCCACGATGTGCGAAATCATTACCAAATTTTGGATAGTTAGTAATATCACATAGCTTTTTAGCAAAGAATATACATTGCTTAGCTGTCAATTTATAAGTTGGCTCTAAAGGAGCACTTGTACTCGTTTTATTTTGTTCTTTTTCTTCAAACATGAAATGTAATTCTGAAATATTTCTTCCCTCCTTTTTTTGTATATAAGAAACAGTAATATCCGTAAATTTGTTAATTTGATTTAAAGCTACGGTAAGAACCCTTTTTTTAAAGTCTCCCATCTTTTTATATTCATCTTCTATCAATCCGAGTTTTGATCTAAGCTCATCTATAGAAATATATAACTTACCAGTTGATCTCCAACGTATGAGTAACTCATACAGGCGAATAGCATAAATGCTTGTAAGTGGTGAGATTTGTTTAAGTTCATATCTTGTGAACTTTTCTTCAAGTTTTACAAATAAGGGGATAATATCTGGTGCAAAAATTAGTTGGACGCATCCCTCTTCCTTAACATAACCAACTTTTGAAACCCACCTACTTTTGTATATTCCTATTTTTCCAGTTATAGGATCTACTGCTTTATAATTCAAATGCCGTTCAAAAAGATTATCACATGCAGATTGTAACGCTTCATAAGATGCTTGACGTCCTAAATTAAACTGTTTCATGTATTCAGAAGCATGAATCGTAAGTATAGTATCAGAAGTAAGTTCTTTCTCAATTTCTCGAGCAGCAATGATCGCAATTAATATTAGCCTTTGCTCAGATAGATTTAGTGAATACGATGCTTCAACCAAATTATTATCTTTATATACTATGTTACTCATAGGGAGATATATTAAGGAAAATGTTATAAATAGATATATTGACAATACTACTTAACGTCCACAAATGAAAGTATTTTTAATAAAAGAATTTGTCAACTTATGCACAGAATTTGTCAACTTAGAAACAGGAAAAAGTCAACTTATTGGTAGGAATATGTCAACTCAGAAACAGGAAAAAGTCAACTTATTGGTAGGAATTTGTCAACATATACTTCCTGTATCCCTTTGCTAGTCAAGCTTTGAGCAGAGATATAAATAATAAATTTAAATAAATATATATAAATTCAAAAAGACCATTCTTTTGTGGATAACTTTTTTTTTAATTTTTTTTTTCATGATAGTTGATTACTTCATAAATCACCGTTAAATTATACACAAACAAACTTACGTAACTTACATAAATTATGATTATCTTAGTTGGTGGTGAAAAAGGCGGTGCTGGTAAAAGCTGTTTAGCTCAAAATCTTGCAGTTTACTTACAACAAAGTCAAAGAGACGTCCTCTTATTAGATGCTGACCCTCAAGGAACAACAACAGATTGGGTCAAAGAAAGAGATGAAAACGATGAATTAAATAATATTCCATCAGTACAAGCATCAGGGAATATACGTTCAGTTTTAAAAGATTTAGATAAAAGATACCAAGATATTATCATTGATGCAGGTGGACAGGATTCTGAAGCATTACGTTCAGCAATGACTATAGCTACACATATGTTATTGCCGTTTAGACCCAAACGAAGAGATCTAAAAACTTTAGATCATATGGAACAAGTTTTAAAATTAGCAAAGACAGTAAATCCAAATCTGAAAGCTAGAGCAATTATTACTCAGTGTCCAACTCTTCCTTCTCAAGTTCAAAGAATTTTAGATGCAAAAGAGGCATGCAAATCATTTGGTATTGATGCATTGAATTCAATCACAACAAATCGAAATGTTTATGATGATGCAGATGAAAATGGGCTTTCGGTTTTTGAAGTAAATAGTGATCCTAAAGCGAAAGCTGAAATTGAAAGTATTGCAAGAGAGTTTTTAGGAGTATAACTATGGCTGGTTTAACTGGGCTAAACAAAAAACCTGAACCTACTGAACAAGATAAAATGTTAGATGCATTTATATCTGGTGCAGAAAAGAGGGTAAAGGCTTTAGAATCAAGTGAAAAAAAATTTATTCGTTACACTTTTTCTCTCAATGAAGATATTAGTAAACTAATTGATGAGCTGGTTGTAAAAGGGCAAAATGCAAGAATAAATCGTTCAAGTATTGTTCGAGCAGCTATAGAAAATTTATCGACATATAGTGCAGATGAATTAAAAGAAATATTAAATAAATAAATTAAAAATATCCCACTTTTTTAAGGGGGATATTTTTTATCCAAGTTAAATTTACTGTAAGTCCCCGGTGAACCCTATAGATATTTTTAAATTCAGCTCAGGCTCTAGCAGTGTGGTGGTAATTTATCTATTTGAGTTATTTTATATGAAGGCGTCCTTTTCTGCACAGACACGGATCTAGGCTATTCAGCTTGGCTGACTGAACTGATGTCATGATGTTTGATGCACATTGTCAAATTCTTTATCAAGCGAAACTCTGAATCAATGCTTGTAATTGTTTCACTATGATGAGTTTGAGTCCAGTGAAATGTTGCTTGTTCCAACCGTAGAGCTTTGAATACCCAGTCCATCATGTATCAACACTTTCATACAATGACCACGCTTATTCCAAAACAAGATAACCTCAATGTTGCGATTTGACATGGTCAAAGGCTTTTAGGACATGAGAAAGAGCAGTATAAGTAACTGCTCGCATATCCATGGGCTGAGTAGAAAGCCAGATTTCATCAATGTGAATCTTATTGTGAGCACCTTGGGGAATTCTGCCAAAGCGATTGCTCCTGATACCTTCCGTTTCAGCCCAATCGCTATGTTCGCATCAGGCGTCGTTATTGATTATGCCTTATACGGAACTCCAGAATTAGCCCTCGTTGCGAACAACAAAGCCAGAAATCCTGCAGT
>NZ_JAHPRO010000056.1 GCF_025562455.1 Acinetobacter sp. WU_MDCI_Axc73
AATTTCTCCTTATATGGCGAAATGTCTAAGCGCTTTATGGAACTGCTTGGGGACTATGTTGCACCAGGAGATCAAGAGGTCTATTCCATTGATGAATGCTTTCTGAAGCTCACAGCTTACGAGCATCTATTTGACCTGACTGTATATGCTCAAGACATGAGGGCTAAGGCTTGGCGTTGGTTAGGCCTACCCTGCTGTATTGGAATTGGTCGCTCTAAAACCGAAGCCAAGATTGCCAATCATCTCGCCAAGAAAAACAAGTTCTTCAATGGGGTCTGTAATCTGGCCCATATGGACCCATGCTCTACAGAAACGCTACTCGCGCAGGTTGATGTGTCTGAGGTTTGGGGCGTAGGCAGACAGAACTGTAAGAAGCTCAATACTATGGGTGTTCAATCTGTGCTGGATCTGATCAATGCCAATCCTAAAGAAATCAAAAAGCAGTTTAGTATCGTGATGGAAAAGACGGTGCTTGAGCTACAGGGCATTTCTTGTATTGACCTTAGTGATGATACTGTAGCGAAGAAGCAAATCATCAGCAGCCGTTCATATGGCAACCCAGTGTATGAAATGGATGACATTAAAGCTTCGGTTCGGCTTTATGTGGCCAGAGCCGTGAAACGAATGCGGGAAGATGGCTCAATCTGCAAGATGATCGGCGTGTATATCCAAACCAGTCGCTTTGATAAGACAGAGCGCTACTCGCCTTACATCGTCGTTCAAATGCATGAGCATACGGATGATCTACTGCTCATCACCAAGGCCGCGATGAAAGGCATCGATCAGATATTTAAGAAAGGCTTTAAGTATAAAAAGGCGGGAATCGTGCTGCTCGAAATTACAGATCAATCCAAGTTTGTGCCCGATCTATTCACGGACTATTCACATAAGCAAGAGCGAGAAAGGCTTTCAGATGCCATCGAAGCCATCAGTGAACGGTTTGGGAAGAATCTCGTCACGCTAGGCATTGCCAACAATAAAGAAGCCACATGGCACATGAATCAAAACCTTAGATCACCTTCGTATTTAACCAAATGGTCTGACTTACCAAGAGTAGGATAAAAACATGCACTTATTTAAATTAACTGATGAACAACTCGCACAGCTTCTTATCCCGAAACGTTTTGTACCACCTACTCCAGCTGAACATGAAGGCAAGAATATGGTCTATGTTTTTGATAGCTAGGATAAGTTTGAACTGACTTATGCTGAACTGGTGGAGATCATTAGCAAAGCGAGAATGGCTGGACCGAAGTTGATACCTGTTTTAGGTACTGTGAATTAGATTGAGCAGTGGCCGCACGCCACTTGAATCATTATTTGATTGGAAGCGGATTTGGGCTGAGAATAATTTAGCTCAAATTTAACTTAACAAGCCCATTAAAAAATGGGTAACTGTCAGATCGAGTTTGGACTACAACACTTTAGCTCATCGATTTACCAAAGCGCTAATCTTCACACTATTGTCTAAAATCCAGTAATCAAACTATGATGCTAAAGCTTTTAAATTCCCCTTATTATGAATCAAAGTCAGCATGATGCTTTTCATAAAGACAGTTTACTTATAACAAGGAAATTTCTAAACAATACCCCTTTCAACATACTTAGGCTATTTCAACCAGATTTCATTTTCTTGCATGATTTTTAACATTAAATGGCTTTGTTGCATAAAGATTTTAAAAATAGAGCTTTCCTAAGTTGCTCAAATTTAAGTGACAACTTGGGTATGAGGTCGGCCTAATTCTGTAAATTTATTTAAAATGGCTATACGGGCATGTACTTCGTTGACTTGGCTTTGAAAGTTCCTAGCACTGAGTTTATCGCCTAATAATTTAATGCAGTGCATCTTGGTTTCAACCAGACTTTGCTGATGATAGCCCGACCATTTTTTCCATAGTGTCCTGCCTAAACGTTTAACAGCGCGAAGTAATTCATTTCGCTCTAGCGAATGAGCTTTTTTATCTTTCCAAGGCTTGGCATTTTTTCTTGGTGGAATCACTGCGTGTGCTTGCCGATCTGCAATAACCTGACGACATTGCTTGGTGTCATAAGCTCCGTCTGTATAGACTGAATCAATCTGCTCATCCAACGGGATTTGATCCAGTAAATCACCAAGGACTTGTGAATCACTTACGTTATTGGTTGTAAGCTGAACAGCTCGTATTTGTAGGGTTTTAGCATCTATACCAATATGCAGTTTACGCCATTGCCGACGATATTCAGGCTGATGTTTCTTACGCTTCCATTCGTCTTCACCTAAAAATTTTAAACCCGTAGAGTCGACGAGTAGCTGTAACCCATCACGACTTTTCTGGTAGCTAATTCGAATATCAATATACTTTTGTCTTCTACAAAGCGTCGTGAAGTCTGGTGCTGTCCAATCTAATCCGCAAAGTTTAATTAAGCTTTGGACAAAGCCAGTGACCATGCGTAAAGTGAGTCTAAATAGAGATTTGATCATCAAACAGCATTGAATCGCTATGTCGGAGTAGGTTTGACTTCGACCTTGTTTGCCTTGTGGTTCTGCATACCATTGTGTTTTTGGATTGAACCAAATGGCAATATTCCCACGATTAATGAGAGCTCGGTTATATGCGGGCCAATTGGTTGTGCGGTAGATTTTGTGTGTAGGCTTTGAACCGTACCGGGTTTGTCGGAGAGTCAATATTCTGAGAGACTATCCCGATGACAAAATTAAAATATACCCCTGAAATCAGAGAAAGAGCGGTTCAATTACTAATTGAATCTGAAAAAGATTATCCTTCTACTTGGGCAGCAATCACAGCTATTGCTCCTAAAATCGGTTGTACTCCTGAAACATTGCGTGTTTGGTATTTAATGCATCTGGATCAACTAAATCCTGCCAAAGTACAACAGATATCTGACCAAGAAAAAATGAAGCAAATGGAACGTGAAATTAAAGAATTAAAACGTGCCAATGAAATTCTACGTAAAGCAGCCGCTTTTTTCGCCCAGGCGGAGCTCGACCGCCCACACAAATAATGGTG
>NZ_JAHPRO010000057.1 GCF_025562455.1 Acinetobacter sp. WU_MDCI_Axc73
GCTTGAACATAGGGCATCAGGTTATTCTCAAAGTTATTTTTTATATTATTACATGTTTAGTTGGGTGGTGGAACTTAGTACCATTTTGAATGACTCAGGTTTATTTCAAGATAATTGGATTGAGGCACAACTTTCACATATTGATAAGAACCGTACCCGTGCCAGTTATAATCATGCTGATTACTTAGTTCAACGGACTGAAATGATGCAGTGGTGGGGTGATTATTTAAGTAATGGCTAGGTGAGTATCATACTTTTATATAGAAAAACTCTCTGTACACGACAAAAATAGTGAACCGTACCCGGTTTGTCTGAGACTTTTTATTTAAGTTAGGCCACCTGAACTAATCGTTTATTCACACCTCGTTTTAGCCAATCATAAAAGCGTGAAACTGATACATGAAGTAATCGTGCCATCAAAATAATCGGAAATAAGTGTTTTGGGATTTCACATAGGCGTACCTTACTGACTTTATTTGGCAAAGTACGCTACTGCCTTTTTTAGAAATTCACGTTCCATTTCACCATTTCAGCGGATTTAAGCTGCTGTTTAAGTTGCTTATTTTTCTTCGAGCAAAGCGTTTAGATCAGATGAATACTATTTAGTACCAGCTAAAGTCCCTGCCTTTGCCTTATTATTCTAATGCGAAAGGGTCTGCATGGAAATGCCGAGTTCTCTAGCTGTTTTTAGATACATTGCCTTGAATGGCTTCTATTGCTTTGATGGTTTCAGCTTTAAATTCTGCCGTATACGTCTTGTGTTTCTTGCTCATGGTAAACTCCTGATGAGTATGTATGGTTTACCAAGTTAAAACCTCCTGTTTTTTCAGCACACATCACCTCGATGGAGTACCATCCACCATACAGTCAGTGTGGAATTTCGTAAATATTAGTTAAACGTCAGCGGATTATGATCTTATTCAGAATTATCAGACTATCCGGTAATCCCTCCCTGAAAATAATTTTTAAAAACAACTTAGGCTAATTGATAAACACTATCTGGAAAGATTAAAAGAAAATATTTTTTAATTTCTGCTAATTCGTTTAAGGTAGGTTCCCTTTCAAGAAGTTGAAATGTCCAAATAAGTACAGCCTGATGATTATCATAGCAAGTATTTACTCCAAGAAAATTAGCCATTCCGTAACTTCTATTGATGTTCATTTCTTTAATTAATTGATTTCCTAAGTCACGAGCTTGCTGGCTGATCAATAATTCATTTGGCAACATGGCTGTCATCTCCACAAAATAATCTAATACAGCTTCAATCCTTACATTTAAAAAGTTATAATTTAGTTGAAATAGATGAATTATGCTTTCTATAAGTTGTAATGATCTGCTGTAGGTTAACTATAGCAGGGTATTACTCAGTCAACAACTTAAAATAACTCTTAGTAGGTTATTTTTTTGTAAATTAATTGATATATGATTACTTGCAAGTTATCCAGCCTCATGGGCGATCGAAAAATTTTAAAATTAAGTGATGTAGTACGTGCGACAGGCATCAATCGCAATACGCTTACGAGTATGTATTATGATCGTGCTGTACGTATTGAATTGCCAGTCGCCGATAAGTTATGTAAATACTTTAACTGTACGATGAATGATTTGTTTGAGTTTAAGGAAGATGTTGAAGAAAAAGATTAACCAATACTTCGTTTGATAAGTTTTCGCTACAGGTCGGCTTTGTTGCACAAAGATTTGAAATGCAAAGCGCCCCTAATTGAGCTAAATTTAAGGCGTAATTTGGGTAAGTGGTCGACCTAATTCCGTAAATCTGTTGAGGACTGCTACACGTGCATGAATCTCATTGACTTGGCTATCAAAACGCCTTGCTCTGAGTTTATCTCCTAATAATTTAATGCAGTGCATCTTAGTTTCAACCAAACTTCACCGATGATAGCCTGATTTTTTCCATAGTGTCCTGCCTGAGAAGCACTGCTTCCAAGATTAACTGTTCGAAGTAATTCATTTCGATCTAGCGAGCTGCTCTTTGTATCTTTCCAAGGTTTCGCATTTTTTTCTAGGTGGAATCACCGCATGCGCTTGCCGATCTGCAATGACCTCACGGCATTGCTTGGTGTCATAAGCTCCATCGGTATAAACAGAGTCAATCTGCTCATCTTGTGGAATCTGATTAAGTAAATCACCAAGCACCTGTGAATCACTGACATTATTGGTTGTAAGCTGAATAGCGCGTATTTGTAGAGTTTTAGCATCTATGCCAATATGAAGTTTACGCCATTGGCGACGATATTCAGGTCCATATTTCTTGCGTTTCCATTCGCCCTCACCTAGAAACTTCATGCCTGTAGAGTCTATGAGTAGATGCAGCCCATCGCTACTTTTTTGGTAATTGATTGCAATATTAATATGCTTTTGTCTTCTACAAAGCGTGGTGTACGAATATCACTGATATTCGTAGCTGCTCATCCGCAAAGTTTAATCAGACTTTGCACAAAGCCAGTGACCATACGTAAAGACAGACGGAGTAAGGATTTAATCATTAAGCAGCATTGGATGGCTGCATCGGAGTAGGTTTGATTTCGCCCTTATTTTGCCTTTTGATGGAGCATACCATTGTGTAGCAGGATCAAACCAAATGGCAATATTTCCGCGATGAACGAGTGCTCGGTTATATGCGGGCCAATTGGTTGTGCGGTAAATTTTATGTGTAGGCTTCTTCATTTGAAAATTATATCGCTGAAAAAGCCTTTACAGATAGGTTTGTGCAACAAAGCCTCTATGAACTTAAAGTAACATGTTCTAAATTTAACATAATGGCGGTTTTACGAAATTAAAATGTTAGAACCCATTCAAAATGTCTATATTCTCACCAATAAAAATGTCTAGTTTATGATGGCTTAAACATCATGGACTGGATATGAAATATAGA
>NZ_JAHPRO010000058.1 GCF_025562455.1 Acinetobacter sp. WU_MDCI_Axc73
CAGGGGTGTATTTTACTTTTTTCATCGGGACATTCTCTCAAGAAAAGTGGTCTCCGACAAACCCGGTACGGTTCACATCGCCTCCAGTTTCAGCATCTGTGAGCTCATTGACGACTTCTGTTAATGCGCCAAGTAAAGGTTGATTGGTTAGGGTAAGCGCTTCCACTATGCCTGTAATACCAGAGAAAGTACCTGTATTAGGATCAACTAAATTATTTAATAAGTTTGATACTGGCTCAATCATAGTGCTATCAGTCAAGTTAGCTACGATATTTTGTAGAACGGTCACCAAACCATAGTTACCATTCCCTTCACCAGTATCACTGACATTGCCAGCAATATCTTCTGCCTGAAGTGTGAAGTTCAAATTTGTATATTTATCATCTGTTAAGCTAACAGTGAAATAACCATTTGAATCTGTTACACCCGTACCAACTGGTTCAAGATTACCTTGGACAAAAACTTTAACCGTAGTTCCAGCCGCCTCACCAACTACACGGCCATATAAAGTTGTACCATCAGGGCTAAAACTTATAATCTCTGGCGTATTAGGTACGGTTTTATCAATAATAATATTACCCAGATTTGTGGAGCTTCCAATATTTCCTGCTACATCGACCTGACGAACCTGCACGGTATTATTACTATAAACACCTTCCACCAAAGTAAAACTATTGCCACTAACTACAGATTTCCAAGTCGCACCACTATCGAGACTATATTGAAGTTTTGCACCATCTTCCAAGCCAGTAACATTGATTTTTCCATCCTGACTAATACCATCACCATCAATACCTGTATCGGTAGCTAATACAGCCGTTAGTACATCTGGATTACTTTGATCAACTGTTACGGCTTTAAGAGAAGTTGAGATATTGATTTGTGATTCGTCATTGCTTGTTATACGAACCAATACATCGCCTTTTGCATAAGTATTAGCGGATAATTCAAAGCTACTACCAGTACCTGTGATCCAATTAGTTCCACCGTTGGTACTATATTCCCATGCTTGCCCTTCATGTAAACCTTTAACTAATACAGTCCCATCAGACGTAATTCCATCTGTTTTGCTGATACCTGTATCATGTTCAAGTTCTAAGATCAGTACGTTTGGAATAAATTGACCTATTTCTGAACCTAAATCTCCAATAATTGGTTTAACAACCCCATCCAAGAGACCATTTAGAATTCCACCCAAGCCTTGTACTAGATCTTCAACACTTGTTCCCTCTGGAAGCTCCGCATTGTAAAGTGATTTAACCAATTCAGTTAATATACCTAAAGCACCGGCATCTTGGTCAGTCAATGCATTAAGTGAACCTAAAATATCTCCAACTGAACCATTATTGCTAATTAAATTATCAAGCAAGTTGCTAATAGGCGACAACGTTGTATTAGATCCTGTTAAATCTCGAACAACTTCTGCCACAACATCTATTAGACCCAGTGTACTATTTCCTTCACCATCTACAGGTGCAGGTGGCAATAGAATACTTCCGCCATCATTCACTAGTCCTAAGACTGAATCAATTAATGGTTTTAACAAATCATTTGTCAAAGTACCTAATAATTCAGTTGCAAATCCACCCAATCCAAGCTTAGCAAGAAGTTGTGTAACTAAATCAGAAGAACCATCTAGTAAAATATCAACAGTTTTATCTAATTCACCTGTAACATGACTTAAGCCATTTTGGACTACATTATCCTGATTCAGAATTCCTTGTAACGTATCAAATAAAGCGTTTGTTAGTTTAGTTGCATCTAAGCCCAAAGTATCCAACAACAATTTAATCACATTGCCTGTATCATCAAGCAATTTTCCAACCATAGACCCTAGGTGTGATTTATCAAGTAAAGTACCTAGACTCACCACTTCAATATTACTGCCCAGAGCACCTTGCAGTAACTCAGATACCGTTTGGTCAACACCATTTACTGTCGTCGTCAGTATACTATTTAATAGATCCGAAGCATTATCAGGATTGAGTAGATCATTAACAGCCTCTTTGACATTTGCCAGTTCTGTTGAATTTCCAGTTCCAATAAATGCAATAATCGAATTTAGGGCATGTATCAAAGTACCTAAGTTTTCAACACCGTTGTTGCTTGCATCTGTCAATTTATCCACTAACTCTGTCAAAGCGCCTGTGATTGGCTGATCGGTTTGTGTCAATTGAGCAACAATATTTGTGACACCTGATAAAGTACCACTATTTGGATTTATCAAATTATTCAATAAAACTGAAACTGATTGTATCGCTGTATCATCAGACAAATTATTAACAGCATCCTGAACAACTGTTACTAAATTTGTTTCTCCGGTTCCGCCGGTTTCTCCGGTTCCGCCTGTTTCTCCAGTTCCGCCAGTTTCTCCGGTTCCGCCAGTTTCTCCGGTTCCACCAGTTTCGCCTGTACCGCCTGTTTCTCCAGTGCCTCCTGTTTCTCCGGTTCCACCAGTTTCTCCGGTTCCGCCTGTTTCGCCGGTGCCACCGGTTTCTCCGGTTCCACCAGTTTCTCCGGTTCCGCCTGTTTCTCCAGTTCCGCCAGTTTCTCCGGTTCCGCCTGTTTCTCCGGTTCCGCCTGTTTCTCCGGTTCCGCCTGTTTCTCCAGTTCCACCAGTTTCTCCAGTTCCGCCTGTTTCTCCAGTTCCACCAGTTTCGCCTGTTTCTCCGGTTTCTCCGGTTCCACCAGTTTCTCCGGTTCCGCCTGTTTCTCCAGTTCCGCCAGTTTCTCCGGTTCCGCCAGTTTCTCCGGTTCCGCCAGTTTCTCCGGTTCCGCCAGTTTCTCCGGTTCCACCAGTTTCTCCGGTTCCGCCTGTTTCGCCGGTGCCGCCGGTTTCTCCGGTGGCG
>NZ_JAHPRO010000059.1 GCF_025562455.1 Acinetobacter sp. WU_MDCI_Axc73
GACTTCAATACCTTTAATTGTGGCATAAGCCGTCTTCATAGATTTGAATCCTAATGTGGCCCTGATGATCCGCTTTAGCTTGCCATGATCACATTCAATCACGTTATTTTTATACTTAATCTGCCTGTGCTCAAGGTCTGGTGGACATTTACCTTCCCGTTTTAACCGTGATAAAGCACGTCCATATGTGGGTGCTTTATCCGTGTTGATCACTTGTGGAATTTGCCACTTCTTCACATTATTTAAAATTTTTCCAAGAAAACAATATGCTGATTTGGTATTACGTCTAGAAGAAAGATAAAAATCAATGGTATCGCCACGTTGATCGACTGCACGATACAGATAAGACCATCGTCCATTCACTTTTACATAGGTTTCATCAATATGCCACGAGCTCAGATCTGTAGGATTACGCCAATACCAGCGTAAACGTTTTTCTATTTCAGGAGCATAACGTTGAACCCAACGGTAAATAGTCGTGTGATCAACATTCACACCCCGTTCGGCCAGCATTTCCTGCAGTTCACGATAGCTAATGCCATATTTACAATACCAGCGCACAGCCCAAAGAATGATTTCGCCCTGAAAATGCCGACCATGGAAAGGATTCATATGCTGCACCTTTAGCTAAAACAGTCTTCAGCTTACCATTCGTGGTTATTTGCAACAGTGCCGTCTATGCTGAGATGACAAAAATTTTATTTAATATTAATCTTTTAAAACTATTAAAGTTGTTATGATTTTATGTGCTTAAAAAAATAAAAATGAAATGATTAGATGACTCCAAGGCTAGTTAGAGACACATTCTTAATGTAATTTACACTGTTATTCCTTTAAAGAAAAAATACAGTTGATCAAAATAGTTTTTTATAGAAAAAAGGGTGGATAATTTAATTATTAAACTTATTGGTATATTTATTAGATAGAAGGTAAAGAAGATTATTTTTAATATTAGGGTTTATAATCCAAATTTCAGAGTAAGGAATCTACTACTTATATAATAGAGATTGCATCTCCAAAACAGTACTACTGTATGAATGAGTTGTATTCAATGCAGGGAAGAATGTAGATCCTTAATACTAACGGAAAATTATTTTACTGAATTTTCATGTAAAGACTCATTTAATTGATCAATCACTGTCGTCCATTCACCATCAGAGTGTAGTTTTTCTTCTAAAAAATGACGTTGAGCATCAGTCCAAAAAATTGCTTGTGTTAAAAAAACATCTCCAGCTAGCTGATGGCTCTCTATGAATTTTGCAATTGCTTCTTCAGTAGAAGCTAAACCAAGCTGTTCAAATAATTTGGTCATTCTTGGACGTGTTTGAGTCATGTGCTTAGCCCACAAATTTATATTAGATCAAATTAAACATAACATGTTTATATTTAAACTAAAATAGGCTTTGTTGCACAAACCTATCTCTAAAGGCTTATTCCACAATATAATTCTAAAATGAATAAGCCCACACCTAAAATCTATCGTACAACCAATTGGTCTTCTTATAACAGTGCATTAATAAATCGAGGAAATCTCTCAATTTGGTTTGATCCCAAGACTCAATAGTACGCTCAACCCAAAGGTAAACATGGTCGAAATCAAACTTATTCAGATACAGCCATCCAATGCTGTTTAATGATCAAATCCTTATTTCATCTTTCTTTACGCATGGTCACTGGCTTTGTGCAAAGTCTCATTCATCTTTATAGATTAGATTGGACAGCACCAGACTATTCCACCATCTGCAGAAGACAAAAGCATATTGATATTGCAATTAACTATCAAAAAAGCAGTAATGGCCTCCAGCTACTCGTCGATTCTACTGGCTTAAAGTTTCTAGGCGAAGGTGAATGGAAGCGTAAGAAACACCAACCTGAATATCGTCGCCAATGGCCTAAACTTCATATTGGTATAGATGCTGAAACCCTTCAAATACGCGCTATTCAACTCACTACAAATAATGTGAGTGATTCACAAGTGCTTGGTGATTTACTCGATCAGATTCCACAAGATGAGCAGATTGACTCTGTCTATACTGATGGGGCTTATGACACCAAGCAATGCCGTCAAGTAATTGCAGACCGACAAGCACATGCGGTGATTCCGCCAAGAAAAAATGCGAAACCTTGGAAAGATACGAAGACCAGCTCGCTAGAGCGAAATGAATTACTTCGAACAGTTAAACGTTTAGGAAGAACAATATGGAAAAATTGGTCAGGCTATCATCGCAGAAGTCTGATAGAAACCAAGATGCATTGCATTAAATTATTAGGCGATAAACTCCGTGCGAGAAACTTTCAAAGCCAAGTCAATGAGATTCATGCACGTGTGGCCGTATTAAATAAATTTACAGATTTAGGTCGACCTCACACCCAAGTTGCCACTTAAATTTAGATAACTTGGAAGAAGTTTAGCTTTTGAATGTTTGTGCAACAAAGCCCTCCAGAAATGGAAAAACGCTTACGCTGGTATTGGCGTAATCCTACAGATTTACATTCATGGCATATGGATGAGACT
>NZ_JAHPRO010000060.1 GCF_025562455.1 Acinetobacter sp. WU_MDCI_Axc73
TCATACCCAAGTTGTCACTTGAATTCTGTTCAAATGAGCAGAGTGTTATCTTTTAAATCTTTGTGCAACAAAGCCTTTCTAAGTCAAAAATACGTTTGGATAGCATTTCTGTCTATTAGAATGATTTGCATACAATGTTCTGCTTTTTAGAACACAAAAGCAGAATGAATTGAAAAAATCAAAAGTTATGGCATGAAAATCGCTTAAGCATGGATAAGTACTTTGTAAACTGCCCGTGAGATTGAATAGCTGTATGTCGATTACCTTTTCCCGATTTTCTGAATATTTTATGGCTGTTGCCCGTACTGGCAGTTTACGTAAAGCCGCAGAACAGCTTTTTATTTCAGTCTCTGCAGTGCATCGGCAAATTATTCTTGCTGAAGAAGAGTTAGGCGTTGCTTTATTTGAGCGTTTACCGCAGGGGCTGAAGCTAACGTTAGCAGGTGAATTACTTTATGCTGATTTGCTTAAATGGCAAAAAGAATATCAGCTGACTCGAATTCGATTTGATGAAATTCAAGGATTAAGTCGCGGCAATATTGAAATGGGTTTTATTTCTGCCCTAAATGATGGTTTTGTCGTGGATTGTATTCAACGCATGGCTGAAAGCTATCCATGGATTAATCTCAATATCAGTATGAATAGCAGTGAAGAAATATCGAGAAAAATCATTGATGCAGAATTAGATTTTGGCATTATCTTAAATCCTAAAAGTCACAATCAATTAGAAATCTTATCCTTTATTGAAATTCCTTTAGGCTATGTTTTATCACCACATCACACCTTAGCCGGCATGGATAAAATCTATTTATCTGACACTTTAAATGAGCGTCATATCATGCCAAGTGAGCCCTTAGTCATCAGTGATTATGTACATACACTCTATAAACATCACAAATTTAATCCTATACAAAAGATAGAATGTAATGACATTAGAATGATAACATCATTAATTCAACAACAATTAGGCATTGGCTTAATGTCATATATGGATGCATTACCACTTTTAAACTCAAAAAAGATCGTATTTAAGCCCATTCGTGAAAAAGGTATGCATCGTTTAACCATTGCACTGTGCGTCGCTTCAAAACGTCAAACATCTCGTCTTTCACAAATAATGGTAAATTTATTGGTCGAAAAAATGGAAGAAATCAAATTGCAATTAAAGCAACTTCCTTAAACATTTAATCCTTTGCTCTTCAATCTAATGTTTCTAAATAGCTAAAAAAAGCCAGTGTGAATATTCACACTGGCTGCTGAAAGCTAACCTTTTAGTTTTACATTTCTTTTTGTGTCTTACAGCTTAGTCGAGTGGATTACCGACAATGTTACTAATAATTCCCTTCATAATATGATTGCCTTGTTCTTTACGTAACTCTTCATACCACTCTCGGGTCACCGCTTCATCTTTCATATGTGTCACATCACAGCGCTTACGGGCACGAAGTACCAACTCATTGGCACGTTCATTACGCTTGTTCTGATAGCGACGTAAAGAATCTTGTAAACCTAAGGTATTAATTTGCAATGAACGTGCCAAATAGATAGCATCTTCCATCGCTTGGCAGCCGCCTTGACCAATATCAGGTGTTGTACTGTGCGCTGCATCACCTACAATCACCACTCGACCTTTGTAAAAATTGGCAAATGGTTCGATATCGTGAATTTCTACACGATTGGTCTTTTGCACATCGACTGCATCAATTAACTTTTGGACAGGCTCACACCATCCTTTAAAGTATTGTTTGAATAAAGCTTTGTATTGGCTACGATCATTTTCAAGACCAACAGCTAACGGCACATCAAAAAAGAAATAGAAACGATTATTCGCCACTGGCATCAGTGAAACACGTTTGCCTTCACCTACAAACGTTGTCCATTGATCTGCTGCGGCATAATCGTCTGAGACATCAACGAGACCATTCCAATTGACATAGCCTGCATAGCGTCGCTCAACTTGCTCACCTAAAACATAGGCACGAGTAATTGAGTGTGTACCGTCTGCACCCACCAATAGATCAGATTCTATTTCGCTACCATCTGCAAATTGAATTTTTACACGCTCTCCTTCTTCAACAAAAGAAATCATTTTCTTAGCTAGATGAATATCTTCACGACCAAATTCATCCATTAACATATTCTGAAGTTCCGCACGTGATACCGGATATGGTCGTTGCCCGACTTCTTCAATCAATGGATAAAGGCTAAACTGGGTCATCACATCGCCCGTCAGACCATCAATATAAGCAAGGTTATCCATTTTGCCGCCAAGCTTTTCAACTTGCTCTGTCAAACCCAAATAATTTAGACATTTCACACCGTTAGACCATAACGAAATAGCAGGGCACTGTTGCAAATAGAGATTTGAGTCGATGAAGTTCCTTTTTAAAAGTGCTTAGAGACCGAAAACCCTGTTGAT
>NZ_JAHPRO010000061.1 GCF_025562455.1 Acinetobacter sp. WU_MDCI_Axc73
CATCAATCTACAACGATACATAACTTGCCGAAACCTGGGTTTCTTCAAGAGATTGAAGTCTTACAGGGTAATCCCCAGCCAATTTTACGCTTCGGTGTTTTAGATAAATTTGATTGGAAATGGGAGGAGTCTGTTTGTGCTGAAATTGAATTCTCCTATGCAGGCGGGCGAATAAAAGCAGGTACATCAGGTGACAGTTTTATTGGTGAGCAGCATGGCAAAATGGTGCGACAGCTTCGGGACTTAGTTCAGGAACAACAGGCAATCCAGCGTTTACAGCTATTGGTCGAATCACTGGAGTGGGTGAAAGATCTGAGCAATGAACAGCAATTAAAACTTGATAAACAACGTCTCGATTCTATGGTTTTTGCTTTCTATGGAGACTGGATCAGGCAACTCATGCCCATCAATCAAATTGAGTTGATGGGCTGGCAGATAGAGCATCTGGAAAACAGCCCCTTTAACCTGCAATATGTAGAAAATTTAAATATTTCCATCACTGAATCTGAAAGCCAGCAGGACTGGTTCAATATCGGGGCGACGGTTCAGGATAGTGCAGGCAATTGTTATAATTTGCTTGATGCGCTCGTAGCTTTGGTGCGAGAAAATCCTGATTTACTTGATCCGCGGACTTTTATTCATCTGCATGACAGTCAAATTTTCACCCTGAAAACTGCAGTGGATCAACCTGATTTGGCTCTATCCGCCAGGGACATTAAGCCGGTATTGTTGCATCTGCAGAGCATTTTACAGCAAGAAGAGCGCAGTATCGATCGCTATGATGCGAGTCAACTATTAGAATTACAGCATAATCTTGGGATGACATGGCAGGTCAGTGACCAGCTGCAGCAATTTGTACAGAAATTCAAACAAGGCTATCAGCAACAACTGCCGACACCACAAGGTTTTCAGGGGGAATTGCGTCCATACCAGCAGCAGGGCTTAGGCTGGTTACAGTTTTTAAGGGAAACCCAGCATGGCGGGATTCTGGCGGATGATATGGGATTGGGCAAAACAGCACAAACTTTAGCGCATTTACTCATGGAAAAGCAGGCTGGACATTTGCAGGACAGACCTGCACTAATTGTTGCGCCAACATCGCTGATGTATAACTGGTTCAAAGAAGCGCAGAAATTTACCCCTGAGCTCAAGGTACTGCTGCTACAGGGCCCCGACCGCCATCAGTATTTTGAGCAGATTCCGCACTATGACATTGTGTTAACCACCTATCCGCTCTTGGCGAGAGATGAAGAACAACTGAAACAATATGAATATCATCAACTCATTTTGGATGAAGCACAGAATATCAAAAATCCGCGTGCCAAAGCTGCACAGGTGGTACGACAATTAAAAGCACGACATCGTCTATGTCTAACCGGTACACCTATGGAAAATCATTTGGGTGAGCTGTGGGCACTATTTTATTTTCTGATGCCAGGATTTTTATATTCACAAGAAATCTTTAATAAAAAATACCGCTATCCGATTGAAAAACGCGGTGATCAGCAGTTAAGGCAAAAGTTGGTAAACCGCATTAAACCCTTTATTTTACGTCGCTTGAAAACTGACGTCGCCAAAGAATTGCCAGAAAAAACCACGATTGAAGTCAATATTGACATGAATGAACAGCAATCCAAGTTATATGAGGCTGTTCGCGCCACGATGCAGGCAAGCATTCAGAAAATTGTGGCAGAAAAAGGCTTTAAACGTAGTCAAATTCAAATTTTAGATGCCTTACTGAAGCTACGTCAGGTGTGCTGCCATCCTAGCTTACTGAAACTGGATTCAGTGAAAACCGGGCAGGCACACTCTGCCAAACTTGAACAGTTGATCGATATGGTCGTTCCAATGGTGGAAGAGGGGCGAAAAATTCTTATCTTCTCTCAGTTTACCTCAATGTTGGAACTGATTGAGCAGCAACTTCATCACGCAGAAATTGGCTATGTGAAACTGACTGGGCAGACCAAAAAGCGAGATGAAGTTATTACTGCATTTCAGTCTGGACAAGTGCCTGTATTTTTAATCAGTCTGAAAGCAGGAGGGGTCGGTCTGAATTTAACAGCCGCAGATACAGTCATTCACTATGATCCATGGTGGAACCCTGCTGCTGAGGATCAAGCTTCAGATCGTGCATGGCGGATTGGACAGGACAAACCGGTATTTGTGTATAAGCTGATTACCAACCAAAGCATAGAAGAGAAAATTATTGCCTTGCAGCAAAATAAAGCCGAACTGGCACAGTCAATTTTAAGCACCGATCATGAGGGAGAAGCGAAACTGACGGAAAATGATGTGATGAACTTGTTTGAGAAATTTTAGTTTGGT
>NZ_JAHPRO010000062.1 GCF_025562455.1 Acinetobacter sp. WU_MDCI_Axc73
CCGATCTACACACCAACAGGTTTTGGTACATTATTGGCTGAGGGTAAACCGACCCTTCAATATGATGGCAAAGACTACGTTTTAGAAAATCCGATCAAAGCTGACTTTGCCTTGATTAAAGCCCACAAGGGTGATCGTTGGGGCAATCTGGTTTATCGTAAATCTGCACGCAACTTCGGTCCGATCATGGCCATGGCTGCAGATATTACGATTGCTCAGGTTTCTGAAGTGGTTGAACTCGGTGAACTTGATCCAGAAGTCGTTGTGACTCCAGGTATCTTTGTTCAACACGTGGTACAGGTACAACCTGCACCAGCACCTGTTTCAGCATAAGGAGAACGACATGAGTTACCAAAAACTAAGCCGTGACCAAATTGCACAGCGTGTGGCACAGGATATTCCAGAAGGATCATATGTCAACCTTGGGATCGGCTTACCGACCAAGATTGCCAGCTACCTACCTGCGGACAAAGATGTCTTTTTACACTCAGAAAATGGCTTACTGGCTTTTGGTCCACCACCAGCAAAAGGTGAAGAAGACCCAGAACTGATTAATGCGGGTAAAGAATACGTCACCATGCTCAAAGGTGGATGCTTTTTCCATCATGGCGATTCGTTCGCGATGATGCGTGGAGGACACTTAGACATCTGCGTACTGGGCGCATTCCAAATTGCCGCCAATGGCGACCTTGCCAACTGGCACACAGGTGCACCTGATGCGATTCCATCAGTAGGTGGAGCAATGGACTTGGCGGTTGGCGCAAAAAAAGTCTTTGTCACGACCGATCACGTCACTAAAAAAGGCGAACCGAAGATCGTGGCAGAACTGACTTACCCAGCGACGGGCCAAAAATGTGTAGATCGCATTTATACCGACCTATGCATAATTGATGTCACTCCAGAAGGCCTAAAAGTCACAGAAAAAGTTGAAGGTTTAAGCTTTGAAGAACTACAAAGCTTAACAGGCGCAACTTTGATTGATGCGACACAGGGATAAACTTCACCTCAGCCTCTTTCCTGCGTGGTGAGAGGTTCACTGATGGTGTAAAAGGATAAGATGTAAATGAAAAATGCTTATATTATTGATGCAATCCGTACCCCATTTGGTCGCTATGCAGGTGGTTTAGCGCCAGTACGTGCAGATGACTTGGGTGCAGTTCCAATGGCGGCACTGATTGAACGCAACCCCAACGTTGACTGGACACAAATCGATGACGTGATCTATGGCTGTGCGAACCAAGCTGGAGAAGACAACCGTAACGTAGGACGCATGTCAGCTTTACTTGCAGGCCTGCCTGTAGAAGTCCCTGCCACCACAGTGAACCGCTTATGCGGGTCATCCCTCGATGCGATTGCGATGGCGGCACGAGCCATTAAAGCAGGTGAAGCCAATCTGATCATTGCAGGAGGTGTCGAAAGCATGAGTCGCGCACCGTACGTGATGGGTAAATCAGAAAGTGCGTTTGGACGTAGCCAGAAGATAGAAGACACCACCATGGGTTGGCGCTTCATCAATCCAAAGCTCAAAGCCATGTATGGTGTGGACACTATGCCACAAACGGCAGAAAACGTTGCAGAACAGTTCAACATCAATCGTGCAGATCAGGACCAGTTTGCCTATACCAGCCAGCAACGTACTGCGGCAGCGCAAGCCAAAGGCTACTTTGCCCGCGAGATCGTAGCTGTCACGATTCCACAGCGTAAGGGCGATGCTGTGGTGATCGATACGGATGAGCATCCACGCGCCTCGACTACACTCGAAGGTTTAACCAAACTCAAAGGTGTGGTTAAAGTAGATGGAACAGTGACAGCAGGCAATGCATCTGGTATTAACGATGGAGCAGCGGCATTGCTGATTGCATCAGATGAAGCGATTCAACAATACCACTTAAAACCACGTGCCAAAATCATTGCAGCGACCACGGTGGGTGTAGAACCACGCATTATGGGATTTGCACCAGCACCGGCGATCAAAAAGCTGTTAAAACAAGCCAATCTGACTTTAGAACAGATGGATGTGATTGAACTAAATGAAGCCTTTGCCGCGCAAGCCTTGGCGTGTACCCGTGACTTAGGTCTGGCTGATGATGATGCACGTGTCAATCCAAATGGTGGAGCGATTGCGTTAGGACATCCATTGGGTGCATCAGGAGCACGTTTAGTGACGACGGCATTGAATCAACTTGAACAGACAGGTGGCAAATACGCCTTATGTTCAATGTGTATTGGTGTGGGTCAGGGTATTGCGCTGATTATTGAACG
>NZ_JAHPRO010000063.1 GCF_025562455.1 Acinetobacter sp. WU_MDCI_Axc73
ATAATGATTGGATCATTAATCTCTAGGCCAGCATCAAGCATGGATTCACTGTCTACATAAGCAATGAACGTAGAAATCGGGTTGTGAATCAGGAACTCATTCAGATCGAGCGCTTTGTCTTGCTCATCCTTGGTGCTGAAGGCTGGGCCTGCAGGGATGCGCTCTAAAGAGACGGGAATGGATACTTTAGATTTGGGTAGAACTGCAGTAAGCCCTAACTGCGCAACCAGTTCATTTTGAACAGCGATTTGTTCAAGCACGGTATTGATGGTAGGGCTTGGCTTACCCTCTGGACCCATGAGCTCTTGTAAAGATGACCATGCATCGTCAGAGAAGTAGATAGGCAACTTCTTAGACATGTGATACTCCTACGCTACGAGACGTGTTTGGAAGTAGAATTTGTCTAAATAGGATATTACTAACAACGTTTGAAAATCAAATTTAAAAAGTTGTGGATAAACAAGGATGCGTCAGAATAAGACGTTTTGTTTCTGCTCATCGCGTGGAAAAGTGATGAATTCATCGGGCAGTTGAAAAAAATATTCATGCGCGTGTTCATGATCTGCAGTCAGCCAGTCTTTTCTGTACTGCTGTGGAATAACGATGATGGAGCGTTTTTCATCCATCGGTGCATGGAATTGCTTCATGAAGGGGTGATGATCCGAATTGATGGTCAACATTGAAAAGGAACGTACCTTATTGCCATCAATCGCCGCATCATCATAGATCCCTGCAACCGTGAAAGGCTGATCATCTTTACGCTTGATGGTGTACCAGTATGGCTTGCCATTGATGTATTTGGGTTCGTAGAACTCTTGCACAGGGACTAGGCAGAACTTGCTGTATTTCCATGAGTGTCGAAAGCTGGGCTTATCAGCTACAGACTCGGTACGTGCATTATAAGTGTGGCTGCTAAATTTCAATTCTTTCGCCCAACTCGGAAGTAATCCAAACTTTGCGATATCAAGTTCCAAATGTTCTGAGCCATTCAAGATGATTGGAGCGTGATAAGAAGGAAAGACATGATCCTTAAGCTCAAGATCGAACTGGCTAGTATCGACACCCAAAAGCATCAAATTTCTTTTACTTGGAAATAGGTAATTCGAGCACATGATTATCATACCTTTAAGTGTCACATTTCGAATTATTTGCCTTAAAATTCCATAACGGAATGTACCAATATTTGAATGATAGGTAAGAAAATACAATTAGACAGACTATAAGCAACAAATCAAGAGTCGTGAACTTTTGTCCTTCACGTACTAAAACTAATGAAAATGCACAAACAGGCAGATTCAAACATGAGGAGCGACAGTTTCAAAAGCCTTATGATAATCAAAAATTTGAGCAAACTTCTCTAATGGTGTAAGCCAATCTAACTCTTTTCTAGGACGAGTATTCAGTGACATGGCAACTTGATTTAAATAATGCTGATCTACCTGATTTAAATCAATCCCTTTAGGTAAATATTGCCTAATTAAACCATTCATATTTTCGCATGTGCCTTTCTGCCATGGTGAATGTAGGTCGACATTGAGTAAAGCAGGCATTGAGCATTTATTTGTTAAAAATTTAGAGAATGTGCAAGGGGTGAACGCGATATTATCGATTTCTCAATTACTTACGCAAAAGACCGTGATGGCCGCTTATCTATGAATTTTGGTACGCTTAACCGTCAAGGTGGTCAGCGCCGTCTAAATGTAGCAATTACTAGTGCTCGTCAAGGATTACATGTTGTCTCGGCCTTAAGTCCAGAAGAAATTAATTTGGCACGCACCAATAGTGAGGGTGTAAGGGATCTAAAAGATTTCTTGGTTTTTGCTCGTAGTGGTCAGCTGCATTTAAATTATGCTGATCAAAGCAAACAGCAGACTAAAAAGAATTTGTAAAGTACTGAACCGTACCGGGTTTGTCGGAGAGTCAATATTCTGAGAGACTATCCCGATGACAAAATTAAAATATACCCCTG
>NZ_JAHPRO010000064.1 GCF_025562455.1 Acinetobacter sp. WU_MDCI_Axc73
TGTTAGCGGCAGTGTAAAAATGACCCCCTAATGGCATTTAAAAACTGACCCCCTTGGTTAATATAGCGGTCATTTTGGACTGCTCAACATGTTAACTTTGGAGCAAGCAGTGACAATCCAAATTCTTCATCAACAGGGTAAATCTATTAAAGCTATTACTCGTGAACTGGGGGTGTCCCGAAATACCGTGCGTAAATATTTACGGCAGAAGGAAACACCTCAGTATCGGCGTACACAACCTAGAACAAGTATTCTTGATCCATATAAACCCTATTTACTCCATCGTGTAAATGCAGCACATCCTGAATGGATTCCTGCCGTTGTGCTCTACCAGGAAATTTTAGGGTTGGGATATCCAGGAAAGATCAGGATCTTGAGGGAATATCTTGCAACATTAAAACCAGTTGCCAAACTGGAGCCAGTCATTCGTTTTGAAACCCAACCTGGCCAACAAATGCAGGTGGATTTCACCACAATTCGACGCAACAACACGACTTTGAAAGCCTTTGTCGCAACATTAGGGTATTCCAGAGCGACTTTCGTGAAATTTTATGATCATGAACGTACGGATGCATGGATCGATGGTCTGGAAAATGCATTTCAGTTCTTTGCAGGAGTACCTCAGGAAATCCTGTTTGATAACGCTAAAACGATCATGATTGAACGGGATGCCTATCAGGAGGGGCAGCATAAATGGAATCCCAAACTGCTCGACTGCGCCAAGAAATACAGCTTTCGTCCCCGCGTATGTAAGCCCTACCGTGCACAGACCAAAGGCAAAGTTGAACGCTTTAATGGATACCTCAAATCAAGCTTTATTGTGCCATTGAAAGCAAGCCTGAAGACTTCGGGTTTACTGTTAGATGTTGATGTCGCCAATGCCCACATTGGCCGGTGGCTGCATGAAACCGCCAATCAGCGGATTCATGCCACTACGCAAGAAAAACCGGCTGTTCGACTGCAACAAGAGCAGCAAAAATTTACGCCATTACCGCAATCAGATACAGGTTCTGGCACTGTACCTGTTGCAGCAGCAGAGCATGTCATGCCCTACGAGAGTTTGCAGCATCCCTTATCGGTATATGACCAGTTGCTGGGAGTTTCCTGATGAATCTGCAATACGACCGTATAGAGCAACTTTGCCAAAAGCTTAATCTGCCTGCCATCGCATCACAATGGTCACATCATGCACAACAAACATTAGGTCAGGATAGAAGTTATGCCGACTTTGTTGAAGCGATCTTGACGCATGAATATGCTGCCAGGCAACAGCGTAGCCAGCAGGTACTGATGAAACTCTCAGGCCTGCCTCAAGTCAAAACCCTGGAAGACTATGATTTTAATTATGCCCTAGGGGCCCCTAAATCACAGGTGATTGAACTGTTCAATCTGAGCTTTATTGCTAGAGCAGAAAATGTGGTGTTTCTCGGGGCTAGCGGAGTAGGAAAAACGCATTTATCTATGGCATTAGGCTATAAGGCCATCATGAACAACATTAAGATCAAGTTCATTACCGCAGCGGATTTAATGCTGCAACTGAGTACAGCCTATCAGCAAGGTAAATTGAAAACCTATATGCAACGTGCGGTACTGGGACCAAAGTTACTGATTATCGATGAAATTGGTTATTTACCGTTTGGACGTGAAGAAGCGAATCTGTTCTTTAACGTGATTGCCAAGCGTTATGAAAAAGGCAGTACGATATTGACGAGTAACTTACCCTTTAGCCAATGGTCTAAGTCATTTGCGGATGATGTTACGTTGACCGCTGCGATGTTAGATCGGCTATTACATCACTGTCATGTGGTACAGATATCGGGTGAGAGTTATCGTTTGAAGGATAAAAAGAGAGTAGGAATTCAACCACAAATTGAGTCTTAATAAATCATCAAAGGGGTCAATTTTACTTTGCTGTTTTTAAGGTAAAAGGGGTCAGTTTTAAATTGCCGTTGACA
>NZ_JAHPRO010000065.1 GCF_025562455.1 Acinetobacter sp. WU_MDCI_Axc73
CCTCATACCCAAGTTGTCACTTGAATTCTGTTCAAATGAGCAGAGTGTTATCTTTTAAATCTTTGTGCAACAAAGCCCATCAGCTCTACGATGTTAATTTAAAAAAAACTAAAAACAGGGATAGAAAATTTTCGCTAAAGAGCTTTTTGATTTTCGATTTATAAAAAATATTGCTTTTTTTATACTATGGGGTACTATAGTATAAAAGCTAGCAAATAAGGAGGTCTGATGCCTAATCAGGTTGAAGACAAAAAAAAGATTCTTCTACGCGTCAGAAGGATCAAAGGTCAGACGCAAGCGATTGAAAAAGCGTTAGAAGACAATGTGGAATGTGGTGCAATTCTGCAACAAATATGCTCTGTGCGTGGTGCTATTAATGGTTTAATGAATGAAATGCTGGAGGTTCATTTAAAGGACACTTTAGTATCAGGTGAAACCACAGAACAACAACGAAAAGAAGAATTGGCTGAAATCGCCAAGATTCTAAAATCATATTTAAAATAGATCTGTATAAGGAATTATTCCATGAAGTCACGTGCTGCCGTTGCGTTTGCTCCTGGTCAACCTCTTCAAATTGTTGAAGTTGATGTTGCACCACCGAAGAAAGGTGAAGTATTAATCAAGATCTCCCATACCGGTGTGTGTCATACAGACGCATTTACTTTATCTGGCGATGATCCTGAAGGTGTTTTTCCGGCTATTCTCGGGCATGAAGGTGCTGGTGTCGTAGTTGAGGTTGGTGAAGGCGTGACTAGCGTCAAACCAGGTGATCATGTAATTCCACTTTACACCGCTGAATGTGGCGAGTGCGTATTCTGTAAATCTGGAAAATCGAACTTGTGTATTTCCGTTCGCGAAACTCAAGGTAGAGGCGTAATGCCAGATGGTACCACTCGTTTTTCCTATAATGGTCAACCGATTTACCACTATATGGGCTGCTCAACGTTCAGTGAATACACGGTAGTGGCAGAAGTATCATTGGCTAAAATCAATCCTGAAGCCAATCACGAACATGTCTGCTTACTGGGTTGTGGTGTCACAACGGGTATCGGTGCAGTACACAACACGGCTAAAGTACAAGAAGGTGATAGTGTTGCGGTCTTTGGTTTAGGTGGTATTGGTCTGGCAGTCGTACAAGCCGCACGTCAAGCTAAAGCAGGACGTATTATTGTGGTTGACATGAATCCAGATAAATTTGCGCTGGCAAAAGAGTTTGGTGCAACGGACTTCTTAAACCCTAAAGACTACGACAAACCAATCCAGCAAGTCATTGTCGAAATGACTGGTTGGGGTGTAGATCATTCATTTGAATGTATTGGCAACGTGAATGTGATGCGTGCAGCTCTTGAAAGTGCACACCGTGGCTGGGGACAATCCGTAATTATTGGTGTAGCTGGCGCAGGTCAGGAAATCTCTACCCGTCCATTCCAACTGGTTACTGGTCGTAAATGGCTAGGTTCTGCCTTTGGTGGCGTAAAAGGTCGTACGCAACTTCCAGGAATGGTTGAAGATGCCATGAAAGGTAAAATTCAATTAGAACCATTTGTGACACATACGATGGGCTTGGATCAGATCAATGAAGCCTTTGATCTAATGCATGAAGGTAAGTCAATTCGTACTGTAATTCATTACGAATAATTCCGTCAGACCTTATAGTTTTCCATGCATGTGCATCATGAATGACATGCATGGAATCCTCTAAAACGGCACATTATCTGTAAAACCGATCTATCTGTGTAGGCATCGTGTATAGGTTCAACAAACCTGCCTGGCACTGTTGCAAATAGAGATTTGAGTCGATGAAGTTCCTTTTTAAAAGTGCTTAGAGACCGAAAACCCTGTTGATT
>NZ_JAHPRO010000066.1 GCF_025562455.1 Acinetobacter sp. WU_MDCI_Axc73
AAACCGATTAAAACAATAAAAACATACTGTTTTACCTATTTAAAGTTTTATCGTAATATTCTCAATAAGTTAAAAATTTACTCCTTTGGAGATTTACAATGTTAGACCAAAATATCAAAACTCAACTTAAAACGTATTTAGAACGTCTCGAAAGCCCAATTGAATTGGTTGCTGCACTGGATGATTCAGACAAAGCTGCCAAGATCAAAGAGTTAGTCACCGAAATCGCTGAACTGTCTGATCAGGTCACTGCCCGTTTTGATGGTCAGAATACGCGTCGTCCTAGTTTTGGTATTGCCAAAGTCGGTGAACAACCACGTGTGTTCTTCGCAGGTTTACCCATGGGGCATGAGTTTACTTCGTTGATTTTAGCGTTATTACAAACCTCAGGTTACGCACCGAAAGTTTCTGATCAGGTCTTAAACCAGATTAAAGGTTTAAATCTAAAAGCTGACTTTGATGTGTTTGTATCTTTAAGCTGTCATAACTGCCCAGATGTGGTTCAGGCACTCAATCTGATTGCGATTTATAACCCAAATACCACTGCGACCATGATTGATGGTGCTTTCTTCCAAGATGAAGTCGAACAACGCAAAATCATGGCGGTTCCGATGGTGTTTCAAAATGGCAATCACATTGGTCAAGGACGAATGACCTTAGAAGAAATTGTAGCGAAACTAGACAGTGGTGCTGCTGAAAAAGATGCGGCTGCAATTAATGCCAAACAGGCTTTTGATGTGTTGGTGGTGGGTGCAGGTCCTGCGGGCGGTACAGCGGCTATCTATGCTGCACGTAAAGGAATTCGTACAGGCATGATCGCAGAACGTTTTGGTGGTCAGGTCATGGATACCATGGACATTGAAAACTTTACCTCAGTACAAAAAACGATAGGGCCAAAGTTTGCTGCGGACATGGAAGCGCATGTACGTGAGTACGATGTTGATATCATGAACTTGCAACGTGTTAGTAAAATTGTCGGTGCAGATCAAACTGCTTCAGGTCTGGTTGAAGTTGAACTGGAAAATGGCGCAAAAGTTGAATCGAAAACTGTAATTTTATCGACAGGTGCACGCTGGAGAAAAATGGGCGTTCCGGGTGAACAGGAATATGCGACTCGTGGTGTTGCATATTGTCCACACTGTGATGGTCCATTGTTTAAAGGCAAAAAAGTCGCGGTAATTGGTGGCGGTAACTCGGGTGTTGAAGCAGCAATTGATTTGGCAGGAATAGTAGAGCATGTGACTTTGGTCGAGTTTGATACCAAACTTCGAGCTGACCAAGTGTTACAAGACAAACTGAATAGTTTGTCGAATGCAACCGTCATCACCCATGCGCTTTCAACAGAAGTGGTGGGAGATGGTGCTCAGGTGACAGCGCTTAAATATAAAGATCGTGCAACGGATGAAGAACATAGCATTGAACTTGCAGGGATCTTTGTACAGATTGGTTTATTGCCAAACACAGATTTCTTGAAAGGTTCGGTAGAGTTAAGTCCACGTGGTGAAATCATGATCAACGAGCGTAACGAAACCAATGTAGCAGGTGTATTTGCTGCGGGTGACTGTACCACTGTGCCATATAAGCAGATCATTATTGCCACAGGTGAAGGGGCGAAAGCATCCCTATCAGCGTTTGATTATATTATTCGTAATAGTTAAAACGTGTTGTAAAAATCAGA
>NZ_JAHPRO010000067.1 GCF_025562455.1 Acinetobacter sp. WU_MDCI_Axc73
TGGGGATTACCCTGTAAGACTTCAATCTCTTGAAGAAACCCAGGTTTCGGCAAGTTATGTATCGTTGTAGATTGATGAGTCAGTTTCTCAAACTCTGGCAAGAGCTTAGCTGGAAGATCAGGCATCTGTAAAAAATGGTACAGAAGATTTGCCGTATATTCACCATATAACTGGCCCACCGTGTTCTGTTGAATATCCACATAACATGGTGGATGGCTCGCGAGAATCTGAATATGAGGATTTGATTTTAAATCGAGCCGAATATCACCATTGACCAATTCAATGTTTAAATGCTCTGTCTGTTTGTTTAAACCTTGTTGCCAGATCAGTTCGATGTGATAGCCTTGTTCTGACCATTGAAGTGCAGTATGGCTCTTTTTTTTCCAGTACACATCGCCACTTTGAATAAAAGATTTGAAATGCTCCAATAAAATGCTTGAGATATCAAGATTGCTTTGATAAAAGCGTTCGTCGCTGTTTATTTTGGCGTAATAATAAATCTGGTTAAATAATTGTCGTTTTTGTTCAGGTAAAGTCAGATGCTTTCTGGTGATATTTTCATATTGGGTATAATAACTTTCCCCTGCAATTGAGCCGTTCTTATTGCGTCTGGCCTTCTGAACATCAACTGTCAATTTCTTTAAGCTGATCGACTGATCTAGCAGGTAAATTAAATAATTGTTTGTTTTGACAGATTGCTCTGGTTCAGTCTGTTGTAAATACCGTTTAAAATCATTCAACCAGCGCTGCGCCTGATCATCCCCCCATCGGCGTTTTGCGATTCCCTGCGGAGATTGAGATTCAGCATAACGCTGTTGAAATTCCTGACGATATTCTTGAAAGAATAACCGCGCTAAAGCAGCAGCATGTTTACAGTTATATCCAACTGGACAAGTGCAGTCATCATCGATTAAACGGTCTTTTTTAAGATTATAGGTAATCGCGGTATCGTAATAATCTGTCCCTTCAATTTGAGCATACATCGTGACATCATCATTTTCCTCAAAGAACTCAATTGTTTCCCTATCAATGTGTTTAGCATAGCTCAGACTGCGCTGAAGAGTTGCAGTACTAAAGCGAGATAGAAAATTGATCAATAAGGACATAATTACCAGACACCAAAATGTTTATACAATTATAACGGACAAAGCTGTCATTTCAGAACAGTAGGGCTCGCCAACGTATCAGAAGAAAATAAATCCATGCTCAAAAAAACTTAATGTTTACTACAATGGATGGGGTGAACATTGGCTCGATTTGTAAGGTTGCAATCCTATTCAGCAATATCGCTCATGATCTATTACCTGGACAAATTCAAGTGAGACTCTCCAACTGATCCAAAATAGGATTGAGCATAATATTCATTTATTGCACTGAATAACTTTCACAAAGCTTCTATGAAGGGCTTTATTTTAACCGTTGTTTTATCACGGCATAAGCTACACCAGTCACCACACTTCCAATCGCAATCGCTAATAAATATGGCTCTAGACTAGCAGATTTGCACTTAGTTTTACCTAATGAGGTCCCACAACTCTGTTGCTAGCTCATTAGGCTCCCTCATCCAACGCCATTCTGTTTCTTTAAGATGATAATCTGTTAGCGGCAGTGTAAAAATGACCCCCTAATGGCATTTAAAAACTGACCCCCTTGGTTAATATAGCGGTCATTTTG
>NZ_JAHPRO010000068.1 GCF_025562455.1 Acinetobacter sp. WU_MDCI_Axc73
TGCTTAGCTTGTTGATTTTCATAAGACTTTTGAAACTGTCGCACCTCATGTTTGAATTCGCCCTAGTTTTTGATGAAGAAAATTGAAAAATAAAAACAGGTGATTTGATCTGTCTTGATTAAAGAATAAAAAGCGCCTAGAAGGCGCTTTTTATTCTTTTAGTACATTTACGGTGTCAGAATGACTTTACGACAGTCTTCTTCCTTCTTATCAAAAATACGGTAACCTTCCGCAGCATCTTCCAGTTTCATGCGATGGGTAATAATCACATCTGGAGACAGATCTCCATTTTCAATATGTTCAAGCAACTGCGGCAAGTATTTATGCACATGGGTTTGCCCCATTTTAAAAGTCAAACCTTTATCAAAGGCATCACCAAACAGGAAGCCATGAATTGGACCGGCATAAACCCCCGGTACACTCACCACACCACCGCGGCGGACTGCTGCAATACATTGTCTGAGCGCTGAACCACTCGAACCTTCTAATTTCAGGTTGGTCATTACTGTTTCCAGAACACTGCCTTTGGCTTCGAAACCAACGGCATCAATAACCGCGTCAACACCACGATAACCTGCTGTATTTTGAATAATAAATTCAGCTGCATCGACTTCATCAAAGTTGACCGGAATGACCCCATAGGTTTGATGAGCAAATCGCAAGCGATAAGGGTGATGGTCTACCATGAAGATCTGTTCGGCACCGAGCATCCGTGCACAAGCTGCAGATAACAGACCGACTGGACCAGCACCATAAATTGCCACTGTAGAACCACGGGTGACTTGAGCATTGGTTACTGCCTGCCAGGCTGTTGGCAGAATATCGGTCAGGAATAATACTTTTTCATCAGGCAAGGAGCCGGGAACCTTAAACGGTCCGACATTACCTTTAGGAATCCGCACATATTCAGCCTGACCACCCGGAACACCACCATACAGGTGGCTAAAGCCAAACAAGGCCGCTCCTGGTGGAATCTGTTTTTTATTGAGAATTGCACCACGACCCGTATTGGTATTTTCACAGGCAGCCATGAGTTCATGTTCACAGAAAAAACAGTGACCGCATGCAATGACAAAGGGAATGATCACCCGGTCACCTTTTTTTACTTCTGTCACTGCAGGGCCGACTTCTTCTACAACTCCCATAAATTCATGGCCGAAAATATCACCGTCTTCAGTGGCCGGGATTTTACCCCGGTATAGATGTAGATCTGAGCCACAGATGGCGGTGGCTGTCACCCTTAAAATAACGTCATCTGGTTCCTGAATCACTGGATCTGGAACGGATTCAACTCGTACATCCCGAGCACCATGATAGGTAAGAGCACGCATGCGGATTTCCTCTCTCTCTAGTTCAACATTAAACAGACTTGTATCAAGGCTGCCAAAAATAAAAAACACTTTTATTAGAGCCTTATGCGCCAAGAAATCGCTGTAAATTAATGTATGAAATAAGGAAGCTGAGTGTTTAAAAAATAAACTTATATAGTACTTGCGTAATTCACTACAAAATATGTCAAAAATCGAGTAAATGATTAGGGTCTGTTGATACTTACTGTTCATAATTAACCCTATAAAGGTAGCCATAAAAATATACAGGCTAAAGCAACAGAACTTTGAT
>NZ_JAHPRO010000069.1 GCF_025562455.1 Acinetobacter sp. WU_MDCI_Axc73
TTCAGGGGTATATTTTAATTTTGTCATCGGGATAGTCTCTCAGAATATTGACTCTCCGACAAACCCGGTACGGTTCACTCATCAATATAATTTACCCTGGAAAAAAATTAATCGTGTGAATTGCTACATATTTGACAAATTTTTCAGATAAGACCTTTGCTAAATCATCTTAGAATTAGCTGCATAATACTTATTTAAACATTGATTACAGAAAAAGTTAGTTGTTGGGAACTTAAAGTAAAGGTGGTACTTAAACTGGTTACTAAATATAGAATAGTCTCAATAATAAATATATAAAATAATAATTTACAATTTCATATGATGCGTATCATACGCATCATATATTAAGCGTTCTATTTTGATATAATTTATCCAATCAACCCCTTATTAGGTTTCATTTAAATTCCATGAGTCTTACTGAAATTAAAGTTCGCCAAGCTCATTGCAAGGAAAAAACCTGTTTTTTATCCGATGAAGATGGGCTTAGCCTGAAGATTGAGCCGAGTGGAAGAAAATCTTGGTGCTATCGCTATACAGATCCACAAACTAAAAAACGTCGACGCATTCAGCTAGGTCTTTATCCTGATTTATCGCTGAAAAAGGCACGACAAGTCAGAGATGACTTTAAAGACAATGATTTCTGTTTTGAACATGATACTGCCTCTAATGTCATCACCTTTGGTAAGGTCGGGGAGGAGTGGTTACAGTTCAAACTGAAAAATGCCTTCAACGATCTACCCCGCTGTGGTGTACTACAGTTAGCAGAAAGATGCTTACAGCAAGATATTTATCCAGACCTTCAGGATTTACCTTTTCAAAACATCAAGCGTTATGACCTGGTTTCAGTAATCAAAAAAATAGAGGGACGCCAAGTAAAAGAACCTGTCAAGAAAGCTTGTAGTTATTTGAACCAAATTTATGACTACGCTGTAGCGATGGGTTATTGTGAATACAATATCGCCCATGGTTTAAATAAAATTGTAATCAACAGTAAAATTAAGAAGAACTATCCGTATTTAAAAGCGGAGGAAATATCCGAATTTAAGAATAACTTACAAAAATTGGATACCCATCCCATTATTAAAAAAGCACTAATGTTCAAATTACATACTGGAGTGCGAGGGGCTGAATTGTTATTGGCTGAGCCTCATCATTTTGATTTAAATGCAAAAATATGGAAAATTCCTGCCTTGCATATTAAACAGTTTCGACGTAAAGTCATTTTAGGGCATGAGATTCCAGACTTTTTAGTACCACTTTCAGATCAGGCTTTAGAGATTTTAAAAGACGTCATGCAATGGTCATACGGTGAAAAATATATTTTTGCAAGCCCTCGGAAACACAATCAACCGATTCATTTCAATACATTAAATATGGCTATTCGTAAGATGGGCTATGGCAAACATCAATTATCCTCTCATGGACTACGTTCCACTTTTAAGTCACTCCTAAAAAGTAAACAAGTATTTATTTCCAAAACCCCTTGAGATACCATTTACCCATTGTACAATCTCA
>NZ_JAHPRO010000070.1 GCF_025562455.1 Acinetobacter sp. WU_MDCI_Axc73
TGTTATTCACCAATTAAAATGTCTATGCGATAAACCATTTAAAATGTCCTGTTTTTAACTGCAAGAGTCAAGCACAGGATTTAAATTTCTTTGTTCAATAACAGCTTTCTGAGCTTTACGACTTGGCATACTCTTCTTGAGACGGGAACGTTTATTCTGTTTTTCCAACTCTTCATGCTGTTGCTGGATATGAGCCAGGACTGAACCTAACCGTTTATTCTCAACAATCTCATTTTGCTGCAGCCCAGCCAATTTATTGAAGATGCTGTAGTTGAGCTTTCGTCCTTCATGCATGAGGGCCAAAGTGCCATCTGGATACTCTAGAATTGAAATGTATTGCCCAGCAAGCTTATGATTCAGCTCTGTCGGTTCAAGTATATAAATACATTTATCATACGTGATGGTTAGGTTCTTCGTGACCTTACGCGGTTCCTGCCAGGTAAAAATATCATCCAGTTCAAGATTAGATTCGGTTAGGGGTAGATGTAAATTCTTCGAGTTTCTCGCACACTTGGCAAATTTCTGATTGAAGTGCTCAATGAAGCAGGGTAGCCATGCATTGGCTTCGGCAATTGAACTGATGCCTTCCAAACGCATCTCCTTGATCAACCGGTCTTGAAGGGTTCTATTCGCGCGTTCTACGCGACCTTTAGCCTGTGGTGAGTTGGCAAAGATAATATCAATGTTTAACTCATTCAGAATCCGGCCAAATTGCGTGATCTGGCTGTTTAGGCTAGATTTTTGGTTCACTCGGAAGACCTAATGTTTGTCGCTATAAAAGGCCAGATGTTTGCCGTATTGTTCAATGTAGGCTCGGGTTGAAAGCATATAGTCAAAGGTCGTTTCGGCCTCACAAAAGCGCAGATGCAACAGCTTTCCAGTAGCATCATCGATATAAACCAGCAAGCAGCACTTAGCAGCGCGTCCTTCGAACCAGTCATGATATGAGCCATCAATCTGGATTAGCTCACCGAAGCAATCACGGTTATAGTGTGGCTGATATGGACGTTTAAGGCGCTTGGATCGAGGAATCCAGAGGTCATTTGCCGTCATCCAGCGCCGAAGCGTTTCTACCGGGATATCTAGGGCAAACATGCTGCTGAGCTTCTCATGAGCCAAGGTGGGTCCAAATCCAAGCAGATGTTCAGAAATAATAGAAAAAATTTCGATTTTAATAAATCATCATGGCGACGATGACCTGGTTGACCACGACTGGCATGTATCAGGCCTGAAACACCATCTTGCTTTAGCTTGTGCAATAATCGGGT
Source organism: Acinetobacter sp. WU_MDCI_Axc73 (assembly GCF_025562455.1). Lineage (GTDB taxonomy): Bacteria > Pseudomonadota > Gammaproteobacteria > Pseudomonadales > Moraxellaceae > Acinetobacter. Next base: position 1,269 of record NZ_JAHPRO010000070.1, read on the forward strand.
TATTTGACGGGTTGAAAGATTAAGAATTTCTGCAGCACGGACTTGTGTAATACGATGATCTCGAACGTCTTGCAGAACAGCAAGACGTTGAATTTCTTTGTCAGACATAGTGATCAGCATCTATATTTCATATCCAGTCCATGATGTTTAAGCCATCATAAACTAGACATTTTTATTGGTGAGAATATAGACATTT
>NZ_JAHPRO010000071.1 GCF_025562455.1 Acinetobacter sp. WU_MDCI_Axc73
TATGATAAGATTAACCCGTTAGGTCAGGTGGCCTAACTTAAATAAAAAAGTCTCCGACAAACCCGGTACGGTTCAGTACTTATAAAATAGGCTTCAAGAAAAATATTGGAGCGTTGACCTCGGAATAGGTCAGGGCGATAGCTGTGTAGATCTGGCTATTAAAGATGACTTGCATGCAGATAGCTATATTGTAGGTATTCTAGTCGATGGTGAAAATTATGCAAAAGCAGCTACAGCAAGAGACTGTAATCAGCTCAGACCAACAGTATTAAATGGGTTAGGCTGGAAGGTATTATCAGTGTGGACAGTTGATTGGTGGCTGGATCCGGAGCATAACTTAACTAAATTGGTAAAAGCATTAGAAGAGATCTAAATAAATCAACAGGTTGCTTAAGTTGTCTGAAACCTTTGAGATGGAAAGCATGCTTTAAATCAAGTCATTGACTTGGGTTGCATGGTCCATGTAAGTCGTAAATTCTATGAACTGCATGTGACGGGGAAAAGTCAGATTAATGAACAGGAATTTTTAAGGTCATCAGATTAAGTGTATTCTGATAATTAATAAAGCGCCGTTTGGCGCTTTATTCATCCTAGTCCTTCAATATTGCAAAATGCGATAATTGGTTTATACTTGATTTATAGCAAAATGCGATAATATGTTATGCATGTGATCACCCACGCTCGAATTATAGAAGCAATGCACAAGTGGCCACAGGCTGAAACGGCATTAGATGGTTGGTATCGAATCATAAAGGCAAACGATCCGAAAGATTTTGCTGAGATGAAACAGCTCTTTCCAGCGGTCGATAAAGTTAGAAAGTTCCATGTATTCGATATTGGCGGAAACAAGATCCGACTTATTGCCGTCGTGATGTATCACGCGAAACGTGTGTATATTCGTCATGTCTTGTCCCATAAAGAATATGACAAAGGTCATTGGAAGGAAGGTTAGTATGAACGCGATGATTAAACAGGCCGTAGACCACTGGCACTACGTTGCACCATTGCTCAGCAAGCCAGAAAATGAAGACGACTTTCATACACTTGTTGAAGCTTTAGATGAACTTTTAGATACCGTTGGTGATGACGAGTCTCATCCTTTAATGGGGCTTATTCATCAGCTTGGTGATTTGGTTTCTGATTATGAAAATGAGCATCTTCCTATGCCTAAAGGGGATGGCCGTGCTGCTTTGGCTTTTTTGATGGAGCAACATGGTTTAGGTCAGTCTGACTTATCAGAGGTTGCAACCCAATCTGTGATTTCTGAGATTTTAAGTGGAAAACGCCAACTGAATATTCGTCATATTAAGGCATTGTCTGAGCGGTTTAATGTATCGGCAGATACGTTTTTCTAAAAGATAGGGCGCCGTGAGGCGCTCTATCAATAGGGTGTGTTGACACTTTTAGCTTAAAAAAATAGCGAAGTAGTAAAATCAAATCGCCAAACCCAATTTT
>NZ_JAHPRO010000072.1 GCF_025562455.1 Acinetobacter sp. WU_MDCI_Axc73
CTGTGCTTGACTCTTGCAGTTAAAAACAGGACATTTTAAATGGTTTATCGCATAGACATTTTAATTGGTGAATAACAGTGTTTTTAATATTACTTTAAGATCAGTATCTTATCGTTATTCATACCCTCTGGAACGTTCTCGTTCAACCGACTTGGAAACAAGTCGGTTTCTTTTTAAGTAAAACTGTAACTTTTAGCCAATAAAATTGATCAAAAAACATTCGTTTTTGCATTTTTTCCTGATTTCTCAAGGGTCACAGTTCATAAATAATCCCCAATTTCTGCGGACAACTCTTGGGATAAAATAGGCCAACTTTGTAAGCTAAAACTTACATGAATTTAAGATTTTTGAGGATTGGTAATCCAAAGCATTAGCCCTATGATGAATACATAAGGGAACTGGATGTTTCCAGAAAACAAGAATAAGAAAATAGCGCAAGGAATGGGCAGCACGAGATCAGTAAGACGAGCACCCCGATATGAAAAAGCCCGACAGGATGTCGGGCTTTTTTATTGCCTTATGATTTTAATTTCACTTTGACTTTACAAGATTTAATGTTAAGATATATATCAATGATATATATCTTGGTTTCGGGAGGTAATTATGGAAATTGCGAAAGTATTTCAAACTGGTCGCAGTCAGGCTGTTCGCTTGCCTAAAGCCTTTCGCTTTAATGGCACGGAAGTGGCCATCAAAAGCTTCGGTCGTGGTGTATTACTCATGCCCATCGACAATCCTTGGGATGTCATGTTAGAAGCAATAAATGAGTTTGAGGTTGGATTCCAATTGGAGCGAGCTGATCAAGGCGAACAGCTCCGTGAGGAGTTCAGATGATTTACCTCTTAGACACAAATATTTGTATCTATGTCATCAACAATAAGCCTCAACAAGTTTTTGAGCGCTTTAAGCAATATCAACTCGGCCAGCTTGCGATTTCGAGTATCACGGCATCTGAGCTGGCTTTTGGTGTAGAGAAGTCTGGATCTGAACGCAATAAACAGGCGTTAAACAAGTTTTTGTCACCTTTAGAGATTCTTCCTTACGATGAACAGGCGATTTGGCATTACGCCAAATTACGCCAGAATCTTCAATCTACAGGTAAACCGATTGGCAGCTTAGATATGCTGATCGCTGCTCATGCTTTGGCATTGGATGTTGTATTAGTTACGAACAATACAAAAGAATTTGAACGAATTGATGGTCTGAAGCTAGAGAATTGGGTCTAATCGCTATATCTAGCCCGCCCTATGCAGGGCTAGAATTCGTATAAGAGATTTATGTTAAATGGATACAGCTTTTGAAAATTTTAACTTTGAATCAGAGATTTCATTTTTAATATGACGCAGATTCAAATCCCAAGTGCAACACATTTGTAGTCAGTTGAAAAAGTTAGGTGTATTCATAGAATCATTAGACTT
>NZ_JAHPRO010000073.1 GCF_025562455.1 Acinetobacter sp. WU_MDCI_Axc73
TAAGTTCCACCACCCAACTAAACATGTAATAATATAAAAAATAACTTTGAGAATAACCTGATGCCCTATGTTCAAGCAATAGAGTTGATACAAGACGAGCGGGATCAACTAGAACATTTAGCCAAACATGCAAAGCATTGGCGAGAAAGGCAACGCTCACAAACCATATTGTGGTTGTCACAAGGTAAAACAGTGAAAGAAATTGCCGTATTACATGGAGTAAAGGAAGAAACAATTCGTACTCACCGCAGAAACTGGCGACACCATAAAATAGAAGCGATTTGGGAGGGTAAGCGTTCTGGACATCCACGAATATTACAAGCTGTACATCAGGCACAGATTTTATCGTGGATTGATAGCGACACTTTAAACTCAGAACAAATCAGACAGCGATTATATGAACAATATCAAATCGAAATTTGTCAGGAAACGCTAAGACGATTCCTCAGAGCATCAGGTATCGTTTATAAACGAACACGCCACAGCTTGAAAAAAAAGATGCTCTGAACGTTATGCACAAGCAGAACAAGACATAGCCCAATTAAGACAACAGGCAGCACAGGGTGAGATTATATTGGGCTATGTTGATGAAACAGGAATTTGCTCTACCCCTGATAATCGCTATGCATGGACAATAAAAGGACAGGTTCATCAAGTCACAGCGATTCGCTCCAAACGAGTCAATATCATAGGAGCCTTATTATCGACAGGACATTTTGTCACAGCATGTTTACAGGAATCTGTTACAGGTGAGTATTTTTATGCTTATGTGATGGGTGTTGCCAAACAGATCAAAGAGAAATACAACATCCCCCTCACTTTGATTGTGGATAATGCTTCTATCCATAAAAGCAAAAAAATGCAGGCATGGCGTGATTTACTGGAACAAGATTTCAATGTGAGGCTATATTTTCTTCCACCTTATAGCCCTGAACTAAATCGTATAGAAATGTTATGGCGATCAATGAAATATCAATGGCGTGAATTTAAATGGATGCCTACGGATGAGATTGTACAATGGGTAAATGGTATCTCAAGGGGTTTTGGAAATAAATACTTGTTTACTTTTTAGGAGTGACTTA
>NZ_JAHPRO010000074.1 GCF_025562455.1 Acinetobacter sp. WU_MDCI_Axc73
CGCAGATTCAAATCCCAAGTGCAACACATTTGTAGTCAGTTGAAAAAGTTAGGTGTATTCATAGAATCATTAGACTTTTTCAACTCGCAATTGGAAAGCACACAATGAAGAAATACACCCAACTTTCTCAAGATGAAAGATACGAAATTTATGCTACGTTGAAAAGTAAAGGCTCAATCGCCTCCCTTGTTCGGGAGTTAGGACGTTCACGATCAACCATCTACCGTGAATTAAAAAGAAATACTGGGCAACGTGGATATAGAGCTCAACAGGCAGCTAAATTTGCAAGTCAAAGACGGTACCGTCCTTCATCATCAATGACAGCATTTGCCTTCGCTTATATTGATTATTTGATTGGTTTGGACTGGTCACCAGAACAAATTTCAGGTGCTTTAACACAACGCGGTTGGCTGGATGTACCTTCACATGAGTGGATTTACCAGTACATTTATCAAGATAAATCAAAAGGCGGTAAACTCCATCTACACTTAAGGCATCAGAAGAAATATCGAAAACGCGGTTACAAAAACACGGATCGTAGGGGTCAAATCATTGATAAAACAAGTATTCACTGCCGAGACCAGGTCATTGATCAACGACAACGTTTAGGAGATTTCGAAGGTGACACGGTGATTGGTAAACATCATAAAGGTGCTTTATTAACCCTTGTTGATCGAAAGAGCCTGTATGTACATATTGTTCATTTAGGATCAACGAGAGCATCCTCTCAAACGATTACTTGTGCGTTAGATCGTTTACGAATGAGCCATGCTTATAGTGTGACATTTGATAATGGTAAAGAATTTTCCGAACACAAAAGAATTACCGATGCTGGCATAGAGACGTATTTTGCTGATCCTTACAAGTCTATTCAGCGAGCTAGAAATGAAAATACGAATGGTTTAATCCGTCAATATCTGCCAAAATCATCATCGTTTGATGGCGTGTCAAACGAACAAATAGAGCAGATAGAATTTGCACTCAACCATCGTCCTAGAAAAACACTAGGTTGGTATACACCGAGTGAAGTTATGGCTGGTTTTTATACTGTTGCACTTGCCGCTTGAATCCGCC
>NZ_JAHPRO010000075.1 GCF_025562455.1 Acinetobacter sp. WU_MDCI_Axc73
AATGATCAAATCTTTATTTAGACTCTCTTTACGCATGGTCACAGGTTTTGTTCAAAGTCTGATTAAACTTTGTGGATTAAATTGGACCGCACCAGATTACAGTACGCTTTGTCGAAGACAAAAACATATTGATATTGCGATTAGCTATCAAAAAAGTAGTGATGGGCTACATCTACTCGTCGACTCAACTGGCTTAAAGTTTCTAGGTGAAGGTGAGTGGAAACGTAAGAAACATGGACCTGAATATCGTCGCCAATGGCGTAAGCTTCATATTGGCATCGATGCTGAAACCTTGCAAATACGTGCAGTACAGCTTACTACAAATAATGTGAGCGATTCGCAAGTACTCGGTGATTTACTTGCTCAAATTCCCTTAGATGAACGAATTGATTCGGTCTATACCGATGGTGCTTATGACACGAAGCACTGCAGACAAGTCATTCTAGATCGAGATGCACATGCGCTCATTCCGCCAAGAAAAAATGCAAAACCATGGAAAGATCAGAAATTGAGATCTTTAGAGCGGAATGAGTTACTGAAAACAGTTAAACGTTTAGGAAGAACGCTTTGGAAAAAATGGTCTGGTTATCATCGTCGAAGTTTAGTTGAAACCAAGATGCATTGCATCAAACTATTAGGTGATAAATTAACAGCAAGGAGTTTTTCTAGTCAGGTGAATGAGATTCATGCACGCATAGCCGTATTGAACAAATTTACAGAATTAGGTCGTCCTCATACCCAAGTTGTCACTTGAATTCTGTTCAAATGAGCAGAGTGTTATCTTTTAAATCTTTGTGCAACAAAGCC
>NZ_JAHPRO010000076.1 GCF_025562455.1 Acinetobacter sp. WU_MDCI_Axc73
ATTCCACTGAGTGTCACAGATGCAGGAGGGGTAACCACAACAGGTAGTCTGGTTGTACAAGTGATTGATGATGTTCCGACTGCTGTGGCAGATACTGGTAGCCTTAGTGAAGGTGGTGTGCTGAGCGTACTTGCTGCTGACGGTGTATTAAAAAATGATACTGCTGGCGCAGATGGTTGGGTGAATACTGGTGCAGTGGTTGGTGTGGTATCGGGTGATACTGCAACGAACAGCGCTGGTGGCGTTGGAGGCAGGATAGATGGCCAATATGGCTATATCACTTTAAATGCCGATGGCAGTTATACCTATGTATCAACCGCTGATGCAGTAACAGCTGATGCACAGGATGTATTTACTTATACGGTACGTGATGCGGATGGTGATTTAACTCATTCAACGCTTACGATTAATGTGGCAAATGTCAATCTAACACCAGCCCCAATTAGCAAGACTGTCAATGAAAGTGGTCTTGCGGGTGGTTCAACTGCGGGTACTGGTCATACCGTAACAGATACAGTGAACCTACCATCCGAGGTCAAAGCAGTACCCGTTACTAATGGTTCGACTCAATATGGGACGTTCAGCATTGATGAAGATGGTCGCTACACATACACACTGACTAAACCATCAAATGGCGATAATGTTGAGGATACGTTTAGCTATACAACTAAGGATGCTCAGGGCAATAGTACAACGAATACCGTAACGATTACGATTATAGATGACGCACCTGTTGCGAAGCCTGACACGAATAGCATTACAGAAGACAGCGTACCTAATCCAGTCAGTGG
>NZ_JAHPRO010000077.1 GCF_025562455.1 Acinetobacter sp. WU_MDCI_Axc73
CTATCAATAGGGTGTGTTGACACTTTTAGCTTAAAAAAATAGCGAAGTAGTAAAATCAAATCGCCAAACCCAATTTTACTATTCACTATGCCTCGTACCATGCTGACAGATCAACACTGGCAAAAGTTGAAAGTTATTCTGCGTAATTTATCCATTCACCACAACTCAAATTTACGCAATTTTATTGAAGCTATTCTCTATACAATTAGAACAGGCTGTCCGTGGCGAGATATTCCTTGTTGTTTTGGTCATTCAAACTCTATTTTCAAACGTTTTAATCGTTGGTCAAGCAGCGGTAAGTTACTTAGATTATTCAAATTACTAGCCTCATGCCCCAATATGGAGTGGATTTTTATTGATGGCTCTCATGTACGTGCTCATCAACATTCTGCCGGCATAGCGAATCAATCTATTTCTAAAAGTGTAGGAGGAAACTCCTCAAAAATACATTTGATTGTTGATGCACATGGCAATCCTATTGATTTCATGATTACCGATGGAACCACACATGATGTTAAAGTTGCACCTGATTTAATATCAACATTAGATTTAAAAGAGACAAAAGTGGTATGTGCAGATAAAGGCTATGATTCAGAACCACTGCGTGAACAGATCAGGAAAATAGGGACTAAAGCGAATATACCAAAGAAAACAAATAGCCAATCGAACAATGACCATATGGACTGGTATTTATATAAAATCAGGCATTTAGTTGAAAATATGTTTTGTAGATTAAAGTAATTTAGATGAATAGCTACTCGATATGACAAGCTCAAAAGAAATT
>NZ_JAHPRO010000078.1 GCF_025562455.1 Acinetobacter sp. WU_MDCI_Axc73
TGATCCTAGACATTATTGTGGACAGCCGATCCCTCTAAATTCTTGAAATATTTCTGTTCAAAGGCTTCTGGGCTTAACCAGCCGTTTGCGGAATGCCTTCTGACCCGATTGTAATAAATCTCAATATAGTCAAACAAGACAGTATTCACCTCTTTTCGAGTGGCAAACACATTGCCATGGACCACATGACCTTTTAATGTGTGAAAGAAGCTTTCTGTTACTGCATTATCCCAGCAGTTTCCTCGTCTAGACATGCTTTGAATACAGTTATTCGTCAATAATAGCGCTCTAAAATCTCGACTACAGTACTGTGAGCCTTGATCCGAATGCACCATGACACCTGTTGGATAACCCTGACGAGCCATTGCATAATTAAATGCATCACACACCAATTGACGGTCTATTCGATGGCTGGTTTGCCAACCCACAATACGACGACTAAATAAATCTAGCATCACACATAAGTACGACCAACCTTGCTTAGTACGGATATAGGTAATATCAGTTGTCCAAACATTGTTAGGCTGAGTGACTGTAAATTGGCGATCCAACAAATTTGGTGCTGTAGGCAAACGATGGTTTGAATCAGTCGTATGCTTGTATTTACGTGCAATCCTACTACGTAAACCAAGCTTTTTTAGCATCCTTCCAATGGTACGTTCGCTCATGCGATAACCTAAATCATACATGTCGTGCACCAATGAAGGTGCTCCTAAGCGAGCATGGTGCTGCCAATATACAGCTTTTAAATCAGCATATTTTTGATTGACGTAC
>NZ_JAHPRO010000079.1 GCF_025562455.1 Acinetobacter sp. WU_MDCI_Axc73
GGGGCTGTAGTAGATAAGGTCAAATACCCGTCCAATCCAACAGTATTTCGAGCTGTTGTTTTGGACTCCCATAGTTAAATCTAAACTCACATTCTTTAATAAACAATGGAAAGGCATTTCGGTCAATCCCATTGTACTTCCTTAGGATGCGTTTAGCTTGATTCCAGAAATTTTCTACACCATTAATATGATTTCGACCTTTTGCAAAATCTTTAGAATGGTTAATTCGCTCATGATAAAAACAATTAACATCAAGCACATTGTAGCTTCGATAGCTATCAGTATAAACCACACTATCAGGCGCTACTTTACGTGTAATAACAGGCATTAATGTATCAGACTTGGTATCAGGGACAACCTTGACATAAACCATACCACCGCGCTTTAGTATACCAAATACAGCCACTTTTCCACCAGCACCACGCCCACGCTTTCCCTTACGAGTGCCACCAAAGTAGCTTTCATCTAACTCAACCTCTCCCTCAAAAATATCATCGGCAGTTTGGTCAAGGTGGTACATGATTATTTCACGTATTTTTCTATAAAATAGTGCGGCAGTATTAGGCTGAATATCCAGCAAATTGGCCGCAGTTCTAGCTGTTACCTCAGCAACAAAGAACTCGACAAGCTTTCTTTGGGTATTTTTATCTAATTTACAACGATTTATCTTCATTTTCATAGAGTAGCACTTCTGCTAATCTACTACAGCCCC
>NZ_JAHPRO010000080.1 GCF_025562455.1 Acinetobacter sp. WU_MDCI_Axc73
CTGTGCTTGACTCTTGCAGTTAAAAACAGGACATTTTAAATGGTTTATCGCATAGACATTTTAATTGGTGAATAACATAAAAAATCCTAGACTCAAATCTAGGGTTTAAATTTAAAAAAATACATAAAAATTAATAACATGGTATTAATATTATCCCATTGTAATTTGTTTCAATTCTAATGAATTATGAAACTCAAAATGTAAATAATTATCAAATATTTTGTATTTAAGCCAACTGTTACTTTCTCTTTCGGGGGTTCCAAATAAATTAGCTACAGATTGCATCGTACTTTTGTGATTAATACCTGTGATCAGATTTTCTAAAAATGGGTATGGGTAATATTCTTCATTCTCTTTGACGTAGATGAAAATGGTATCTAGTATCTGATGTTCATTAAACCTGAACGTAATACCTCTCTTAAAAAATTGCCAATAGGATAGCTTTTCTCCACCAAAATTAGTCTCTAATGAGTCAAACTCACTTGCAACAAGAATAACTGCTTTCAAAATATCTGAACTTGACTCTTTAGTTCCAAGACAAGATAAAAAAACCTCTACATCACCTGAAAAATTCACTTATGACATACCTAAATCAAAATTTTCTTTATCCTTTGGTTTTTATCAGGCGGATTCAAGCGGCAAGTGCAACAGTATAAAAACCAGCCATAACTTCACTCGGTGTATACCAACCTAGTGTTTTT
>NZ_JAHPRO010000081.1 GCF_025562455.1 Acinetobacter sp. WU_MDCI_Axc73
AGACTTTTTTATTTAAGTTAGGCCACCTGACCTAACGGGTTAATCTTATCATAGTACATTGCTTCAAACTCAAAAGGTGATACATAACCCAGTGCACTGTGTACACGCTCTTTATTGAACCAATCTACCCAGTTTAGTGTCGCAAGTTGTACATCCGCTAAACCTTGCCAATCCGCTTTTAAATATTCAATCACCTCTGTTTTGTATAAGCCATTCACCGTTTCAGCCAAAGCATTATCGTATGAATCACCGGTCGTACCGACTGATGCTCGTAAATTTGCTGCTTCTAAACGATTGGTATAACGAATGGAAAGATATTGCACGCCTCTGTCACTATGATGAATCACGTTCTTTGGCATGCCTCGATCATGCAATGCTTGCTCCAGTGCATCGAGCACCATATCTGTATTCATACGTGTTGATACTTTCCATCCAACAATTGCTCGCGAGAACACATCAATAATAAAGGCGGTATAGACCCAGCCTGAATGAGTTTGAATATACGTGAAGTCAGCGACCCACAGCTGGTCAGGATGATCTGCATTAAAATTGCGTTTTACTAAGTCATCTGCTCGTTTTTGATCATCTCGGCTACGGGTGGTTTGTTTATTCTTACCACGCCAAACACCTTGTATACCTAGCTTCTGCATCAATCGAGC
>NZ_JAHPRO010000082.1 GCF_025562455.1 Acinetobacter sp. WU_MDCI_Axc73
TGGGGATTACCCTGTAAGACTTCAATCTCTTGAAGAAACCCAGGTTTCGGCAAGTTATGTATCGTTGTAGATTGATGGGTAAGCTGCTCGAACTCAGTCAAAACCGTCGCAGGCATCTCTGGCATCCGCCAAAGGTAGTACAGTAAATCCGATGTATATTCACTATAGAGTTGCCCTACCGTATTCTTGTGAATATCGATATAACAAAGTGGCTGACTTACAAGAATTTGAAGATGTGGATTCGATTTTAAATTGAGTCGAACATTTCCATTGACCAACTCAAAATCTAAGTGCTCAGTCTGTTTTTCAATGCTCTTTTGCCAAGAAAATTCAAGCTGATAGCTTTGTTCTGACCATGTAAGTGGAGCATCACTTTTTTGTTTCCAATAGACATCGCCACTCTGAATGAAAGATTTAAAATGCTCTAAAACAATGCCTGATATATCAAGACTATTTCCATAAGAAAACTCATTCTGATTGAGCTTGGCATAATAATAAATTTGATTAAATAAGGGGCTGTAGTAGATAAGGTCAAATACCCGTCCAATCCAACAGTATTTCGAGCTGTTGTTTTGGACTCCCATAGTT
>NZ_JAHPRO010000083.1 GCF_025562455.1 Acinetobacter sp. WU_MDCI_Axc73
AAGATCAACGATAAAGCCGTCTGTACCGTCAAGTACATCGCCTGTACCAAGGTTACCCACAACATCTGTGTAGCTACCATCAGCCACGGCAATGCTTGGTGCTGTGCCTGTACCATCCGGTGTGAACACTGCTGTCCAGGTGATGTTGTCCGTTGTAGTCAGGCCAGTCAATGTACCGCCTACAACCGTGATGTCACTTACATCAAAGCCTGCAACCGCCTCACTGAACGTGAAGGTAATGTTGGCATCTTCACCTGCCGCAAGTGCAAGGTCATCTGTCGTGATCGCAAGTGTTGGTGCTGTCGCATCAACAGTCACTGTACCTGTTACCGGAGTTGAAACGTTACCTGCCACATCTGTTGCAGTCACACTTACCGTATGCGGACCATCTGCCAACACTGGAAGTGTATTGTCTGCAAGCGTCCAGGTACCGTCACCATTGTTCACTGCTGGATAATCCACGCCATCCACAGTCACTACAACGGTCGCAGTAGGATCATCAATCGTACCGGTCAATGCAGGAGTTGTATCGTTAGTCGATACATCCGCGAAAGTTACTACCGGTGCAGTGGTATCCAC
>NZ_JAHPRO010000084.1 GCF_025562455.1 Acinetobacter sp. WU_MDCI_Axc73
ATTATAGATGACGCACCTGTTGCGAAGCCTGACACGAATAGCATTACAGAAGACAGCGTACCTAATCCAGTCAGTGGCAACGTACTGACAGGAGGCGTATCTAGTGGAGATACAGCTGATACCCAAGGCGCAGACAAAGCTAACGTCAGTGGAGTACAGGCTGGAACAGTTGCGTCAGGTGAACACGTAGCAAATGGCGCATTGAATACAGCAGTGAATGGAGAATACGGAACATTAATTCTCCGTGCTGACGGTAGTTACACCTACCAATTAAATAATAACAATACGGAAGTAAATGCCCTTAAAGATAACCAAAGCCTCCAAGACGTATTTAGCTACACCATTACCGATGGAGATGGAGATAAATCGACAGCGACCATTACCATCACCATTAACGGACATACCGATGGCGCACCTAACGTGGTTATCACTGATCATAATGGATCAGCGCTTGGTGCGAACAGCATTGCCGAAAATGCAACGACCCCAGTACAAGGCGAGTTTACCGTCAACGCAGCAGATGGACTGAAATCTATCACGATTGGTGTCACGACCATTCTGACCAGCGAACTCTTGG
>NZ_JAHPRO010000085.1 GCF_025562455.1 Acinetobacter sp. WU_MDCI_Axc73
GGAACACTGACCCTTACCGACTATGATCCAGTAACAGGCAAAGTCAGTTATAGCTACCAACAAAGTGGCACCAGCAAAAACCACAGCGGTGGTGATAGCAGCGTAAGTGATAGTTTCCCAATTATAGTGACAGACAATGCCGATGAAAGCTCAGTAGCGACTGATCTGGTCATTCTCATTACAGATACTGCCCCAGAAGCGAAAGCTGACACAGGCACAGTGACAGAAGACGGTACAGCACTTGAAGGAAACGTGATCACAGGTGGTAGTAGCAATAGTGCAGATGTTGCTGACCGTTTAGGTGTAGATGCAACACAAGTGACAGGAGTCAGCAAAGGAAGCTCAACAACAGAACAAACAGATAATGTTGGTGGAACAGGACTTGCAGGTGACTACGGCACACTGATACTCAATAGCGATGGTAGTTACAGCTATACCGTTGACCCAAATAACGCAACCGTGAATGCATTAAAAGATGGAGGCAAGCTCACAGAAACATTTAGCTACACCATTAAAGATGCAGATGGGGACTGGAGTACCAC
>NZ_JAHPRO010000086.1 GCF_025562455.1 Acinetobacter sp. WU_MDCI_Axc73
ATTAAGCGGCTGATGATCACCAATAAGATGTCCAAGTCTGAAATCAAAGAGATATTTGGTGATGAAAATTATCCGCTTCCAGAACTTTGGTTGAAGGCTGAAAATCCGAATTACAATCACATCATTCCTGATGACAGTCAGACCATCTCAATCTGGGGTGTGGTGACTTTTAATTTAAAGCGTATTTATCACCGCTCATAACAAGAAGAATAACAATGCAAAGTGAAAATGAAATATTCGCGTTAGTCGACGTGAATAATTGCTACGTCTCATGTGAGCGTGTGTTTAATCCTGCCTTGAATGATCGCCCGACCATTGTACTCAGCAACAATGATGGCTGTGCTGTGGCCAGAAGTCAGGAAGCGAAAGACTTAGGCATCAAAATGGGTGTTCCTGTATTTCACATTCAGGATCTGATCAAGCAACATAGCATTCAGGTGCTATCCAGTAATTTCTCCTTATATGGCGAAATGTCTAAGCGCTTTATGGAACTGCTTGGGGACTATGTTGCACCAGGAGATCAAGA